>NZ_CP039692.1:0-300000 GCF_005145045.1 Agrobacterium larrymoorei
GCGATCGAGCTAGCAGCTTGCATTTACAATAACAGTATCATGATACTGTTATTGTAAATGCAAGCTGCTAGCTCGATCGCCTACTTGGCCCAATCAATCTATCCAGCATTCACGTGCAAATCCACACTTATAACGGCTAAAAACCTATATAAACCTTGCACTTATAGCACAACTGCAGGACCACCATGATCAAAGGCTAAAACTCGAACCAAAAAACAGCCACCCCGATCGACTGTCAACGACTCGAAATAAATATAAATAGTCGCCGTTCAATATGCTATTTTTATATATATTTTAGTCTCGATTACCCATGATCGCTCAATTAGAACAAAATTTCAATTACAAAGTATAAATATTAAACTCAATGATTAACTCAACGATAAATGAGTAAATATATCCAAATGTGCGAACCTACCAGAGACATTACCATCATGCCACTGCTGCCGAAATATCGGGAATTGAACTCGGTTGAAAACCTATGGCAATTCATGCACCAGAACTGGCTCTCAAACCCGATCTTCAAATCATACGCAGACATCGTCGACCATTGCTGCGACGGGCGGAAACTCGAACTCCAGCCCTGGCGCATCAGGTCCATCGGCCACCGCAAATGGGCCTATGAGTTCTAATCATTGAGCGATGGAATTAGAAGGTTATTTCCGCTCTGCCTGAACTGCCCCGAAAGACGCAATCGCATGCGTAATCAATGGCAAAACCGTCATCTACCGACGACTAGCCCCAGTAGACCCGCTCTCTCACATAGGTCGGCTTAAAGCTCCTATTAGGCCAAGTTGGAGAACGTTATGGGAACATTTTCGGGTTGATTGACGGCCAAAGCGAGGAGACCAGTGGACCGGCAAAAGCACAGTGAAGCGGGTAGCCCAACGGCTGCTGCAGTTGTCGGCAAAGTGGTTATGGTCTCGGCTGTTGATTTATGATTACGAGATAGTGGATCGCACAGCCATGGTATCTGTCCCAGTCTTTTTTACGAACGGCCCTATAAGTTACTGATTAAGTGGGAGGGATATTTATAAAGAGGATAACCACTAATCTTTTTCGTTACGTCCGTTTAGTCGCTTCGCGATGTAGCTCAGTCGCGTTGCAGTGTACTTCGTCCGCTTCGCAATGGAGTTCACGGACACAAAAACAGAACAAAGCCAGCTAATCACGTAGCCCACCGCGCATAGTGCCGAGTAGCCAAACAATCGGCTTGAAAGTCCGTGCCACCCCATCTCCTGCGCCGCGAAACCCGCTAGCATCAACGCAACAATCACCAGCCAAAAAAACGCGCCAACTTTCCATGGAAGCGGAAATTTGTTCGCTTCGCGATGATCGAAAATCGAGCGATGCTTGTCTTTGCCTGAGGACATGCTGCCTTCTTCCAAAATTAAGAGAACTCGGCGGCATCTGTAAATGGGGACGCCGCAGCCGTTCTCGGGCTGTTCAGTGTAGTGGGCAAATGCTCGGAGCGGATCAGCCCGATGGCCCCGATCACTCTTTCAACTCGATAATAGTGCTGATTGGATCTGTCGCAAATTTTTGGGCTTGTGGCAAACCTGTCAATCGGCTCGCAATGTTGCCCCCTCGGCGTCCAATATTGGGTAGGACGCAATCTCGATGCCGTCAAGGTGCTCCCACAATCCCTGGCCTCAGCGTAACTTCCGCGCCATATAACTCTCGCAGATCGTTCTGGCCAGGTTGGCGATCACTCGCCTGGTGCAGCAGCTTGGAAGTATATCCGATTTCGCGCGTCCCCTCGATTAGGGTGATGTCGGCATTACCAGGATTGACGGACTGTTCAAACCAGTCGACCGGATGCTGGAAGAAACTCATTTCGAAGGCGCGATTGGTGACACCGTGGCCGACAATCACCGCATTGTCGTGGCCGTGACGCGCCTCGTGCATAATAGTCTGCAAGAACAGCCGCGTGCGCTGCGCCACATCGGCACGGCTTTCGCCATCGGGCGGCCGGGCATAGAATTTGCCGCTGTTACTGCGTAGTCTCGCCCACTTCTCGAATTCGTCGGGAAACTTCTGCTTGCGCTCCGCATGGTCATAGATTTCCGTAAAGAGGCCGAAATCTTGTTCTCGCAGGAGATAATCCTCGCGCACTTTGCCGATGCTCTCGGCAGTCAAGGCTTCAAGCAAAGCATCCTTGCTTTGGCGCGTCCGCAAGAACGGCGAGTACCATATGCGCAGCCTCGTTAGCCCTGGTTCGCTCAGTCCTGCAAGATAGGCTGCGATCACTGACCCAGCTTCGCTTGCCTGACGATATCCCCACTGCGTCAACGGGACATTGTGATCACCAAACTGACGGTAAGCCCGCTCGTCAAGATTACCCAGAGATTCGCCGTGACGAACAAGAAAAACGCGCATAAGCTATCCCACTGCAAGGGTTTTGATGCCACCGCGACCAGAAACGCGTCCCGACAGATCGGCATCTTGGTAGCCTTCGGAACCCTCCATTATCACATGAACTCTCAGCCGATAGGCTGCAGAGAGGCAAAAGACCTGCAAATTGCTATCATCGCCCATCGGATAGGAAAAACTGGCCACCGATCACCACATTCCTGGCGGTCCCGGAAAAGCAAGGCTACTCCAGAACAGGCTTAGCAGGATTATATCGTTGTGATGTTGAAAGAGGCGAGCAAACTTCATCCGTCGAGCGCTGGAGAGCGTGCGGGATTTGTCTTTTAGGCATGGCGGCTTTCAATTCAGGCGCATCGACCGCCTGACACTGAACCAAGGGGAGCCCCAGCCCTCTCAAAACTCCCTTCCCGCCCAATATTTCCTGGAAGGGATATGAAAAATAGGATATTATAATATCCTCAATAGGATATGTTATGCCGCTCTATATCAAAGACCCCGAAGTAGACCGCCTCACCGAGGAACTGATTGGCCTTACGAAAACGAGCAAGGTCGATGCGGTCAAGAATGCGCTCATACGAGAGATTGCCAATCGAAAGGCGAAGCTGCCGATCCGTGACCGACTGGCAAAATCGCTCGCAATGGCGCGAGAAGCTGGTCCCTTTGCCCCCGGCGATCACAAGCGCGAGACTGATGAAATGTGGGGCGAGGAATAATGCTTCTTATTGATGCCTCGGTGATCGTCGCCATTCTTTCGGAAGAAGATGACGCGACCTTTCTGATTGACCGCTTGGACCAGGATGGAGGACCGTTCTATGTCTCGCCAGTCGTGCGCGTCGAAGCAACGCTTTCGTTGACCCTCCGACTGGCCGAGGCCACCGGCAAGGATAAGCCTGCCACGCCGGACATGATGGACGCCGCCCGTCGCATGGTCGATCAATTTGCCGCTGATCTGGATTGCAAAGACGCTATGATTTCCGCAGACGTTGGCAATAAGGCGCTTGATGCTGCCTTACAGTTCGGGAAGATCATGAACCATCCAGCAAAGCTCAACATGGGCGATTGTTTCGCCTACGCTTGCGCAAAAGCATATAGGACGAAGATTGCCTATAAAGGCGACGATTTCGTGCATACCGATATCGGGTGGCAACATCATTGAGCGAGATACCGGAGCGGGTCAGCCTGTGAAAACAAACATCCTGATCAAAAATAGGATGACGACCGGGATCATCACGCGGTTTCGAGATGACGGTCGATCCCCCGCAACAAGTGCTCGGCGGGGACGTGATCGTTAATGCAGTGGTCCTAAAAGAGCTGCGCCGGAGCTGCCTGACATCCCATCATCGCTCAAATCTTCCGCAACCAATACGACGATTGGATCACGACATGCTGGTCCCGACAACGCTTAGTTTTTCAACGATATCCGCCGATAGTGGCCATAGCGAATAGCGCGACGCTCCTACTAGGATAAACTTCGGCAGTTGGGTAGAACAAGTGCCGAACACTGGAGTACGGCGGCCCAACTTACAGCAAGATCGGATGGCAACTAGATGACTCGCTTAAGATATGCCACAGAAGACATCCGCCATAGTTTCCGCGACCGTCCATGCGGGCAACGTCAAAAAACAGAGCCTGAAGGAATAACAATATGCGCCATTTGATCACCGCCGCCGTCACCGCCAACCTTGTTGCGTTCCCAGTTCTCGCACAAGTTGTTGAACTCGGAGTGGCGGAGGCTCGGCCCATATTTGATGAGACCAGCCAGCAAGTCAGCGTTTTTGTCCGGTTGGACCGCGAGGGGGCGCAGGCTTTCGCTAAGTTCACGCGTGATCACTTGCAGAAGCCGATCAACATTTTGATCGATGGCAAGGTGAGCGCCACGCCCATGATCCGGGAGCCGATCGTCGGCGGCTCGTTCCCCATAAGTGGGCTTACGAGTGCAAAAGTCGCCGACGCTCTATCTGCTCGGTTGGTAAGCGGGCAGTCGGTCCTCACGGTCGCTCCAGCGAATTAGATCCAACCTACGCAGCGAGCGCGCCCGTCGACAGTAGAATGAGATCGTGGTAATGGCCGCAATGAACCAAAGGCAGCCTTGGCGGAAATGCGCCTGGACGTCACGCGGTTGGTGGTGGATGATCAGCCCCGCGATCTTCCCGATGAAGAAGATCATTAAAAAATGCAGTGCACCGCTACCACAGCTCGCCGCAGGACGAACCTGACCACCTTACCATCCTGGAGACAAGGCTCACGATCCAGTCGAGCACAACAAGCCACAATCATGCGCTGATAGGAGTTTGAACATTCGCTAAGCGTATATCAAGCAGTGGCCTGTGATAGCGAGAAAGACGACGGCACGCCTTTTCCACCAAACCGCTCCTCCCCTCGATGGTCAAACCGCCTCCCCCATGGTGGTCATGTCATCGACTGCGGCACACATTCCATGCCGCATCCATGATTACATACTGGCGCAACACGGCTGAAACCCTGCAAAAATTGGCTGCATCGAGGCCACGGACGCTTGAACGACACTGCGCGTCCGCTTGTGCGCAGTTTCGCGCTCAGCGCTGTCCAATCGCGTGCCTTCAGAGATCTCTGTGCCGAGTACATCAGCTCCTTCAACTCGTTTGCATATTTATGCCCACGACGGCAGCAAAAAGGCATCATAACCTTAACAGGCCGGGGAATCGAAAACTTGCAGAAGTTACTCGCCGATGTCCGCACTTAGGACGGAGGTGTTCGGCAGTTTCTTATCAACGAGCAATGTGATCCGGAAAAAATCGAACGCATCATCGTTGATGAGCCAAAATCGTGAGGTCCGCGGCATAGACCGGATGGTTGCGTTTTCCTGCCTTATGACCATTGGGTGTTACATCTGACCTGAAGCCCAATCTGGAAATGGAAGCTCTATTTCCTCGCGATTTTTCTTTGCACCGTCGATGAGAACGGTTTTAAACTGCTCTGCATCTTGTAAGGGGAGCATCCCTACCCCTTTTCGAATACCTTCCTGCCACGCTGGTCCGCGCTCCCACGCTTCGTTGTAAACGAGTGCAAGGTCGGAAGACCGCCTCGTCTGCTGCACGGCCCTGAAAAGTAGTGCAGCTTGGCGAACGTCTTTCTCTCGCTTGACCAGCCCTTGGCCATCAGTGTGGCGGCGGCTGGCAACTATGAGCTTGTGAATGGCGTAACGGCATGGGTCAGGAACGACGACTGAGACGCCGCTCCGGTGCAGCAGCATTGTCCTGACGGGGTCTCGAATGAGAAAGTCAAGAAAACGTAAGGGATCTGCGCTCGCACCACCGAGAGCTGGCATCTTAGCTGGTTGATCAATATAGTCGTCAGAACCACGATTTGATGTCAGAAATTCAACTCGGTAGCCATCGGCATTTTGAAAAGCTGACGAGGAGGCGGCTCCAGATCGATGAGGAACGGGTCGAAAGCTAGCGTCGACGCTTTGAAGTAACTCAACAATCGGAGGCAAGCTGTCTTCAACCTCGCGACTGATGGCATAGTCCTGAGCAATATCAGCATCGCCGGTGAGGATCGCAGCCATCGGAAGACGGACGCCGAGCAATCCTGAATAACACTGAAAAGCTACAGTGCCAATGAGAACACCCCGGAGCCGGAAAAGGCCGCCATCGGCGAGCGCCTCAACGATGTCGCCCGAAATGGCATCAGGAGCGATCATTCCACCTTCGCGAGTCAGCGTGTTGACCATGCGCCTGCGGGCTCGTAAATCGTCTTTATCCCTTTTATGTTCAGCCACACGCTGCGCTATATCAAGGTCGTCAGCAGGACCAACATAACGACGTTTCGTCCCACCATGCCCATCGGGTATATCGAAATACCAGTATTTGCGACCCTTTACGTTCACAGGAGTAAACCTACCTTCGGGGGGAAAGTCGGCTGTCCAGGCAGCATCCAACGAACGTTGACCTAACTCGGCAAGCATTGTCTGATATATGAGATCAATGGATTTCATACGCGAAACCTGACGTTATACTTTTTTACAAAAACAGTATAACCTCCCAAAAAGCACATAACAAGCAGGGCCAGAAACCGAACTTCTGACAAAACATAAGGGCCGCGCCGTCATGTCCAAATCAGACTGGCTCCATGCCCGAAACATACTCTGATTAAATCGACAGCACCAAGTCCGACAAGGTGATGCTTTGAGGCTCCTTGCGGCCCCCAAACCGGCTCAATAGGCGGATCTGCACTCGATGTCCCGCAAATCCAGCTCTTTCACTGAAGCGCAAAGCACTGGTATTCACCGTATGGATGTTTTACGCGCAACAGACCGATATCTATGAAATGGCCCGTTTATGGCAATCCTGTTCAAGACGACAATTTCCGAAGACAAAGCATTTTCCAGGATCGAGCACCTGCTAAATTCTGGCATTGAGTATGACGGCTATTTCAGTGTCGCGGACGATACCGGCGAGACGCCGCTGCCGTGGGGACCCTCAATGAGTGCCGAAGAGTTCCTCGCCAAAGTCAGAGAAATGCTGGAGGTGACCTGGAAAGCAGCACGCTTCTGGGTCGTCTATGACCGTCGCGGGGATCGTGCAGATCCTGATGCCATCGTGATGCGCAACGCGGCGTTTCGCATTACCCGTGGATACAACGGTGTCATCATCGCCTCGTTCAGTCTTCTGGGCAGACAGGACAGTTCGCAAGACCTTGAACTAGTCTTCGTCTGTTTTCGGGAGGACTTTCAGCGCCGGAATTTTAGAATACGCTTTGAGAACAAGCCAATTACCCCTGTTTGATGATCAGGACATCAATCCGGTCGGCGGCCATCTGCGCAGGTAATTGAGATCATGCGCGGCAGGGGGCCATAGCTCAACCTCGCAATTTTACTCTTCAGATAACTCTCATCGGACTGAATTCGCGTCACGCCACCCAGATGGTCTGCGGCAATGGTTGGTACCGCCCGCTTGAATGCCACATAAATTGACGCTATATTGCGTCAATAATAACGTCAGCCGCAGAGGATGTGATATGGCTCTGGCACAATATGCGGATAATGGCTGGTTTGCGCCCAACAAAATCGCTGAAGTTCTTCATACCACAAGTGAGGACATCGCGCGGAGTGCTGGCCTGGGCAAAGACGCCGTCCAGCGCAAAGAGCGGATCAAATCCGACAAGACCCAAAGGCGCCTTCGTGAAATGATCGAAGTCGTCAACAAGGTTGAGCCCCGCTTCGGATCTGCGCTCATGGCCTATGCCTGGTATCGCTCAGAACCGCTTTCAGGCTTTTCCGGCCATACCGCAATGCAACTCGTCCGGAACGGCCGGGCTGACGACGTCCTCGACTATATCGATGCCATCGATGCTGGCGTCCATGCCTGACCGCGCCAATGCACTACAAAGGCAAGCTCTACCGAGCGCTTAATCCACTCTATGCTCGCGAGCCGCTTTCTGGACGAGGCGCAGAACTTTATGGCGGCCGATTCAATCCAAAAGGTATGCCAGCACTTTACACGTCACTGACAATCATGACGGCGCTCAAAGAGGCAAACCAGGCGGGGAACCTGCAACCAGCCACGCTCGTATCCTATGACGCGGACTTTGCGCCATTGTTTGATACGCGTGATGAGAGCCTTCTCGAAAAACATCAGATCACACCTCAAGCGCTCAGCAACACGACCTGGCGAGACGAGATGAAGGTGCGAGGCGAAGCGCCCACGCAGCAGCTTGCCCGAGACCTGAAAAACGAGGGTTTTCACGGTCTGATCGTCAGAAGCTTCGCTCCCGGCACGACCGACGCCGATCTCAATATCGTGCTGTGGACATGGGGAACATCGAACCCACATCGTCTGTCGTTGATTGACGACGAGCAAAGATTATCGAAATAGCCCGAGCCCCTTTTCAGACATCCTTGAGAACGTCTCAATTGTCACGTGGCAATAATTTTTACAGTTAGCCAGACCCGTCCAAAATCGGGCAAAACCGTTATTCGAACGTAATCCAAGAAACCCCCTCAACAAGTGTGCCCCCATGAGCGCATGTATCACCCAACCGGGCAATCTTCTTCCCCTGAATGCTACCGACCGAAGAGCCGCTTGTAATTTTGTCCGAAGTGGTTGGCACGCCGCTGCACAGCAGGCTATCGCCAACGGTAGCTATGGGTACGCCATCGACTGTGACAAACGTTTGTTGTGTCGAGATAACTGGACCCCCTATGTGTGGTTTTGGGCCGGGGTCAACCTTCGGGCAGACGTGCATATGGCCTTTGAGAACGACAGGACTGGACATTACAAAGTTCCTAACAGCCTATTTTGGTGGCATTTTCCACTTTGACGATTCCGAATTGGCGCGCTCTTCCGGTGTAGTTGGCACCATGCCCGCCTTCTGCGGTGTCCAATCAGGATCGTTTATCCAGTAACGGAGTGGTAGTTCCTTCTTCACATCGCCGAGCTCATAAATTCGACGGGGATATATAAGATCACCATAGCTAATTTCATTCTCAGAGCTGCTCAGAGTGACCTCTAGCAAATATGTTCTACTCTCATCCGCAGATCTATGCGTTGGGTCAAATGAGAGAATAAAGCTTTCCTGCTTGGGAGCGAGGCCGTAATCCCTGAGACTCATTTGCAGGCTGCTTCCACTTGGCGACTGCATTTCTGCAAATAGATTCTTCCCGGTGGAATCAAAATCCTCTGATTTTGATGGAATCTTTATCCTCAAAGTTGGCTGCCAACCTTTTCCCTCAAGAGTGACAATCAGATTTGCGATATAGTCGTGCATTTCGTTCAAGGGACGAGGCTGATCAAAAGGTCGGAACGCAAGTCCGTCTATACGACCAGCTCTTTGAGTAATTTGCAAAGTACGCCCAGGGGGCAGCTCAAAGCTCTGCGCTCCTTCAATGAAACGCAAGGTGATCCAATTGTCATCGAAAAAGATGGGCATCCAATCGGTAAGATAATCGACGTCTATCACATATCCTTGCTGTTCTCGCGGACCCATTGATAAATTATTGCGAGTTATGAAATCCTTTACCGTCATCTGCATTCCCACCTCAATTTGTCGGGGTGCGCCTTCAGATGGATCGTTCGGTTTGGACATCAGATAGCCTCCAGCAAAAATTACGACAACGAAAAGTAGTGATAGTATTTTCTTCATTTCTTTCCGTTACCAAGTCCAGCCCTGCTGTGATGAAAGCCGCTCCATTAGGGCTTTATAATACCCAACTCGATGATCACGGTTTGAGATCGAGCCTTCAAATGGTACTACATTCGGGTCGCCACAAGTCGTTGAGACGGGGATGTCGTAGAAGTTGGTTCCTGTAAAGAATTTCTTCACAGCACTGCCCTTCTCCATCATTGAAAAAGTTCCTCGGTAACGCTCATATACGGGTTGCACGACCTCTCGCTGCTCGTATTCAGCCATGCGGTCTGATGCACCTTTAAGATCCCCTTTCTCTAGGGCTTCGAAAGACTTTTTCAGTCCGTCGGGAACTGTCTTTCCTTCCGCCGCGTAGCATTTCTTCATATCTTCATAACCGTGCCGAGCCCTATAAGCCGCCTTTGGATATATATCTCCAAAAATACTGTTGTTTGCGTCCCCTAGCGCTTGATACATGTTGTACCAGGGGTCGAGACCAGTCGGATTCATAAAATCATACTTGGGATCAATGCCAGTGATCACGTCCGGGTCAAGACTTCGAGTTAGCTTCATCGCACATCCGCCTTGAGCAGAAACAACAGAAGCTAGCTTGATCCAACGATTATTAGGGTCTTGGGTCGCCAACTTTCCATAGGCAGCAGTAATTGCTTTGTTTCTTTCGATAGGGTCTCTGATGTCCGTGATCCGCTTTGTTTCCTTTTCGATCTCTTCTATCTTCTTTTTGCAATCTGCCGCGATGCAGGTCTCACAAGTCTCCGAGACATTGCCCGGTGCTGCACCATTCTCAGCACCCGCTTCCGCATTCTTCATTTCGCTTGCAGAGGGATGAGCATTATCTTCAGACGCCATGCTACGCTGCCTCTGCTCGTTCGATCATATATCTCATCATTTGATGGACGCGCTCATCTGCGGACACTGCCGTATCGCGCCGCGCCTTGAAATCTACTGCAAACTGGCTTTGCACTAATCGACCATCATGGAGCATCTGCAGGTAACACCACTTTCTGAATGCTGACTCCCCTGTCACTCCTGACGTCTGTGCCTCGCGGAGCCAAGTCTCTACATCCATTTTCAACCTTGCCTCGGAAACGCGCTGAATATGCGCCGGGGCGTATTCGCCGAGGTAATTGATCGTGCGCCGGGTCAGCCACTCGAAGCGGACACGCGCCATATTGCGTAGCTCGATGCGACCAATCCTCAAGGGTCCATTGTGAGCAAATGGCATTTCATCATGCCTCTGTACCCGCATTGGCTTGGGGCTCCAATCCTCCTCAGGCGTAAACAAGAACGCCTCGGCTGGGCCAAGCAAACGTGAAAGCCCATTCCAGTCGAGCGCAGAGGAAATCTGCGCCATTACATTCGCGTCAGCATGTCGAAACGTAACGATCTCGAAGCCGCTCTCTGGAATGTCGATATCACGGCCTATATAGGCTGGCCTGGGATACAGAACCTTGTTGATACTGCGAAGATGCCGGTAGAGGACATCGGCGCCCGCATGACATAGCCAGAAGACGGCCGCCGGGCGGTCGGCCAGAAGATCAAAAATCTTATCGAGGACACGTTCATCGATCTGGCTCTCAACATCACGAACGTCGTCTTTTTGATCCGAGGTTCGATTGAGCCACACAAGCTGCGGAGCGGTTCTAAGCTGATCGGCTGGGCCAGTCCCCCTGTCAAGATAGAGCGAACGATGAATGAAATTTCTATCGAACAGAGCCATGGGCAGGTCGTCGAATTGCGCACCATCAAGGACGGCAAAAATATTGCGATTGGCTTGGAGTAGCACGGCTTTCAGCTGTCTGTTGTCTGTCATATTAACCCCTCACAAACGGCGTGGACGATTTAGCCATCTCACGCAGACACGAAGCGCCTTCCCCCGGACCGCCCTTCTTGAAGTTGATCTGATTACCCTCGATGTCGATCTTCAAACCATGGATTCGAATGCCAGTGCTGTTGAGCTCGATGTAACCGCCCTTGGTGGAGAGGAGGATGGTGTCATCACCAAACATCTCCCAGACCTTTGCTTCACCGTGGTACTTTTCCTCGGAGACGAGGTTGTAGAGCTTACCAACGTTGACGGTAATCTTTTCACCAACACGGGTGTACTGACCTTTTCCAACTTCGACATATTGCTCGTTGCCAATCGTGAGGTTCTGCTGTTTTCCAACCTGTCGGACTTCGGTCTGGCCGATGTTGGTCACCTTGCTGACGCCGATCTGCTCGGCCTTGGCAACACCCACGGATGTCGACTGAAACGCACCGATGATGGTATTCATAATGCCAGGCAGAGGGAAAAGGCCTGACGCATCGGTGCCGACACCCGTGCCTGATCCGGCGAGTGCTGTGCCAGCATCGGCTCTTGGGCTTGGCCCTGACACAACACCCTCACGCGATGACATGCCGCCAGCGCCAAGGAAGCCAAGAGCGGATGAGGCCAATGTCGTTGCAAAGGCTGCGACGCCCGGCCCACCGCCGCCAGCGATCTGTGCTGCCTGACTGAGCAGTCCTGCCGTCTGGCCCGACAGCGCCTGCACCCCCGCCATCGCCATCATCGCCATCGGACCTGTGCCACCAACAACCGTGTTCACCGATCCGCCTATTTCGTGTTTCTGGTTGCCGGAGACTTCGACCGCGCGATTGCCACCAACCGATGCCACCTCGTGGCGGTCGATGCGCTTGGTGCGGTCGTTCAACACGCGTGTCGTTTGGTCCTTCTGCGCATGGAAGAACTGATTTTCCTTGCCTGCCTCATCTTCGAAGGTGATTTCGTTGAAGCCTTCGCCCTTGTGCGTGTTTGACCGAAGAACCATGCGGGTCTTGTTTGCGGGCAAATCGTAAGGCACCGAATTTTTCGGGTTGTTGACCACGCCGGTGACGAGCGGCTTGTCGGGATCACCGTCGACGAATGCAACCATCACCTCCATGCCGATACGTGGGATCACCTGCGCACCCCATGTACCTCCGCCCCATGCCTGACTGACACGCACCCAGCACGTATCAGTCCCATCCTTCTTCGCCTTACGGTCCCATGGGAACCACAGCTTGATGCGGCCATATTGATCCGGGTGGATTTCTTCGCCTTCCGGCCCTGCAACGATGGCAACCTGCGTGCCTTCGATGCGTGGACGCTTGGTGGTTCGATGCGGGGTTAAAGGCACGCGTGACGGGATCGCCTCGAACTGGTTGCGGTATTCCGGCTCGTTGCTGTTGGTCTCATAGGAGCGGTCAACAATGGTATGGCTTGCATTGATGATCACATGCTCTTCATACTCATGCTCGGGATGCGCCACCTCGTATGGGGTGAAGCGGCGACCGGCTTCGAGGATGCGGGATGTCGATCCGCCGAAGACGCGGTCGTGGTCTGCTTCGGTGGCTTGGGTTCTGAGCTTTTGCGCCCGCTCTGCTTCGGCTACCGTCTTGATGCGGGAAGGATATTCGTAAAGCTCGCGCTTGGTCGCATCCGGCATCTGCACCAGTGATGGCGTCATTGAGCCCGGCACCATGGAGGGGGTTTCGAAATTCCAGTCAGCCCCAGCACGCTGGCCCGGCACGTAGGAAAAACGTCGTGCCCAGTCATTAATGTGGTTGCGATCCGAGGAACCTTGTGCCAGTCTCACCTTGCCTTCGCCTTGAGCGGAGGGTGATGGGCCCAGCCAGCCATTGGCGCTATCGGCCACATGCAGCTTGTGAGAACCGTCCTCATGGCTGAACCAGTAGAACAGACCGTCCTCTTCAAACCGGCGTAAGAGATAATCGAGGTCCGGCTCGTTAAACTGAACGCTGTAGTGTTGAGCAGGCGGAGGGGTGATGATGCCGGACGTATCGGGTGCCGGAATGCCGTGTTCGGAAAACAGCGTCTCGGCGATATCGACCGTCGTCTTGTCCATCCAGATGCGGCAGTCGGAACGGCGCGATAGCAGCCACATCTGCGGGCGGATGGTCATGGCGTAGGAGCGCAAGCCACGGGTGATCGGTGGGCCTTCATGCAGTTCCGTTACCAGACCGTTGAACGGACGGCGGATGCCGCTGCCCTCTTCGTCATCGCCCTGACTGACTTCCACCGAGACATCGACCAGTCGCCCGATAAGCTCTTCCGGCTTGACCGCCTCCTTCTTTGCGCGGACGCTCAGGCGGATTTCGAAGAGTTGGGAGACGCCCTCATTGACCACCATGCGTTCCGGCAGAAGCTGGTCTTCGCCGAGCGGCGACTTGACCTTGAGGACGCGGCTCGCCTGAATGAAGTCAGACGATGAGGGCTGGTCGGTCATGGAGAACCTCTGATGTCGATCGGATAAAGTATCAATCAGCTGTCAAAATCTGAACGTAATGCAATCAATCATTGTGGCGAAAACATGGAATTGTCCGCTATTATGCAACCAAATGGATTATAGATGCTGCTATGATTTGCCGCTCTCGCGCTTTGGATGAATACTTCCGCTACGTAAGTTCATCGCGGCAGAAGGCATGAACTGGTGGAGATGATGAATAGCGCAGCCTACAGATCAAACAGCGTTAGACTGAGTGTCGCGTCTGCATGGTCTTGGCGTCATCTTCCACGGCTTGAATTCCCGTCCTTAGCGGGTCTGGGAACATATCGTGTGGGGTTATGTGCTATAGCGGATTGGAGAACTCGGCTATGAACGCTGGGTAAGGCGTGAATAACCTCCGCTAGCGAAACAATCCAAGAGTCGGTCTGGCGAAGCGCCGTCGATCTTTAATGGGGCCGGAATCGCAAATATTATCTAAACGTTCGTTATCTTCGGTCCAAGTCTGTTAAAATTCTAGATGGGCCTATCCGGATAGCTTGCACAAGGTGTTTGAAAATGCGTTTCATTATTCATGGTGTGGGTGCCATCGGCGGCACGATTGCGGTCTCGCTTGCTTCGGCAGGTCAGAAGGTCATCGGGATCGCGCGCGGCGAGCAGCTAAAGGCGATCAAAGCGAAGGGGTTGACATTGCGCACTCCCAGGGGAACCGAGACCTGTCACTTCGAATGCGTGGAATCGCCGAACGCGATCGCGCTTCTTCCTGACGATGTGGTGCTGGTCTGTACGAAGACCCAACACATGGGTGCAGTGATCGAGCAACTCGCAGCGGCTGGTCTTCAGGACCAGTCGATCTTCTGCTTCCAGAACGGTGTTGAGAACGAACGCACCGCTTTGCGGCATTTTGCCAATGTACATGGCGTGAGCGTCATACTGCCGGCCGACTTTGTCACGCCCGGCGAGATCCTCGCCTTCGGATCACCTCACTCCGGCTATTTCTATCTTGGCCGGTATCCGCAAGGTTGCGACAGTGTCGATGAAGCCGTCGCGCAGGCGCTCACGGCGTCGGGCCTGCCAGCCTTTGTGGTTCCGGACGTGATGAAGAACAAGTATGGAAAGCTGCTCTTAAACCTTCACAACATCGTTGAGGCCGCATGCGCCAACCAGGGAGATATCGCGCCAGTCGTCGACCTTCTCCGCGCAGAGGCAGAGGTCGTATTCGCCGCTTCGGGCGTGCAATGGCAGAGCGTCGGTAAGACTGATCCCAACCGTGGAAGGCTGATGAAGATGGCATCGATCGCAGGTTTCAGCCGTGCGGGGAGCTCCTCCATGCAAAGCCTTGCCCGCTCCACGGGATCTATCGAGACCGATTATCTCAACGGTGAAATCGTTCTACTGGGGCGGCTGCATGGTGTCCCCACACCTGCCAATACCTGGTTCTGCGAACTCGCTGCCCGCATGGTACGAGAAAAACTGCGGCCCGGAACGATTCCGCTAGACAAGGTTAAGCAGGCGCTGGCTCTCGCTTAGAGTATCGGACGTGATAAACATCCGTGTGCAGCCGGTTGTCGAGGGCACTCAATGACAGGAGGAGCAAGAGCGGCTTCATTATGTGATCGAACGGACCTGTTCCGTCGGCTGCTACTAGTGCAAGATGCGTCCAAAATATCGTAATATATGAAACAACTCCTCCAGCCTTGAAAACTAAAAAGAATTTTCGTCGCGAAACTCGCTCTCGAAAGTCAAAGTTTCGCGACAGACATTTGCGACAGATTTAAGCTGCGAGTGACATGCCCTCGGCCTTACGCTCAACGAGCGCCCAAATGTGGCCGAACGGATCGAAGATCGAGGCCACGCGGCGGCCTATTACGTCAGTCTGGATTTCGTCTCGGATCACAGCTCCGGCTGAAAGGGCGCGCTGCATTACACCTTCAATGTTGCCAACCTTGAGCTGGAAAATCGTGCTGACCGCCCCTGGTTCTTTCGGAAAGAAAGGGCCACCGTAGGATGGAGACTTTTCGCGGTTGGGATTAGAGCCGGCGACCCACACAGGCAGATTCCCGAACCGCATTTCGACAGCCGCCAGAGCGCCATCGATGTCACTAGTGTTCTCTTCCTGCGCACCAAAGGCAGCGGCATAGAAATTAGCGGCCTCTCTCTCTCGACCATGTTCAACAAACAAAGAAAGTTCGACGATGATTTCTGCGGACATCTTGGCTCCTCGGTCTATCTGAATCACCTCTCCACCATACCGCAAAATTTGTCGAACCACTGGCATCGGACGCGCGCCCGCCAAATTCAGGATTCACAAACCATTTCGCCGAGGGCAATGACTGCTTCGGGCCAACTGCGGACGACGATATCGCACCGTCCCGCCCTGGAAAAAGCACGGAAAGAGCTTGGCCTTACGCTGCCGGATAGAGAAACTCCGGCAATGTAACTTAGTTCGGCAACAGGATGCCGAAGTTGCAGGAAGCTCTTCAACGACACATGACCGTAGCAGGTGTACCGGGCGATGGTCTGTCTCCGCCTTGAGGTCCTCGTAATGCAGAGGATTTTTGAAAGTGTCGTGCACCGGGCCACTACGGTTTGACGGACGACCCACCTCAAGAGCGTTGCCATCCTAACCACGATCATGCGCCGATAGGGTATTTAACAGCCGCTGAGGAAATCTCAGGGCACGGCCGGTGATCGCGCGATCGCTGGGGGCAACCTTTTCCATCAAACCGACTTGCTCATGGCAGTCAAACCCCCTCGCCCATGGCGGCAATGTCATCGGCTGCGGCACACGGTGCATGCCGCACCTACGATTACATACTGGCGCTACATGGCTGAAACCCTGCAAAAATCGGCTGCATGGAGGCGACCAGCTGCCGCTTGGGCGACACTGCGCGTCCGCTCGTCTTTAGTTTCGCGCTCAGCGCCGTCCCATCGCGTGCCTTCAGAGATCTCTGTGCCGAGTACATCAGCTCCTTCAACTCGTTCAAAGAGACGCCATCGGCACGCATGACAGAAAGGATCAGTGGATCCCCAAACAGTTCATCGAGTGTCATCTCGTTTGTCATAACGTTCATCACAATCTCCTTTCGCAGTCAAAGTTCTTGGAAAAACCGGCAATTCTTGACAAAGCCGAAGCTGGGTGTTACCGGTCAGCAACAATGCGATAGTTACCGACCAGTAACATCCCTGTCAACCGCACAAGAGGATAAAAATTCAATCTCATGAGAGTCGAGAAGTCTGAGTGTTTGGCTGACCCGAAAATCCCACCGCGGGACCGTATTGTTTCGACAGCCTGCCAGCTGTTTCGTGAACATGGCATTCGTGGCATAGGCGTCGATGCGATCGCAGAAGCGGCCTCCACCAACAAAATGACGCTATACCGGCATTTCGGCTCGAAGGACGATCTGGTGTGTGAGGTTCTCAAGCACAGCTCCCAGACACTCGACAAAGCCTGGGAAGATCTCGAGGCAGGAAGTCCAGGCGATCCCAGAGGCCAGCTCGCAGCTTGGGTGAAAGCACGTGCACACTGTCTTTCCAGCGAACCTTATGGATGTGATTTGGCCAATGCTGCCGTCGAGTTGAAGGAACACGGTCATCCGGCGCACGCGGTCATCGAAACGCTGAAGATGCAGCAGCACGCTCGCCTGACGGATCTTTGTCGCTCGACCGGTGTCAGCGATCCGGAGCTTCTGGCTGATACGCTTTCCATGCTGTTGGAGGGGGCGCGCGTCAGTAAGCTTGCAACAGGCGACGAAGGCCCCTCGATGCGTTTTACCAGAGCATGTGAGGCAACGATGACCTCCTTCGGTCTCAATCCGACTGTTTCTTCGTGAGTATCAGCTTAAAGTAAACGTCAGCCTTTAATCGCTGCTGCGAGCGATAAGGCGTTTGCCTTCGTCTGTAAGGACGAGGCGGGGAAAGCCGTTCGTGGCGATCTCCCTGACGAAGGCTTCTTTTTCAAGGTTGGCAACGGTTGAGGTAGAAATGCGCTTGTCGCCAACCAGCCAGCCACGCCCAAGACGGCGCTGGTGGCGATACTGATGGATCGCCGACAATGTCCCCACCGCGGTCTTCGAAAGCTGCTTTCCATCAGATGTCATTTTGACAGCTCCTATCAACGTTCTCACTATGTTCATGTGAGGACAGAGGACTGCGCTTTCAAGGCGCGGCCGCTCATTCAGATTTAATTAAATATGTTCGCAAATACTGGTCAGCAGGGATGATCGAAACGGGCGTGGACAAGTTGAGTAACCGATAGCCATTGGAGCATCCCATGTCCGCGCGTACTGTTCTCGTTGTAGAAGACGATCTTCTGATCAGATTGATGTTGGTTGAGGCGCTTCAGGACGATGGTTATGCTGTCGTTGAGGCTGGAAACGTTCTTGAAGCGGTCGCGGCGATCGGACGCAATCCTTCCTTTGACGCGCTGGTCACCGACGTCGATATGCCAGGATACCTTACGGGCCTCGATCTTGCGGCTATGGTTGCCAGCGTATCTGCGCGAACGCAGATTATTGTCGTTTCTGGTCGCGATGTCAGCGAATCCGTCGAAATTGGCTGGGCCTTCATGCCAAAGCCATACAGCCTGGATCAGCTCCTAAACCTGCTCGATGAAGCCAATGGCGTGACACCCCAAGCACCTGAGATGGCGCAGGCAGTCTAAGTGCGACGGCAAACCTATGACAGCAGTTCTCGGCATTGATGCAGCATGGACGTTGACAGAACCAAGTGGCATCGCTCTGGTTGAACGCGACGGTGTCAATTGGCGACTTGTTCGGGTTGCAGCATCTTATCAGGCCTTCCTCTTTGACGATCACTGGCAAGGCATAAGACATCGCGGGTCGACGCCCGATCCACTGGCTCTCCTTTCAAAGGCGGCGGAACTCACCACGACGCCTGTCAGCATTGTTGCAATCGACATGCCATTATCGAACAAGCCGATCACTGGTCGACGCGTTTCCGATAACGCGATTTCTTCATATTATGGATCACGACATGCTGGCACGCACACGCCAAACCAAACCCGACCAGGCAAGCTCAGTGATGATTTGACCCTGGGTTTTGCGCAAGCAGGCTATCCGCTTCTGACATCTGGAGGATCTTTCCCGGCTCTCATCGAAGTTTATCCGCACCCGGCTCTGATCGAACTGGCGAATGCGGAGCGAAGGCTTCCCTACAAGCACGCGAAATCCCGTAAATACTGGCCCGAGGAGAGCCTTGCAGATCGTCGCCACAAGCTTCTGAGCGTCTGGGCAGACATCGTCAGCTTGCTAGACAGTCGCATTGAAGGCGTTTCTTCAGCTCTGCCCCTACCCGACCCGTCGTCGCGAGGCTTTGAATTGAAAGCGTTCGAGGACTGCCTGGATGCGGTTGTGTGTGCCTGGGTCGGCACCTGTGTTCTGGATGGAAACGCCAAGGCCTACGGCGACGAGACGTCGGCGATCTGGGTCCCAACCGCTGTAACTTAGCCGAAGAGGTTGATCTTGGAGCCAGGGTTGGCGCATCCCATATGTCGTCGACAGATGCCTATCAAGATAATTGGCCAGTGCATGGAAAGTGAGGACATCGAATGGCTTACAAGCCAAAGCCGGGAGAGGTTTGCTTGTTCGAAAATGAAAAAGCCGGGCATGACACCGCCCCTGATCACCGCGGATATTTCATCGCAGACCGTGACATTAAGGCCGGAGAGAAGATCGAGTTCTCGCTGTGGGCCGGACGAGCAAACAGTCCACGATCATTCGGTGGCCGACTGACGGCGCAAAAGGGGTCGCCTGAGCCTGCACCTGTTGATCTGTTCGGAAATCCGATAGACCGGTCTAACGACAGAAAATAGTTGCCACTCATCATGCATCTGTCACTCGTGCGCCTCTACCGTGGAAAGCGGCACAGCGGCCCGTGTCTATCACGCAAAGAAGGGTGTCTCCCTGACGACTTTCTTGCACCTCCGTTGCGGATTTTGATCAGCGTTCTATGTTCCAACCGGGCTGGTACAATCTCCTTACTAGGGAAGAAGTGTCATTTGAGCGGCTTCTGTTCCGACGGATAGGACCATCATATTTCGACAAAAACGACCGAGCGGTCGGCGGTTTCCAAAAGCGTGTCAGCAACAGTGCCGTAGGAAAGGTCAGTACCTGCCCTTCTGTTGACCCCCAGGATAATCAGATTAAAGCGCCCTCTTCTGGCGTGCTTTAAGATAGCAAGCTCGGGCGATCCCTCTTGCGACGTAACCTTCTCCACTGGCAGTCCGTAGAAAGTTGCAATCTGGTCGAGTTGCTCGAACGCCGATTGTTGAGCGCCACTCGTATCGCTCACTCGTGAAAGAGACGCTGCCTGTGCAGGATCCTTGAAATACACAACGGCGATCGACGCACCGGTAGCTTTGGCGATGACAAATGCGAACTCTGCCGCGTTCAGCGAACGCTCTGTCCCGCCAACGGGCACAAGTATGCGCAACTGAGCATCTGACTTTGGAAGATGTCCACGAGCCGATACGATTGCCGTCGTCCCACTGAAAGCATCCACCATTGCTGTATGCCGTCTACCGTACCCACCGCCCGCACCCGCGCTTGACTCAACGCCGACAAACATCATGTCATGGCCCTTGTCCGCGGTCTCGGCGAGGATATCTTCTAGCTCCCCGTCCTTAAGTCTGATCGTGACGTGTACCTCGCCGTCGGGCGCGGCTTGTTTTACGCTGTCCATCTTTAGGACTGTATCGGCGGTGCTCTGCACGCGCTCACTGACCTCTTTCGCGCGAGTGTCCGGCAGACGTCTGGATAGATCTTCAGCGTCGCCATCGGTGTCTTCATCGACGATATCCAAGACAGTAATCGGCATTTTCCGCACGGCAGCAAAATGCCCAGCGATACGGGCAGCAAGATCGCTGCTGGCCGAGTGGTCGACCGCAAGCAGGATCCGCTCGAAACTCGACAAGAAGCTCTTTTCCTCAAGGGATTCGAGCCGGAGTCGATCCCTTTCCTCCTCCCGCATCGGTAGCCGTGCTAGCGCCCACCGCAAAGTGGGTGGCATAGCCATCGTTGTCACCACTGCCATGGCAACGATCACGGAAAACAAACGCTCGTCAAGTACGCCGACCGATAAGCCTATCGAGGCTACGATAACCTCTGTTGATCCCCGGGCATTCATTCCGCAACCAAGCGCAATAGCTTCGGAATTGGAAAACCCGCCCATCTTGGCCCCGGCAAAGGCGCCGCCAAACTTTCCAAGGCTAGCGATCAGGATCAGTCCTACCGCCAGTAACAATATAGATGGGTCAGCCAAAAGGCCGAGATCAGTATTCAGACCCGTCAGGCCAAAGAAGACCGGCATGAACAGCGCGGTCGTCAACGCGCGTAGCTGCCCTTCGATCTGGCGTGTCAGGATTGGGGATTGGCCGACTAGTATGCCCGCGACGAACGCACCTAAGACAGTGTGAACGCCAATCAAATTGGTGATTATCGCCATCCCACCCATGATGGCGATAATCGCACTCAACACTGGCAGGTCACTCTTGAAGGTATCGTTGACCCATCGAATGATCTCAAAGACGATACGCCGCCCAATCGTGAAGCTGAAGGCCATGAATGCAATCGTGCCTATGACACTCTTTGCGAGGATTGCGACATCAACAGCGCCACTCGTGGCCAGGCTGAACGTCAAAGCGATAATAACCCATCCTATCGTGTCATCGATAATCGCGGAGGCAACAATCAGCTGACCGACATTGCGGCGCATGAAGTCCATCTCGCGCACGACAGACGCGACAATCTTCACTGAAGAGATCGACAGCGCGGTTCCCAGGAAGAGCGACGTGACCAATCGCGTGTCGGGATCAGGCAACATACTTGCGGGGATGAGCTCCCCCAAAGCAAAACCGAGTGCAAAAGGCACCACGATCCCAGAGAGCGAGACTCCCGCTGCGGCACGACGCAATCGCAACGCCAGACCGAGGTCCGTTTCCATACCTGCGAGCAGGAGTAAGAACAAAATGCCAAGTTGGGCAACGGCGTCCGCCATTGCTTTTTGCGCCTCGCCGGCTGGGAACAGCGTCGACTGGGCTTCGGGAAACACAAGGCCGAATACCGAAGGACCCAGCAAGATACCGCCGATAATCTGGCCCATGATCGACGGCTGTCCAATGCGCACCATAGCCTCGCCGAGTAATCTCCCGACAACCACAAGTACAATGATCTGGATTAGGAATAAGGCCTCTGAGGGACCAGATGATTTTCCATCGGCGGCAAAGGCGGCGCCGCACGTCACTAACATGCCAACTGTCGGCAAGGCCAAAAGGCTAAGCCGGACAGAATTCACTTTGATTTTCATTCGATGGAAGCCCCGTGCATTTCTGGCAATAAAACGGGCCAGCCAATCCAATGTTCCGTAGAGAAGACTAAACGCAGCTACGGCCTTTTAGGGTCAAGCTGCCTATTTGCTCCGCAACAAAGTCGCTTCCGATGACTGAGTTGAACCAGATCGCGAACCGCCATCAAAGCCGCGCATCTGAAAAACTTCTTTTCTTCTCAAGCCAGAGCCCAGAGCGGTTTACCATGTCGAACTGGGCAGAGCCGGTCGTGAGCGTGCCTCATCCGTTCAGACGATACGGCAGACCGCTGCGCCAGCTCAGAACGGCTGGCCACCTTCAATATTCGCTTTTAATAAATCAATTTGGTTTATTGGTTTCGCGAATTTCGGAGCAAGGTTCGTGGGATCATTCTATCTGTTGGTTTTGGCCGCAACTACGTTGTGCGGGCTGCGTTGGAACGCGATGTTCTCCTATCTGCTTGCGCTTGGCTGCACAATTATTATCACCCTGGTACTTGCGTGTACGCGATTTTCTGAGGAAACGATGTGGTATGCGCAAATTGGCGTGCTCCTCAGCCACTCATTGTTGGTTGGCTTGAAGAAGTATCTCGACAGACCGGCGTTGAATACACAGCCTTCCAGACGCCGGGCAGCAGGAGAGGACAGGCGGGAAAGCTTCTTCACCACGTTTGGTGTTTGAACCGGGCCGTCGTTCCGTCTGAATGGTATGCGCCGTCTACGCCCCATTGATTTTACAATTCCGGCTAGGGGCAGAGCTACCAGCGGTCCGGATGTGAGCTCACCGAATAGTATCTGACGAGCTCATTGTGAGGCTTTTTTACGGGCGGCATAGGCCCATGGCATCAGGGCATCGATGTCTTTGGCGAGGTGGCCGTTTGCGAGGCGGGTGAAGAGGTCGCACAGATATGCGTAGGGCTCAACGCCGTTCATTTTACAAGTGCCGATCAGGCTAGCAAACCGGGCCCAATTACGGCCCCCTTCGTCGTGCCCGGCAAAGAGCGCATTGCGGCGGTTCATGGCCGGTCGACGGATCGCGTTTTCCACGAGGTTGGAGTCGATATCGATGTGGCCGTCGTCCAAGAACAGCCGAAAGCCATCCTGTCGTTTCAGCATGTAGGCCAAGGCAATGCCGAGATCGGATTTGCGTGAGACGCGCGCAGCCTGGGCTGCCAGCCAGGTGAAGAACTCGTCCACCAGCGGAAGAGACAGGTCCCGTCGAACCGCCCGGCGATGTTGGGGATCTGAGCCCCGGATACTGTCTTCGATCTTGTAGAGCGCGGCGATGCGCACCAGCGCCGCCTCGACAATGGGCGATCCGCTCTTCGGCGTGGCCTTGATCAGCTTTCTGCGCCCGTGTGCCCAGCAGAAAGCCAGTTTCAAGGGATCGCCACCCGTCCGGTCCGACGTGGCGAGGTGAGAGTAACCACCGTAGGCATCGACCTGGATCGTGCCGTTGAACCCGTTGAGGATTTCAGCGGCATATTCGCCTTTACGTCCAGGCCGATAATGGAACACCACGCCCGGCGGCGCAGAGCCATTCCATCCACGATCGTCGCGCAGCACGGCCCAGAGATAACCCGTCTTCGTCTTGCCTCGTCCCGGATCCAGAACCGGGGCGGTGGTCTCGTCGACATAGAGCCGCATGCTTTCCCTCAGCAGCCGTTTGGCCATATGGTCGACCACCGGTGCGATTTCGCTGCCCGTGCGCCCCATCCAATCGGAAAGGACCGTGCGGTCTATCGGCACCCCGTGTCGCGCCATGACCTCAGCTTGCCGGTTGAGCGGCATATGTTCGGAATGCTTGGCGACAGCAATCTCCGCCAGAAGGGCTTCAGTCGGCCAGCTTGTCTCCAGAAGATGCGCGGGCGCTCTGGCCTGGATGATGCCCGTTCGACCCTTGGGGCATGCGTATTTCGGGCGGATCGTGACGATCACCTCGTAGCGCGCCGGGATCCGGTCGAGCCGTTCCGTCCGGTCCTCGCCGATCCGCACCATGTTGCCGCAACCGCAAGGACAAACGATGCTTTCGGGCTCGATCACGCGCTCGACCCGCGGCAGGTGTTCAGGCAGTGCACGGGCCTTACGCTCCTTGCGAGAAACGGCCTTGTCAGGATCGCCAGGCTTTTCGGGATCATCTGCGCTTGCTTCGATCTTCTGCTCGACGGCGGCGATCCGTGCCTGTGTTTCGGCGATCGCCGTTTCAAGGTCTTCCAGCGCCAGTTCCATTTGCGCCGGATCGAGCTTTTCCGATTTCGGCCCGAACTTCGTGCGCCGATAGTCGTGAACCTGACCCTCAAGCCTCTCGATCAGCTCCTTCAACTCACCGATGAACGCATCCTTTTCGGCAACGACCGCCTGCTCATGCTGACGTGCAGCACGCTCGACCGACAGCTCGAACTGCATCGCGGCAAACGCCTTCACCACCTCTGGCGGAAGGTCCGGAAACAGGCTGAGATCAATAGGTTGCGACATGCCGCCTTATAGCAAAACAGCATAAAAAAGCCAAACAAAACAATGCAAAGACGGCCGGATATTCACCCTGCGGCCGATGGCACGGTTACCCGTTGCGCCATCACCCGCCGCCAGTCAAGACCTTCGAACAAAGCCTCATATTGCCCCCTGGAAAGACGCATCGTCCCATCCTGAACCTTGGGCCAGGCAAAGCTTCCATGTTCAAGAATTTTGTAAGTCAGCACCATTCCTGTGCCATCCCACACCAGGATCTTCAGGCGGTCCCCGCGTTTTGACCGAAAGATCACCGTCACCCCGGAATGCGGGTTCAGCTTCAATTCGGTCTGCACCATCAGAGCCAGCGCCTGATGCCCACAGCGGAAGTCAACCGGACGGGTTGCGATCAGGATCGGCAGTCGTTGGCCCGCGACGATCATGACGCTCCTCGCACAGCGCGAACCAGAGCGGCGACCCGTTCAACGGGCACATCGTCAGGAACCCGCATCACAACGTCTGAGCCGATCTGCAGCATCAAACCTTGCTCCCTGGGCCCGTCGGAGACCATCTTCGGAAGTGACAAACAATTGACAGGCTCAGGTGGCTCGGCAGCGATTGAAAGAGGAACGAATGGCGGCTCGGCACCATCGTGCTCCGACCGCGTCGTTGCCGCCGCAAAAGGCAGCGCCAGATTGCCGTCGCGCGCTTGACGTCGCCAATCGGAAAGCTGGTTTGCTATAACACCGTGACGGCGCGCAACATCCACAACACGAGCACCAGGCTCAAAACTCTCCGCCACGATCCGCGCCTTCACGTCATCCGGCCACCGCCGGTTACCCCGCCGCGGCTCAACGACCTCATAACGACCAACAAATCCATCATCCATAATTCAACTTCCAGATACGCCTGGAAGCCTTTTCGCATGACCAATCATGCTCAGAAACCAGCGGACCCAATGGGACGGAGACGGCGCTTACCGACCAACAGCACGATCGAGGCCAAGTTGCGCGCACTCGGAACTGTAAATGACCTCTTCATGCGGACACCGTAGCGCTCTGCTTCGCCGTCGGGAAAGGCTACAACAGTGACCATGAAACCATCCTTTTTGAGGGTTTTAAAAGCGCGCTGAAATATCTCACCTCCCATTGTGTCGAGCACGACGTCAACGTCGCATGCGGCGTCTTCAAAGGGTTCGGTCGTGTAGTCGATGAATTCGTCAGCGCCAAGAGCGCGGACGAACTCCTCGTTGCGACCCGAAGCGACAGCTATGACGTACGCTCCCCTAGCTTTGGCAAACTGCACGGCAAGAGAACCGACCCCGCCCGAACTGTTGGTGATTAGAAGACGTTGTCCCGCAGAAAGTCCTGCTTCGTCGAACAGTGCCTGCCATGCTGTGGATCCCGCCAGGGGAAGAGCCGCTGCGTGGATGGCGTCGATATTGTCAGGCATTCGTACGACATTGATTGCTTTGGCAACCGCATATTCAGCGAAGGCACCCGTATGTACCATGCTTAAGATGGTCTCACCCAGCTGAAAATTGTCGACACCAGCGCCAAGCTTCTCGATCGTCCCGACAAGTTCCCCCCCAAGATGGATCGGCAGGGTCATTCCCATGCGCTGCCCCATGCCACCGCGAATTTTCCAGTCTACAGGGTTCACGCCCGCCGCAAGGACTCGCACCAGAATCTCGCCTTCATTCGGCTCTGGTCGATCCACCTCAGCGATTTCCACCACATCGCTCGAACCATACTCTCGGATAATAGCAGCTCTCATCGTTTTCTCCCAAATGTTGATCTGCTCTGTTATACAGGCGTATTTTCCCGATGTGATGCCAATCCACATCGAACACTGGCCATTCATATGCACCCGTCTTTCACCATCCATCGCATCAACAAGTCGAGCGGTTCAGCCCTGCCGTTACATTCCCATGATGAAGCGCAACTCACTTATGCTGCGTCGGGTATGATCCAGCTCCATACAGGTGAAGGGGTCTGGCTTGTGCCTCCTCAACTTGCGGCGTGGATTCCGGCAGGCGTTCCGCATCGCCTTGATATCATGACGGACGCCGAACTTTGGATGGTGAATTGGCGACCAACTGCAATCGCAACATGGGCCCCTCCAAACTTTCCCGATAGGGCCTTTGCATCCAGACTGACGCCATTGCTTCGCTCCTTGCTTGCCGCGGCTATCGAAGACGACCCCGCGACGGTGAAAGCAGAGCTGATGGTGAGGCTGATACTTCTCGAGTTAAGCGCCGTGTCGGATGCGCCGACGTACCTCCCAATGCCTCAAAGCCCCGTGGCAAAGCGGGTCGCCGAGATCGCTCTTGGCGATCATCGTAATAGCATGGACTTGACCGAGTTAGCATCACGCGCTGCGACCTCTGGTCGCACGATAAGCCGCCTGTTCCCGGCTGAGACAGGAATGACGCTCAAAGCCTGGAGGCAACGAGCGCGGATTGTTAGAACGATGGAGCAACTCGCTCGAGGTAAGTCAGTTGCCGAGGTGGCGAGTGACGCAGGCTTCTCAAGCACTGCTGCGTTTTCCTTCGCGTTCAGGCAAGTGACCGGAACAACACCCAGCGCATTCCTCTGCGGGCCTGAACATTACGAGCAGTTGGCGTGAGTGTTCTGTGTCTGATGGAGGCTCTTCTAGACTGACAGCCATTCCTGGCCAAGGTAAGCCGCCGACCTGCAAGCGAAATGTCAGCGACCAAGAATGGCAGGGAATTCTGTCTTGAGGCGCAGCTACGAAATCTGACCTCAGGAACTCTCAGTATCGTAAACTGAAAGATCGGGAGCTTTTTGTTCGCCCGCAAGGAGCTTCGAAGCAATCTTATTCACACCCGGCTTGCTCGCCAAATTGAGAGCGCCATGAAGCAGGGTAATGCCCAGTTTGCTGTGCGGGTTCATCATTCGAGGAGCGATTTTGGGCACGCCTTGTCCTTTTTCGACCATTGGCCGCATGGCTCTTTCATAGGCTTCTAGAGCGGTAGGTGTATCAGAATGCCTGTGAAGCTCATTTGCGAGAACATAGGCACCGGTGACTGCAAGCGTTGCACCAATACCGGCAATCGGTGTCGCGCACCATGCAGCGTCTCCCGTCAAAACAACGCGGCCTCTTGACCAGTTGGGCATTCTGACCTGACGAAGAACATCGAAATAGAAGTCCTCTGCCCGCTGCAATCCCTTAAGCACGCGATCAGCTTGCCATCCGGCGTCGCGGAAGCGCTCCCTCAGAAATGTCTTCTGTTTTTCCACGCTCCATTCATGCTCGCCGCTCGGGGGCTGCTGTACGGAAAGCATACATCGGGTGGTCCCTACCATGTCAGGACGTAGAGAGATGCTTCGTCCCTCCGTCGTGTTGTACCAACGCCACCGCTGATCATCTTCGGCTTCTCTTGGAATTGTGAAATATGCAATCGTCAAATCCATCCAGCGCGGATTGTTCTCGTCTAGAAAGATCAAATCGCGGGTTGACGACCCAACACCCTCAGCGACAATGACTATATCGTATTCTTCTGTCGCTCCGCTCGAAAAGGTTACGATGACCGCTTTGTCTGTGTCATCTATGCCCGCGACTGAGTCACCGAAACGAAACGTCGCTTTTTCGCGAGCAGAGTTATAGATTAGCCGCGCCAGGTCGCCTCGGAGGATTTCCATTTCAGCGGTTGGACCATCCTGATCGAGATCATCAGTGATGAACTCGGCGACAGTTTTACCCTCCTCGTCCACCCAGGCCGTACCGATCTCGCCGGTTCCGTGGTCGAGAGCCGTCTGTTCAAGATTCATCTTTTGAAGGACTTCACGGCCCACACCCCGGATATCGACGTTCTGCCCTCCATCTCGAAACTGCGGAGCCTTCTCGACGACAGTGACATCGTAGGCGAAACGGCCAAGCCACCATGCTGTGGTATTTCCAGCGATGCTGGCACCGGTGATAAGAACGCGTGCGGCCATAAACGATGATCTCCCTTTCGCGAAAAGAACATCACTTCTGATATATTTGTTCCGGTCTTATCTCTCGAAATTTGCGATCAGACGCTGAAACAGGGTGATCATCAACTCTGATTCTATCCTCGAAAAGCCTTCCAAGCCCTGCCGATTGGTCTCGACCAACACGTCACGTCCGATGGCTGCGGCTTCGTTTCCCTTCCCAGTCAGCTCTACCATAGCGGCCCGGCGGTCACTTTCCGAAGCGGTCCGGAAGATCAATCCCATCGCTTCGAGCTTATCGAGGAGAGCGACCATCGCAGGCTGCTTGATGGCAGATGAGCGCACGATGTCGCGCTGAAGCATCGGCCCTTTCCACGACAAAAGAAGAACGGGGCCAATCAGAGCCATGGACAAACCATGAGGGCGAAGAGCATTGTCTACCAGCCTATTGAAAACCCTGGCCGTATGGTTTGCTAAGTATCCCGGTGCGACAGCTGCTTCTGGATGAATGTCTTCGTGTTGGTTCGGCATGACTTTTCCTACGCCACTCTAACATAGACTGCTAGCCTTAAACCGGGAAATGTAGACAGGACCCTAGAGCACCGTCATGCGCTTCACTCCGTGCACATCGGGTTCGGCTCGCGCGAGAAATTTGTACTCTTGATGGAACCGAACCGGGGTTGGCGCGTGGTCGCAATGCGAGATCATCGACGTTCTAAAGAGTTGAGGAGCGGCTGCACGTCCACTCCTTCTAGTTTTTTTTCAGAGCAGCCGCAGGCCTAAAACTCCGACGCACCATGGAGATGAAGCTGGCGATCAAAGAAACCTTTCGCTTTGCTTTTTACGGATACGCAGTTGCGCCATCTGGCTTACAAGTCACCTTGCGCTCCCAGTAAACATAGTCATCCTTCTGGAGCAGCTTTTCGTCAATCTCGATGCCCCAGCCTGGACGATCCGGGCGAAGCTCCATATGCCCGTCCCTTGGCATGTAGGGATCGAGCGCCCACGGCGCATGTACATGCGGCTTGAACTCGAGCACCTGAAAATTGGGCTGCGCCGCACAGAAATGCACATTAACGGCGGTGGCCAGCGGTCCCATCGGATTGTGAGGAGCCACGGTGACGTAGTGCGCTTCTGCGATTGTCGCGATACGTCGCATTTCTGAGACGCCCCCAACGACGCAAATGTCAGGCTGGATGATGTCCGCGCCTTGATTAGAAAGGAGGTTAAGAAATTCGAAGCGATTATAGAGCGACTCGCCTGTGGCCAGCGGCACGTTTACCTTGGACTTCAATTCCTTCCATGCCGGTATATGCTCCGGACGGATCGGTTCTTCGTAGAAAAGTGGATCGTTCGGCGCTATGGCGGCAGCAAGCTGAACAGCCTTGTAGGGCTCAAAAATTTTGGCATGCGCATCGAAAGCAAATTCGAAATGCGAGGGCGTGATCTCACGAATGCGACTGAACCAGTCTCCCGTTTCCTTTACGAGCTCTCCCCATCGGCCTGAATGAAGGTCGCGGCGGTAGGGGCTGAGTTTGAAGGCCGTGTAGCCATAGTCTTCGTTAAGCTGGAGCGTCTGCTCAAGCACTTGCTCAGGGTCGGGCGCGGTATAGACGCCGCAATAAATGCGGACGCGGTCGCGAACGCTACCGCCGAGCAGCATGTAGACCGGGAGCCCTGCAGCCTTGCCAGCAATATCCCACAAAGCGTGATCGATTGCGGAAATCGCGGCAAGACCGAGCGCTCCGGGAGGAAAGCGGCATTGCTGGTTCAGCTTTAGAACGAGATATTCAACGCGCCGTGGATCTTCGTTTTCGATCTGGTGGAAAAGGTAATCGAGCAGTGGAGGCAGCGCCCAGTCGGGACCGTGGTTGTAGCACTCGCCCCAACCCGAAATGCCTTCGCTTGTTTCTATTTTGAGAAGCAGGCGCGGACGATCGTCCACTCGCTGCATGTAAGTTTTGATACCGGTAATATACACGCTTCTTCTCCAATCAGGCCGCCAGGGCCTCAGCCTTGACGCGATCAACGATTGCTCGAAGCGCCTGACGCTCCTCACCATTCAGCGACACAACACCTGGTAGGCGCACGGGGCCCACATCGCTGCCAAGCATCCCAAGAGCTTCCTTGACGACCGTAACATTGGCGCCGTTGTTATATTTCGTACGCAGTGCCTCAAACCCTGCAATCGCATCGATCAACGCTCGTGCACCGCCGAAATCGCCGTTTTCCAAAGCGCGATGAATGGCGTGAGAGCGCTCCGGGAAGACGTTTACGAGACCTGAGGTAAATCCGCGCGCACCCATGGCGTAGAAGGCGGGCGCCCAGCCTTCAGCCAGACCACAAACCCAGATCGCTGGCGCATCCAGTGTAGAACGAATAACCTCCGACAAAAGCATCAGGTTGGGTGAGGCGAATTTAATACCCGCAATGTTGGGATGGAGGGCAAGTCTGCGAAAATCGGCGACAGAAAACGCATCGCTACGCACATATGCGATAACAGGGACGGTTGAAAAATCGGCGAGTTCAAGGAAGTAGCCGGCTTGGTATGACGGCCCTGCGAAAGGATCCATCGGGTGGTGGCCCATGATCGCATCGGCACCCGCGGCAATCGCGTCTTTCGCCAGCGCCTTCGCCTCCGTCAGCGACCGCCCGACAGCTGCACTGACGAGTGAGTTTCCAGCGGCAGCCTCAATGGTGACTGCGTGGACTTTACGCACTTCATCCATGGTAAGGGTGAAGAACTCGCCGGTATTGCCCGCCGCCATCAGATTATGCACCTTGGCACTCGCGAGTGCCTTGATGAGATTCGTCAATTTCGTGGTATCGACCGAGCCGTCATGCTCATATGGTGTCACCGGCACACCAGAAATCCCGGTCAGCGCGTTTCTCACGGTCTGGAGTTTGTCACTCACGTCAGATTTCTCCCTCTTTCTTGAAAATAATGCTGAGATACGTGTCGCCCGAACGAACGACGTGGTCGCGCATTGTGCGCTCTGCCCTGTCGGCATCGCCTGCTACAATTGCCTCTGCGATCGCCACATGCTCATCAAGCGCCTTCTGTCGTTCATTCGGATCTAGATGGATGACCCGGCGAATGCTGGCATCGTAGAACTGTTGGCGCTCAATCAGTTTAGCGAGATAACCGCATTGCGACGCCCGATGAATATGATCATGAAAGCTTTCATTGAGAGCGATCAACCCGTCGGCGTCTCCTGATGCAGTCGCCTCCCTCATGCGGTTGGCTATCGCCTGAATCTCCACCCTGCCCTTTTCGTCTACGCGCTTGGCAGCCAGATGCGCGATCATCGATTCCAGTGCGGCACGCGCCAGAATCATTTCCTCCGCCCAGGAACTGCTGAACTTTACGACGACACCTCTGCGTGGAAGGGCTTCAACGAGACCTTCGGTTTCCAACTGACGCAATGCCTCCTTGATCGGGGTCGTACTAACTCCGAACTGCTCCGCGAGATTGCGTTCATTGATCTTCTGTCCCGTCGCAAATCGACCGGAAATGATCGCGCTGCGCATTGCACGGTGGACGTGATCGCGCACCGTGACCTGGAAACCGGCGTCGATCTTCTCAAAGTCGGCCTTGGTTGTAGGAGACTGGTTATCAAAAGCCATTTTCCGAAAATCCGTTGACGAGGATCGATTTGTGTGAAACTTGATATATCAGATTTGAAATCCATGTCGATATCGAAAATTCGATTTGGTGAGGTTGAGGAGCCTTGGGAGGCTGATATGAAGACGCTCACACGCGCATATTTAACATGCGCAATCGCCACTGCGGCATTAAATCCCCTTCAGGCCGCTACTCCGAAAGATGAGTTGGTGATTGCCATCTCGATGACGAGTATGCGCGGCTTGGACCCGCATGAAATCAATCAGCTGGAAGCTGCCGAAGTTGTTGCGAATTTGTACGATCGTCTGATCGCGCTGCCTGCGGACAACATCACGGATCCCCAGCCATCGCTGGCCGAGAGTTGGACGATTTCTGGCGATGGAAGGACTTTTACGTTCAAGATACGTGACGGCGCGCGTTTCCATTCCGGCAATCCGGTCACGGCGCGGGATGTGGAATGGTCGCTACACAGGCTGGTTAAGCTCGGACTGGCGCCGTCTACGGATTTGCGTCAGTGGGGCTTTACTGCGAAGAACGTCGATCAGCTCATTCGGGCAACCGATGACTGGACACTCGTTCTGGAAACACCAGAGGTCTGGAACTCGAACCTCATACTCTATTCACTGGCCAGCTTTTCCACCTCGATCGTCGACAGCAAATTCCTTGCCAGCAAAGAGAAGAATGGTGACTGGGCCCGCAACTATCTCCAGACTGCAGATGCTGGCTCCGGACCCTTCGCGCTCATCACTTGGCGCTCTAACCAGCTCCTGATCGCTGATGCGTTCAAGGATTACTGGAAAGGAGTACCCGCCATGAAACGCGTGTATCTGGGCCACGTACCGGAATCGTCTGCGCAACGTCTGCAGATCGATGCAGGGGATGTCGACGTCGCCACTCGCCTCTCATCAACGGACCTTGCCGGTCTTGAACGGGATGGCAAAGTTACAGTGCAAAAGGTTCCGGGTTTCGGTTTCTATTACCTCGCCCTGAACCAGAAGGACGAGATCCTTTCGAACCCGAAAGTGCGAGAGGCGTTTCGATACCTCATCGACTATGACGGTCTCGCCGGTTCGGTGATGAAATATTACGGCATTAAGCAGCAGACCATTATTCCGGCAGGCCTGCCGGGTGCCTCCACGGAAATGCCCTATAAGCTGGACATCGACAAGGCGAAGCAGTTGCTTGCGGAAGCGGGGTATCCAGACGGGTTCTCAAAGGTCTATTTTGCGCAGCCCGGCACACCGGAATCTGAAGTCGGCATCTCACTGCAAAACAGCGCCGCAAAGGCAGGCGTCAAGCTCGATCTGCAAATCGGCGACCAGATCGGAAAGTTTCGATCCCGACAATTTCAATTGTTCTCGTCGCGAACGGGCGAGCGCCTCCCCGATCCCCATGCCGTCCTTCAATCCTATGCAACGAATGCCAACAACGCTGACGACGCCAAACTGGCAGGACTGGTCGCATGGCGCTCTGCCTGGGACGTGCCCAAAGACATTCAGGACATGGTCAAGGCGGCAGCGCACGAGACCAACCAGAACAAACGCGAAGAGCTATATACGCGGATCAACGAGGCCTATCTCCGATCTTCGCCGGCGCTCGTCACATCATTCCAACGCACCGACCCGAAAGCCGTTCGCAACGAGGTGAAAGGCTACGTCGGGCATCCGACATGGCTCACCCGGTGGGATACCGTGACCAAGGGCGAGTGACGATATAACTTCAAGGACAGTGGTATGAGCATTACCCAGACCTCCGATGCCCAGCCGATCCGGAAATCCCGGTTCCCAAAGGCTGCAGGCAAGATCGCGACATCTTTCGTCGTCATCCTGACGACACTCCTCGGCCTGATGATGATCACCTTCACAGTCGGCCGGATGGTCCCGGCTGACCCTGTAATCGCCGTCATCGGCGACCAAGCCGATCAGGCGACCTATGACCGTGTCTATAAGGAAATGGGTCTGGACAGGCCCATCTATGTGCAGTTCGGTCACTATTTAAGTGATGTGGTGCAACTGGATTTTGGCCAGTCGATCATCACCAAGCAGGACGTGTCGAAGGACCTCGCGCGGGTATTCCCCGCGACCATCGAACTGGCGACATTGGCTATAATCTTCGGTGCCGGTCTCGGTATCCCACTAGGCGTCATCGCGGCGGTGCGCAAGGGGACATGGGTGGATCACCTTGCCCGCGTCGTCGGTCTGTTGGGTTATTCCACTCCGATCTTCTGGCTGGGTACCATCGTCATCCTCGTCTTCTACGCCTATCTCGGAGCAATTCCGCCGGGCGGGCGTATTTATCTGTACGACGAAGGAATAGTGCAGGCTCGAACCAACTTCATCCTGATCGATTCTGCGCTGGGCGGTCACTGGGGCGTATTCTGGAGCGCACTCCACCATATCATCGCCCCGGCAATCATTCTTGGCTATGCTTCTATGGCCTATATCAGCCGTATGACGCGTAGCTTCATGCTCGAGCAGCTTCGTCAGGAATATATATTGACGGCGCGGGCCAAAGGCCTCGGGCAAAGACCCATTGTCTGGCGACACGCCTTTCGCAATATCCGCGTTCAGTTGCTGACAATCATCGCACTTGCCTATTGCGGCCTCCTTGACGGCACCGTGCTGATCGAAACCGTTTTCGCGTGGCCGGGGCTCGGATCTTATCTCACATCGGCGCTCTTCTTCGCTGATATGAACGCCGTGCTCGGCAGTGTGCTGCTGATCGGCATCATCTCGATTGCCATCAACCTGCTCTCCGACATCGTCTACCGCTTTATCGATCCGAGGACCCGCTAATGGCCAAGTCCGGTACTTTATCAAACCTGCATAACTGGCTCATCAGCGAAGACTTCACGTCAACGCGACAGGCGCGCCTGCACAGTGCCTATCTTGGCTGGCTGAGCCTCGTTGCAAATCCTCTCGCTCTGGCCGGGTTCGCAATCGTCGTTCTGCTCGTCGTCGTTGCCGCGCTGGCACCGGTGATTGCTGTTCACGATCCCTTCGTGCAGGACTTCGCAATAGCGCTGAACGCTCCGTCTTCCGCACATTGGTTTGGAACCGATGAGTTCGGTCGCGATGTCTTCTCCCGTCTGGTTTTCGGTGCACGCACCACTCTTTACATCACCATTCTGGTGACCGTAATCGTCGCACCGATAGGCTTCGTGATTGGCGCGACGGCGGGGTATCTCGGCGGTTGGGTGGATGTCGTTCTGATGCGCATAACCGACATCTTCCTCTCCTTTCCAAGCCTTGTTCTCGCGCTGGCTTTTTCGGCGGCACTCGGCCCCGGCATCGAAAACGCGGTGATTGCCATCGCGCTCACGGTCTGGCCGCCGATTGCCCGTCTCGCACGCGCTGAAACCCTGACTTTCCGACAGGCCGACTTCGTCGTTGCCGCCGAACTTCAAGGCGCGGGTGTAGGACGGATTTTGCTACGGCACATCGTTCCGCTCTGCGCACCGTCGATCATCGTGCGCCTCACCCTCAACATGTCCAGTATTATCCTGACCGCCGCAGGCCTCGGATTCCTTGGTCTCGGCGCCCAACCACCGATGGCAGAGTGGGGAGCGATGGCTGCTTCCGGTCGCCAGTATCTTCTCGATGCCTGGTGGCTGACGACGGTTCCAGGCATTGCTATCCTGACCGTAAGCCTTGCTTTCAATCTGCTCGGCGACGGGCTTCGCGACATCATGGATCCCCGTAATGGCTAACTCATCCGACACGATTTTGACGGTCGAAAACATGTCCGTCCAATTTCCAACGCTCTCCGGCGTCACCACGGCTGTAAGGGATGTGTCCTTCACCGTCGGTCGGGAGAAGATCGGCATCATTGGCGAATCCGGCTCCGGCAAGAGCACGACAGGCCGCGCCATCATGCGCCTTCAGCCGCCTCAGGCGATCGTGAAGGCCAACCGCATGCAGTTCGAAGATGTCGATCTGCTAACGGCAAGCGAAGGGGAGATGCGATCCATTCGTGGACGCCGCATAGCGATGATCCTGCAGGACCCGAAATATTCGCTGAACCCGGTTATGACGGTTGGCGAGCAAATTTCGGAAACGGTGATTCTGCACGAGAACGCCACATCGCAGGAGGCGCGCAGACGCACCCTCGCCATGCTAGAGCGTGTCAACATACGCGACCCGGAAAGGGTCTTCGACCTTTATCCGCATGAAGTTTCTGGCGGAATGGGCCAACGCATCATGATCTCGATGATGCTCATCTCCCAGCCATCGCTGATCATCGCCGACGAGCCGACTTCAGCACTCGATGTGACGGTGCGACAGCAAGTCCTGTCTATCCTTGATGACCTCGTGGTTGAACGCAACATCGGCCTGATCTTCATCAGCCACGACCTCAACCTCGTGCGCAGCTTCTGCGACCGTGTCATCATCATGTACGCCGGCCGTGTTGTCGAAACGATTGCTGCGGCCAACCTCGATCAGGCCCAACATCCCTACACGCGCGGTCTGCTGAACGCACTTCCAAGCCTCGACCACCCCAGAGACAGGCTCGAAGTCCTGCGTCGCGACCCTGCATGGCTGGAGAACTGAGAATGTCCATGATCAAAACCGAAAATCTTGCTGTCTCCTATGGCCGCGGCGAAACAGCGCTTAAGGTCGTAAAGGACGTTTCCTTCGAAGTCAAAAAAGGCGAGACCTTTGGTCTTGTCGGCGAGAGCGGCTGCGGCAAGTCCACCATTCTGGGCGCACTTGCCGGGCGAAACAAGCAATGGACAGGATCAATCGAGATCGACGGTGAAACGATCGCCCAAAAGCGCACCAGCTCTCAGCTTGCGAAGCAGCAACTGGTGTTCCAGGATCCGTTCGGCTCCATCCATCCGCGACACACGATCGGTCGCACCCTGCTGGAACCCTTGGAAATCCATGGCAAGGACCGACGGCAGGAGCGCATCGAGAAGGTGCTGACCGATGTCGGCCTTCCGTTAAATTTCCGATACCGCTATCCGCACCAGCTTTCTGGCGGCCAGCGGCAGCGAGTGGCGATCGCCCGGGCTCTGATCCTAGAGCCGAAAATCCTCCTGCTGGACGAACCGACATCAGCGCTCGACGTGTCCATTCAGGCAGAAATCCTCAATCTGCTCAAGGATCTGCGGGAGCGCGGGAAGCTGACTTATATCCTGGTCAGCCACGATCTCGCGGTGGTCACGCATCTTTGTGACCGTGTTGCGATCATGCAGAACGGCGAGTTTGTTGAGATTGCGACAAGACAACAGTTGCTCGAAAACACGGTACAGCATTCTTACACGCGCATACTCATGGAAGGCAGTCGTGGGTATGTGACGACAAGGCAAAAGCCCATAATTGCGCTGCGTTAGGCTGCCAGCAGCCGCAGTCTTGCGGCGTCCTTGAGCGGCGGCAGGCCAAACTGCCGGGCGTACTCCCGACTAAACTGATTGGGACTTTCATACCCTACGTCGAATGCCACCGATGTCGCCGTGCCTTCCCCTGACAGCAGCAGGGAACGCGCATGCAGAAGACGGACATTCTTCTGGTACTGGATAGGGCTGAGCGCTGTTACCGCTTTGAAGTGGCGATGGAATGCGGACACGCTAAGTGCGGTCATCTTTGCCAGTTCCTCAACTCGGAGAGACTTCGCAAAGTTTTCCCGGATCCACCGAACAGCATCGGCGACGCGTGAGAGAGGCGTCTCCGGCATTGCAATGTCTCGGAGCATCCAGCCGAGCGGCCCCCGCAGAACACGGAACAAGATTTCACGCTCGTAGACAGGTGCCAGAGCGGCGACCTCGTCAGGACGGTCCAACAAACGAAGCATGCGTACCCAGGCATCGAGCAGTTCGGGAGTTATTGGAGCCACCGAAAATCCCGAATCGTAGGGGGTTCCGCCGGTAAGCTTTGGCAAGTCAGCGATAAGATTCGCAACGATGGCCGGATCGAGCGTAAGGCTGATAGCGAGGTAGGGTCGGCCAAGTTCATCCGGATGGACCGAACCCACGGCCGGCAGGTCGACCGACATTACAAAATAGGTGGCCGGATCATAGTGAAATGTCCGGTCCCCAACCGTCATGCATTTCGATCCCGTCAGGATCAGATTGACCATCGGTTCGTAGACGGCTGCTAACTGATGCTCCGGGATCTCTCCCTGTACCATCGCCACACGAGGTATCCCGGTTTCAGTTCGGCGGTTCTCCGCTCGTGCGGCGAGATGTCGGAGTTCTTCCAGCTGTTGTTCCATGAGAGGGACGATGGCACGTGCAGGAAGCTCGAACAAGAGGAAAGCAGAAATAGGCAATGATCGAGGAGGATCGGGTGAGCGGTGCTTGGCTCCCGCGGTTATCAAATCATCATCCGCATCGGACATTGGAGAGTTGTCATGAAGATCGTTATTGTCACCGGCGGGAGCCGCGGGATCGGCGCCGCCACGGCGCGAATGTGCGCAGCGAAGGGCATGGGCGTCATCCTGACCTACAACACGAATCCTGAGGCCGCGAACGACGTCGTGGCTTCGATAAATGAGATCGGCGGCGTTGCGGTCGCCCTAAATCTGGATGTCTCGCAGATCCATTCGTTCGCGGCCTTCCGCAAGGAGGTAGAGAAAGTGCTCCAAGCAACGTTCGGCCGCGGCGACTTTGACTTCCTGGTCAACAATGCCGGATACGGGATGTTCACGCCGCTCGCGGACGTGACCGAGGACCAGTTCGATGGTCTGTTCAATGTGCACCTGAAGGGACCGTTCTTTCTCACGCAGACCCTTCTGCCTCTGATGGCCGATGGCGGGCATATCGTGAACATGACGAGCGCGACCACCCGCGTCGCTTTCGCCGGAGTAGCTCCATACGCGTCCTTCAAAGGCGGCCTCGCGGTAATGACCCGATACCTGGCCAAGGAACTCGGTGGACGACAGATCCGGTCAAACTCCGTTTCTCCAGGGCCGATCCGAACAGAACTCGGTGGCGGGTTGAACGAGGAATTCGAATCGAAGCTTGCGCCTATGGCGTCGCTGGGAGGCGTCGGCGAGCCCGATGAGGTTGGAAGTGTGGTCGCCAGTCTCCTGGCTGACGAGAACCGCTGGATCAACGCACAGGACATCGAAGTTTCCGGCGGCTATGTGATCTGAAGGCGAACAGCGATGCTTGATCATATCTTTCTGACGGTTCTGGAAACGGAACGCTCCATCGAGTTCTACAGCAGAACACTTAGGCCCCTCGGGATCACCCAGCGACACGACTACGATGGAAAGGACGGCCCCGTCGGCCATCCCGACCTTAAAGGCTTCGGTGCAAGCGGACGGATGTTCTTTTGGCTGCGGCAAGGCGCGCCCTCGCCTGGGGCGGTTCATGTCGGCTTTGTCGCGAACTCAGAAGCGGCGGTTGCCGCCGCCTATGACGCGGCGACTGCCGCGGGCGCTACGTCGATCCATGCGCCCGGACCGCAGCTTCACTATGACCCGCGCTACTTCGCGGCACAGGTCCGCGATCTTGATGGCTACACCTTGGAGTTCGTCTTCAAGAGCTGGCAGCACGAAAGGTGACGATCAAGGAGGGACAGGCTGACTTCCACGCCGTGGCCGCACGTCTGATCAATGCGACGAACGCTTTCGATACCGACGCGGTGTCGGCTTTGTTCACTCCGGACGCGGTGATCGATGATCCGTCCACCGGAGAACGTTTCGACGGGCACGATGGCATCCGCGACTACGTCGAGCGGTTCTTCGTGGGATATCAGACCGTGACACGTCTCCTGACGGTGGAGGCGTTCGGCCCACGCAGCGCGCGCCTTCGTGTCGATTTCACAGGTGACTTCGGTCATGAGGTTGGACGGCTCGATATAAAGTTAACCTGCGAGGGGTTGATCGAGCGCATCGACGCCGACCTCGAATAGCTGGCAATCAATGCTCAGATAGGCGGCGGGTCGAGATCTGGAAGGTGATGTTCGTCCTGGCTGCCGCACGCCCGTCGACGTGTTGGGTGCTGATGTGCACTCACCATCGGACAAACATCTGTCTCTGTCTTGTAGCTCCTCGTTGTTTAAACGGAAGCACGAGGCGTCTTCCGCCGCCCGACATAAAATTTTTGCACAGGTCATCGCGCACCCAATCGATGATAGAGGCTCAATGAAGTCGGCCAACCGCGGGTCCAGCCTTAGCAACACCTTTCTTGACGCAGAGTTTCAACGTTCAGCGCTTTACCTCCAGCAAATCTTCAGCGAGATGGGTTCCGCCAGTTATGGGAAATTCTAATGGCGCGCGACTTCCGCGAGCCCGGTTTCACGAAAGGGAGCAAGGACCCCGAAACCGCAGGGCTAATCGCGGACCACCGGATCTACGTTGATAAGCCTGACTGGAAGAGCCGTGAGGTGATTAAGTCTCAGGGACCCTTGTGGTAGCGCGGTTAATGTAGTCAATCAGGGCACGAGCGGCTACAAACGATTTGACAGTCTCGTCTATCAGACTGGGCGACATCAACAGCTCGTCTGAAATGTTGTGACATGCGCCAAAGTTCTTGAGGTTGAAGAAATCGAGCGCATCGTGGTTTTTCACAAACCCGTTGCCACTGATGTCATGACCGTCGGTCAGACCGTTCGGGAAGTATTTCTGAAATAGCGGTCCTTCAACGATAGTGCGCCATTTTCCGGTGTGGCTCGCGATCGTTTGCCTCAAAATATGTGCAAGGCGAGGTGGAAGTAATAATGCGCCGCCTCCGCTGTAAGAACAGCTGGGCGAAATCTGCATAAAGTAGCTTGCAGCAGCGTTCTTTGATAGCGAAACGCGCATAGCGATCAACCCTATCCCGCTCGAGATCGGCGCTCTGGCCAAACACTTTCTCGGGTCGATGTTCACTTTCGCTACACGAGGGTCTATCAAACCGGCCCTTGCAATCAGCTGCGATGTGAATTCGATCAGGTTGGCCCGCGCGCGACCAATTTGAGCCTTATTGCCGGCCAGCCAATTCTCACCGTGGTCGCCGGAAGCTTCCGACAGAATTTTCAAAGTCGATTGGTCGATCATTTCCGTTCCGTATGCAGCAGCAGTGGTTTCGCGCTCAAATGAGCTGCGGAACGTAAAGGGAACAAAAATGTGTTCGATGTGTGATGTTCGTGAGACTGCAATACTGGGACACTATTTATCGCGTTAGACCGGATCGAACGTAACGAGCGCGCTGTGGCTTCTAGTCATTTGGATCTGAAGAGGCGTCGTAGACTTTGAGCAACGAGGTCGTTTAGCTATTGCCTTTCCAACATGTACTTTTCCGGGGAAACGCTTTAGATCGGGAAACGTCATATGTGTCGTGGTGCAACGATGACAAGCTACACCCATCAAGCCACAAGTGTTACCGCAGAACCGCAGCCTCAAATCGGAGGCTGCTAGACCAGGCCAAATATCAAAAATCAACCAGGTCTTTCGCTGCCCCTACTAACCTCGTCACTGGCGAAAGAATACGCCGACAAAGACAGAGCGATGCAGCCTAATCGACCGGAAACGCAATCGTAAATGTTGTACCTTTCCCAATTCCAGGACTAGCCGCGGAGACACTTCCTCCATGCAATTCTACCAGCTGTTTCACCAAGGCTAGGCCTATTCCGAGACCGCCGCGTGAGTGCTGAAGATGGCTATCGATCTGCGCAAACATCTCGAAAATCCTTTCCACTTCGCCTGGGCTGAGCCCAAGCCCGTCGTCGGTGACCCAAATTGCAACGTCCCGACTTTGCACCGTGATGCCCACCTCGATGTTGCCGCCATCCAATGTATATTTGGCGGCATTGTTGATGAGGTTCACCGCGCATTGCGTTATGCGGAAATCATCTGCAAACACCATCACAGGCGTTTCAGGAAATCTCGTTTGAATAATATGGTGTTTCGCTTCTATATTTGGCGCAGCCATTCTGACCGCGGCCTCGAGCGCCTTCCGTAGATCAAAGCGAGTTCTCTGTAACTCTATTTTTCCCTGGGTTATGCGCGAAACGTCCATCAAATCATCGACCAAGCGCACCAGATGGGTGATTTGATCTTCCATCAATCCGGCCACTTTTTCCTTTTGTTCACCCTCGGGTCGGCGAGAAAGAAGTTTAAGACCGCCTTTAAGGGCAGCGAGAGGATTGCGTAGTTCGTGTGCCAGCACTGCGAGAAACTCATCTTTCCGGCGATCGGCGATTTGAAGTACGTTTGCTTGGGACTGTAATATATCGCGTTGCTCAGAGATGGTTTGACGCTGGCGATAGATTTCAAAAAAAACATCCGTTTTGCTTCTAAGAATATCAGCTTCGATCGGCTTTTGTATGTAGTCGACGGCGCCGGCCTCGTATCCTTGGAACCTCCTGGTTTCGCTGTGTGCGCCCGCGGTCACGAAAATAATCGGTATTCGTCGCGTGCGCTCATTCCCGCGCATTAGTTCGGCCAATTCGAAACCGTCCAAGCCTGGCATTTGCACATCAAGCAAAGCCAGTGCAACATCATGCTCGAGGAGTAGCTCCAACGCCTCGTCGCCTGATTTAGCTTTTAGGAGGGTGAGATCGTCGCGCCGTAGCAAGGCCTCGAGGGAAAGAAGATTTTCCGGCAGATCGTCAACAAGCAGAAATTTAACCGGAGAACTCATGACGCGATACTCGAGAGGTGTGATGCGATTTGATCAAGAGGAACGACCAGGGCATGAGGACAGGCCTTTATTGCAGCTTCGGGCATGGCAGCCGCGTACGCACTTTTTGGATCCTGAACAATCGTCATTCCACCTGCCTTTGCAACCGCAGAAAGTCCCTTCGCGCCGTCATGGTTAGCCCCAGTCAATATCACCCCAATAAGTTGATCTCCCCACACATCGGCAGCGCTTTCGAACGAAACATCGATGGATGGTCGGGAAAAAAGCACCTCGTCATCGCTTGAGAGGGCAATGGCATTTTCGTCTTCTATCAGCATATGGTAATTTGGCGGAGCGAAATAAATAACCCCTGATTTAATGGGCTCTTTGTCCTCCGGTTCCATAGCTTGAAGACGGCATTTCGCGGCGAAAATCTCCGCCAAAACGCTGCGCTTGCCCGGTGGAACGTGGACTATTACAAACACAGGCATATCGAAGTCACGTTCAAGAGCCGGCAATATTAAAGACAGCGCCTCAAGCGCACCCGCCGACGCACCGATGATGACGGCTTTGTATTCCTTGGCTCTCACGGGTCTGCCCTTTGATAGATCTTTTCCTCTCGTACGAAATCACGGAAACCCTCTTCATGCTGAGAAAATCTGAGCGTCTCTTTGGCCCCAAGGCCCAGAAAACCGTTGCGCGGTAGCGCCTCTTTGAATAGCCCGATCGCCCTATCTTGAAGATCTCTGTTAAAATAGATCATGACGTTTCGGCAGGAGACCAACTGCATCTCGCTGAAGACCTGGTCGGTGACGAGACTATGGTCTGAGAAAACAACATTGCGCCGGAGGCTTTTGTTGAGGACACAGCGGTTGTAGGCCGTGTGGTAATAGTCCGACAGTGAGCTTCTGCCGCCGGCAAGGCGATGATTTTCCGTAAATAGCCGCACTCGCTCTAAGTCGTAGATGCCGGCCTCAGCCTGGGCAAGTGCTTCCGGATTGATGTCGGTCGCGTAAAAGATCGTTCGGTCCTCAAGGCCTTCCTCGCGAAATAGGATGACAAACGAATAGAGTTCCTCACCCGTACTGCAACCCGCGATCCATACCTTCAGAGAAGGATACGTCAGCAAGTGGGGGACAACCTTTTCTCTGATCGCGTGAAAATAGGTCGGGTCCCGAAACATTTCGCTGACCTGTACCGTGAGGTACCGAAGCATTTTGGGTAGCATATCTGCATCGTGGAGAATGCTCTCCTGCATTGCGGTTATGGTAGCAAATCCAAGCTGCTCGCGCGCTTGGCGAAGCCGTCGCTTAATCGATGACATTGAGTACGCTCGGAAATCATAGTGATATCTATGATAGAGCGCCTCAAGCAAAAGCCGAATTTCGATATCTTCTACCCGTTCGTAAGTCTCAATCATTTTGGCATCCAAACTCGGACCAGCGATAAGAGTTTTTCAACGTCCAAGGGTTTTGCCATATAATCATTGGCACCAGCCTCGATGCATCGCTTTTGGTCGTCTGGCATTGCTTTGGCCGTAAGCGTTATCACGGGCAGCTTTTTGAACTGAACATTTGCACGGATGTGACGCGTTGCGGTAAGTCCGTCCATGACTGGCATCATCACGTCCATCAGCACCAGATCAATCTTCGCGTCTGGCTGTTCCAACGAGAGAGTTAGCTTTTGCAGCGCCTCTTCTCCATTGCGCGCAATTTCGACGAGCGCTCCGCGGGGCTCAAGAATATTCGTCAACGCATAGACGTTGCGGACGTCGTCTTCGACCACGAGAATCCGTCGGCCTTCAAGGAGGGCGTCACGACTACGTGCTTTGCGGATCATATTCTGCTGCTCATCCGGCAAGTCAGAGACGACCTGGTGCAGGAAAAGCGTTACCTCATCTAGCAAACGCTCAGGCGACTTTGCTCCCTTGATGATGATCGACTTAGAATAGCGACGAAGCTTTTGTTCTTCTTCTGCGGTCAATACGCGGCCGGTGTACACGATGACGGGCGGAAATGAATGTTCGTTGTCCTGGCTGATGGTCTCCAAAAGTGAAAATCCTGATGCATCCGGCAGTGAAAGATCAAGCACCATGCAGTCGAAGTTCTTGGTCTTAAGCTCAGCAAGGCAGTCGGCCGCCGTGCCAACACCGATCGTTTCTACCTCTGGCGAGCCAATCAGCCTCGCGACTGCATCGCGTTGGACTTCATTGTCTTCAACGATAAGGACCCTACGGACATTTTGCGATATTCTCGCTTCGAGCGACTTCATAACGTCAACGAGTTGATCCCGCTGAACCGGCTTCAATGCGTATCCGATTGCACCAAGCGACAAAGCTCGCTCTGAGTAATCTTCCGCCGATACGATGTGGATCGGAATATGGCGTGTACGAACATCTCGCTTTAGGCGATCCAGGACGGATAGTCCGGATTGGTCCGGTAGTCCGACGTCAAGAACAATCGCGCTTGGCATGAATTGCTTCGCAAGTTCCAAGGCCTCATGAGCATTGCCTGCAACGAGGGCTTGGAAGTCCAGTTCACGTGCAAGGTCTCGCAATATCGAAGCAAACGAGTGATCGTCTTCAACGATAAGCAGTTTTCGTGTTTGTTCACCGGCGAACCTGCGATCATCCTCGACTATTCCCCTTGCGTTGCCAGCATTTGGCGTGGTTGCGCTCGAAGGTGTCGACGCCGTCGCGATATCGTCTATGAGTTCATTGCTGGGAGTAACAGGAACGACTGGACCAGCGACACTGACCTGTTCAGCATCAAAGTTTTTCGGGATGAGCAGCGTGAACGTCGATCCTGAACCCGCCTTGCTTTTAAGATGGAGTGTTCCGCCGAGCAGCCTTACAAGCTCACGCGAGATCGAAAGTCCAAGCCCAGTGCCACCGAACTTGCGACTGATCGTGCTGTCGGCCTGATGAAACGCTTCGAAAATGCGATGTTGCTGCTCCTCGGCGATCCCAATTCCGGTATCGGTTACGGAAATGGCAATTCCTTCCCCTTCTGTCGGTCGCACAATCAGGCTAACTTGTCCTGCTTCGGTAAACTTGATAGCGTTGGCAATGAGGTTTTTCAAAACTTGCTCGAGGCGCTGAGGGTCCGTCTCGATAAGCGGTGCCACGTCTGCCGCAACATCGACCGAAAATCCCAAGCCCTTGTTGTCTGCAAGCGGCGTGAACATTCGCTGCAGCGCATCGACGGTCCGCTGAATGGAGACGGGTTCAGGGGTAATTTCCACATGCCCGGCTTCAATCTTTGAGAGATCGAGAATATCGTTGATCAGGTTCAACAAGTCATTCCCGGACGACTGAATTGTCTGCGCGAATTTAACTTGTTCGGGAGTTAGGTTTTCGTCAGGATTATCAGCGAGAAGCTTAGCGAGTATCAGCGACGAGTTGAGGGGCGTGCGCAATTCGTGAGACATATTGGCGAGGAAGTCTGACTTGTATCGGCTGGCCTGTTCCACCTCAGCCGCTTTCAGATTGGTTGCCTCATTCGCCTTTTCCAATCCGTCTCGCTGCCGCTCTAATTCTTGCGCCTGCTCTTCAAGCTGGGAATTGGTTTGCTCCAATTCGACCTGCTGTTGTTCCAGCCGCGCCTGCGATTCTTTAAGCGCTCTACCCTGCTCTTCCAGCTCCTCGTTAGAAACCCGTAGTTCTTCGCCCTGAACCTGAAGTTCTTCAGTCTGACGTTGCGTCTCGTGCAGCAGTGTTTGCAACTGTGTTCGGAACTCTGCCGATCGGATAGCGGTCGCAATTGTATTTGACGATTGCTCCAGTAGCTCCAGAATATGATCCCCGACAGGATGCAGAAAGCCTAGCTCGACAACAGCCCGAACGCTGCCGTCAACGCTCGCTGGTGCGATCGCGAGGTAGCTCGGCTTTTGTCTGCCGAGGCCTGAACTGAAGTTGATGTAACCGTCAGGTAGCTCGCCAACGACGATAGGTCTCTGGTTTGTGAGAACGTGCGCAAACAATCCTTCGTTTGCGCTCAGCCGCGAATGAAGTGAGTCATCAACCGGCACGCCAAAAGTCGATGACCGCTCGAATCCGTTGTGATCCTTCACAAACAGAACTCCTGCTACTGCCCCAACATAATTGCTCAGGTAGCCAAGAATACTCTCACCGACGTCAACGGTGTTTTTGTCACCCATAACAGCTTCGCTCAAACCCAATTGAGCTTGCTGCAACCACTCTTGTCGCCGCCGAGCGATTGTTGCACGTCGCATCAGATAACCGATGACGAAGGTTAAGATAGTCCCAAGCAGACCTGCGCTAACGACCAGGGCAATTGCCGTGTTGTAAGCACTATTCATAGCGACTAGGCGCTGGGCGCGTTCTTGGGTCTCTTCTACACGCATCTCAGCGATCGTCGAGCGAAGCGCGTCCATGGCAATCTTGCCCACGTCCGAGTTCACAAGAGCAAGGGCTGCCTCGGCATTCCCATTGCGCCTCATGTCGATAGTTCGAGCAAGCTCGTCAAGCTTTCTGTCAACATCAGTTCGCAATTCGGCCAGACGTCTTTGCTGAACGAGATCTGATCCCATAACCGACTCGAGCTCCTTGAAGCGCGAGGTAAGTTGAGACCGTGCTCTCTCATATGGTTCGAGATAGCGTTCGTTTCCTGTCAAAAGGTAGCCACGCTGACCGGTCTCGGCATCCTGTACATCAGATTGCAGAAGGTCGATCGCAACGATCACTTCGTGCGTTTGGACTACCTTTGAGTTGTTCTCTCGAAGCGAACGTGTGGTCTGAAGGGAAGCTATCGTGCTCGCTACGAAAAAAAGTAATGCAGCGGCGAGACCGATTAGGATCGGAGTATCGAGACCAAAACCCTTGGTAGGCCTGACGGCTGTGTCTTTTCTATGCATTCGGGCACCCTTAATGAGATGAGGTAGCCTTCACAGCGCATTGGTCTACGAGTCAATATGACAATTGCCGAAAACATGGCAAGAAGCCAAATTTTTGCAATGCCTGCTGTTTTTGTTTTCACTTTCTCAGAATTGAGCAAAATATTGATGGTACTAAATATCGAATTTCCATTTTTACAGTGCATCGGAATGTCCATCGACGCGTTCTACGCGAGAGCAAACTCATTATCGGACAATGTCATGCATTCACTGAAATTTTTTGCGATAATACCGGGCTTGGCATTCTCGTTTCCAGGCTCTGCTTCGGCAATTGATGCCCTGATCGTCAATACGTCTCCGATCGCATCGCTCATCGATGCGCCACAGACTGAACAACAAACGCAAGCCAATCTAGCTGTCGTACATCTCCAGGTTCTTCTTGATCGTGCTGGTTCATCGCCCGGGGTCATTGATGGGTATTTGGGAGACAACCTGACAAAAGCAATCGCAGGGTTTGAGGCCATGCGGCAGCTGCCTGTTGATGGCAAGCTTGATGCCGACGTTATCGTAAAACTTGGCGACGAAATTCCTGCAATTCAACCTTATGAAATCACCGAAGACGATAGGCAGGATATTATTGGCAGAATACCGGAGGATTACGCCGAACAGGCCAAAATGAGCAGTCTCGGCTACACCACCGTAGAAGAAAAACTCGCTGAGCGCTTTCATATGCACATCAATTTGATCAAAACGCTCAATCCGACAGCAGCATTCAAGCCCGGCGAGACGATTGCCGTGACGATACCCGGCGACATGAAAAGCGGTAACGTCAAACGCGTAGAGGTTCATCGGAAAGCCGGGCAGACACGCGCTTTTGCTGAGGACGGTTCACTGATAGCAGCCTACCCGGCCACCATTGGCAGTGAAGAGTCTCCCTCGCCGACAGGAACGCATGACGTAAAGGGCGTAGCGCGCATGCCTACCTATACTTAAAACCCAAAAATCAATTTCCAGCAGGGTAACAACAGGGAAATCCTCAAGTTGCCAAGTGGCGCGAACGGCCCCGTCGGAACTGTGTGGATAGATCTGACAGAGCCTACCTACGGTATCCACGGCACACCTGAACCAGAAATCATCGGCAAAGTTGGTTCGCATGGCTGCGTCAGATGGAGTTGCCCCATAAAAACCGAACATGATCAGATTTCTGTTTGACGGTCTAAGAACTCGCGCGGTGAGCGATATCCCAAAGCTTTTTGCGGGTGAAGCGTGTTGTAATGCTCGAACCACAATGGCAGTTGGGCGATGACGGTTTTAGCGTCCGGAATGGGATTGACCGAGACATAGTCGCGCTTGAACGTCTTTACGAAGGCTTCGGCCATTCCGTTGGACTGAGGGCTGCGGACCGGGGTCGTGCGAGGCTCCATCCCGATGTCCAGCAGCAGCGATCTCGTGTCTGACGCAATGAAGCATGATCCATTGTCAGTCAGCCATTCGATGGGCTTAGGAAGGATATTGATGCGGCCGAAGCGGTTTTCGACGGCCGTGATGACAAGGTCCTGAACATCTTCGCTTTTGATGCCTTCAGTAGTGGCGACATGGGCAATTGCCTCGCGGTCACAGCAGTCGAGTGCAAAGGCAACGCGGACCTTTTCTTTATTATCGCAGCCGATTTCGAAACCGTCCGAGCACCAACGCAAATTCGATTGAGCGACAGCGACAAGACCATCATGGCGACGGCTATCAATGGCTCCAGTATGGCGTTCGAGAAGCAGGCCATGCACCTTCATCACCCGATAAACGCGCTTGACGTTCGGCCATGAGCGGCTTTCGCTACGGGCTTTACGGCGTAAGAGCGCATGAACCCGGCGGTATCCATAGGTTGGCATCTCGGAGATGATCGCTTTGATTTCATCGACAAGAACATCATCCGCGAACGGCGGCCGACCACGGGCTTTGGAAGGACGCTGTCTCACCCGCTCTACCATGTTTGACCGGGCAACACCAAAAGTCTTGCACACAGCCGTCATCGGGAACTTCCCTTCGGCAATGACAGCGAGCGCAACAGGTGTTTTTTTGGGCCGGTGGCGATCTCAAGCGCCTCTTTGAGAATCTCGCCTTCCATCGTCTTCTTGCCGAGCAGACGCTGTAGTTCTTTGACCTGGTTTTGAAGGGCACGATATTCGGATGCTGGAACGACATCTTCCTCGGCAGCAGTTGCCGTTAGAGCTCCTTGGGTGGCAAGCTTACGCCAAGTGAATAACTGGTTCGGCTGGATACCGTAGCGCCGAGCGACGATGCTGACGGTTGCGTCCGGCTCATATGTCTCCTGGATGATGGCAAGCTTCTCTGTCGTCGACCAGCGACGGCGGCGCTCTGGGCCGGACAGGACTTCTATCTTAGGACTGTGACTGGTCATAATGGGCACATTACCTCGCACACTTGTTAAGTGGGAGATCGTGTCCGGATATTTATGGGGCCATTACATCAGATTGACAAACTGGGACGTCGAAGAACTGGCCGGAATGGTCAAACCAGGCGTTGTCGTCAATTTCGTTGATTGACAGCGCGTAATCTGTAGGAATGCTTAAAGCTGTAATCGAGAGGGCGACAGTGGCCACCAAAACGCGCCTTTTTTTTCAAGAGCCGCCGCTATCATAATGCCGTACCGCAATGTAAGGGCGGTTAGACGATCACGACGTAGCTTTCACGCGTTTGGTGACGGTCAAACTACGATTGAGCACATGTGCAATCTTGCGCCAATCTGCTCCACCCATCCCAGGAATTTGCAGTATCTCGCTGCTAGACAAATGGGACAAATCCTCAACTGACACAAACCCTCTGCTATGCAGTTCTCTCAGGAGAAACGGCTTGAGAGCCATTTCAGAAAAAGATTCATTCCAATACATGTCCATCGTCGGCAAATTCTGTTGATAGGCTTCGAGCTTACGCAACGTGAGACGTTATTACCAGCGCTTTTGTGCACGCAACGTGACAACCCGCGCCAGGCGTAAAGTCGGCCGCCCATCGCGACCGACATCAACATGGACCTTTACCCCACCCGGCCGATCAACGCTCCTGATCTTGAGCGTAGAGGTGTGATAGATCTTTTATCGACTACCTAACCGCATTCTCTTTCCTAAACGTAATAGTCACAGCCATTCCCGAACCTCGCTTCGAGACGACGTCGATATCAGCTTTGGCATTGTGTCTCACGGACTGTACGATCATTGCACTCAGTTTGCCTTTGCGCGGCCAGTCGGATGTGTCGGCGAGACCGACGCCGTCATCAGCCACTAAGACGGTGCAGCCTTGATCCTCAACAGTGCAGTGAACCTTAATCTCCCCACCATCGCTACCGGGAAACGCATATTTTAGCGCGTTGGTCATCACTTCATTGACCACAAGTCCAACGGGCATGGCGACATTGACGGAAACAGGCCACGTGTCGACCTTCAAGTCTAAACGGATGCCCTCGACGGCATGGGCGGACATGACAGAGCTTGCGATTTGACTGACATAGATGCCAAGATCCACGGTTTCGGTTTCATTGCTAGCGTAGAGCGAGCGATAAAGAATAGACAGCGCCTCAATGCGGCCCGCGAGCTGGCCGAAGCGATCGTTTTCCTCCTGCCGCTGAGCATTACGCGCCTCCATCCGGATCAGCGCGGTGATCATTTGCAGATTATTTTTTACCCGGTGCTGGAGCTCTTTGAGGAGTACGTCCTTCTCGGCGAGCGACTGTTCAAAGGTTGCCTCGATCTCAGACCTATCTCGCTCTGAAATCGCAAGTAATCTAAAGATCGGCGTCCCCACATCGTCGACGATTGTATTCGACCATGCATCAACGCAACGCGGCGCATCTCCTCGATCGATAGCGAAAACGCCGAGATATTCCTCTTCGGCAAGCAACGCGTCGGCAAGCTCTTTACCGTCAGCAATCGATGGACAGGAAGGAAGCGCCGTCCAACTCTGCCCCTGCAGATCTTCTGAGCGGAGCCCGGTAAGTCGTTCAAACTCGACGTTACCATAGACCAGATGTTCATCTTGACCCAGCTGCGAAACGGCAACTGCAAACGGCACGTGATCGAGAAATTGCCGAAAACGATCATCATCGAGCGCATCGGCCAAATGCGGAAGTTCGGCAACGTTAGCAGCCGTTGCTTGCTGATTTTCAAAATCGGTCATGGAGAGCTTTTCGTTTGGGGAGAACAAACCGTGCATAACAGGTCGAGCTTTCGCTTACTAATGTTTTCCTACCACCGTCGAATTGCACTTTACCCTGTTCCCAAGGTGTTTCGTAGCGCACCGATAACGGCTTTGTGCAGATAGGGCTTGGGTATGAAGCATGCTTGTTCTGGCAACTCATCAACTCTTGGCCGCTTGTGTCCTGATGTCAAAAATAAATGAACCGGCGGCCACCTTTCTCGAACGATCCAAGCTAACTGGAGACCGTTGAGTGTTCCGGGCATATCGATGTCGCTGAAAATGGCTGTTATCTTCTCCCCCGATTCTAGAATAGCGAGAGCCTCGTGCGCATTCGACGCTTCGACAACTGAAAACCCTTCAGATAAAAGATCCTCAGCGACGGTCATTCTGATAATCGGTTCGTCCTCGATGACGAGTATAATCGCCTGCAGCATTACTTTACCATTTTGATACGTGGCACGGCGAAACACCGTTAGGTGGCGACCGGTTCCGTCCAAAAGATCACCATATCATCTTAGCGGGGCTTGAGCAGGACCGCGATTGTTTCTCGTCTACTGCAACCATTTGAGGGGCGACCACGAACCTCAGCAGAATATTGGTTACTTCAGTAATAAATTAATTGTCTTGGAATATTGTCGTAGCAGAAAATTCCAAACTCCAGGCGCACGCTACGATGAATATTTTCGCTTCCAGCTCCAATCAGGTTCTCTCAGCACTAGATCTCTCCTTCGCTATCATCGAATTTCAAACGGACGGCACGATCCTAAAAGCAAACAAGAATTTCTGCGAGCTGATGGGATACTCCGAGAAAGAGATCGTCGGACAGCATCATCGTATCTTCGTAGAGAAAGACTACGCTGGTTCCTCTGACTACACCGCATTCTGGCGAAAACTTCAGGGTGGCACCTTTGAATGCAGCGAGTTCAAGCGCATCGCGAAGAACGGCGACGAGATTTGGATCCGCGGCAATTACAATCCTGTCAAAAGCAGCAGTGGCAAAGTCCTCAGGATCATCAAATTCGCAAATGACATTACGCAGACGAAGATGAATGGTCTTGACAGCGGCGCAAAGCTTGCGGCCGTTTCGCGCGCACAGGCGACAATTGAGTTCACGCCCGAGGGCAAGATTCTCACCGCCAACGAAAACTTTTTGAAGGCGCTCGGCTATTCTTTAGATGAGATCGTTGGGCAACATCACCGCATCTTTATCGAACCTGCGGAGGCAAACTCTCAAAGATATCTGGAATTTTGGACCCGGCTCCGCATGGGAGAATATGTCGCCGATGAGTTTTTGCGTATCGGTAAAGGTGGACGCCATGTTTACATCCAAGCGTCCTATAATCCGGTTTTCGATCCAAACGGAAAAATCATCAAGGTCGTAAAGTTTGCCACCGATGTTACAAGTCGCGTAGAAAATGTTGAACAGTTGGCATTGGGATTGACCCGCTTTGCAGACGGCGACCTGTCGCAACATATCGACAAACCGTTCATACCTTCCTTGGAGAGGCTTAGAACCGATTTTAATTCTGCATCCCAGAAGCTAAAGCTCGCGATGGTCTCGGTTGCCGAGAATGCCCAAGCGATTAGCGCTGGCTCAAACGAAATCCGTGGGTCCGCGGACGACCTAGCAAAGCGCACAGAACAACAGGCATCCTCTGTGGAAGAAACGGCTGCTGCTTTGGAACAGATAACGACGACGGTGAAAGATTCCAGCCTGCGCGCTGAGGAAGCTGGACGGCTTGTTGCTCGTACTAAGGAACATGCCAATCACTCGGGTGATGTCGTTCGCGAAGCAATCAGTGCTATGGATCAGATCGACGTATCGTCGAAGGCCATTTCTAACATCATTGGCGTGATTGATGAAATCGCGTTTCAAACAAATCTGTTGGCTCTCAATGCTGGTGTTGAAGCGGCACGAGCCGGTGAAGCCGGAAAGGGTTTTGCAGTGGTTGCTCAAGAAGTGCGTGAACTTGCACAGCGCTCAGCGACTGCGGCGAAAGAGATCAAGACCCTCATTACCGCTTCCGGTTCCTATGTCAGCAACGGCGTTACGCTTGTAACGAAAGCCGGCACGGCGCTCCAAGAGATCGTTTCACATGTCGAAGGTATAAACAGCGATATTACAGCGATCGTTGAGGCGTCCCGTGAGCAGTCCACTGCACTGAGCGAAATCAACCGGGCCATCAACTCAGTTGACCAAGGCACGCAACAGAACGCTGCCATGGTGGAAGAACAAACAGCGGCCAGCCATGAACTCGCCAACGAAGCTGCCGCGCTGTTCAAGTTGCTCGATCAGTTCCGCTTCGGAGTCGTAACACGCGCCCAAATCTCAAATCGTGGCGAGACCCACCGGCAAGCGGCTTCAGATCGTGCAATATCGATGGCTCCCCCAGCTTCAGCATACCGCCCAACGGTAGCTGTGAAACATCATCGGGGCTCAAACGGGTCTGCAGCCGCATCGGCTCAAGCAAATTGGGAAGAATTCTAGAACGCTTGCAGATCGGCCCTACACGTCCTGAAGTATTCCGCCAATTGATAGAAACCGTTAATGAGCGTCACTGCAATCAGACTACGTTAGGCGTCGTATTCGGGTTGCTAAACTGAGTTACAGGACATGCACCTTAATTCAGCAAATGACAAAGGTATGATTGTTCTTAACTGCACCTGCCGAAATAAATTCCTCGGAGCAAGTCATGCCATCTTCTGCAACTTTTGACTAAGCAGCAGCCTCTGTGAGCAATCTTGATGACTCTTTACCCGATACCCAATGATGACGAAAAACGAATTGAGGTGCTTGATAGCTTCGCGCTGATGGATACGGCGCCAGAGCAAGAATACGACCATATCATACAAATGGCGTCACGAATATTCGATGTCCCAACCGTTCTGATTTCGTTGGTGCACCGCGATCGGCAATTTTTCAAAGCTCGTATCGGTCTGGATGTGTGCGAGACGAGCCGAGATGTTTCTTTTTGCACATTTGCTATCATGGAACCAGCGATATTCGTTGTCCCAGATGCATCTAAAGATGAGCGCTTCCGATCAAACGCGTTGGTTACCGGACACCCTAAAATTCGATTCTACGCTGGCGCACCTCTCTTCACGTCCCAAGGCCACGCAATTGGCAGCTTATGCCTCATCGATTCGAAACCACGAGAAATGTTTTCAGACCGTGACCAGCAGATACTGCAGGATCTGGCAGCAATGGTTTTGCAGCGAATGGAACTAAAACGGTTGGAGCGCGAGAGTGAGGCCAGCCGTAACAAATTCATCCATATTACATCGACATCGCCAGACGCCATTATCTGCGCAAACGGCCAAAACCACATCACGTCTTGGAATGCAGCAGCAGCGGAGATTTTTGGCTACTCGAAAGAAGAAGCGCTGGGCAAACCTCTCGATATAATCGTGCCTGATGCGATGCGAGGTCGACACGGAACAGGTCTTGCTAAGGTAGCATCCGGCGGCCCACCTCGTATAATTGGTACTTCCTTGAATTTGACCGCGAAGCGGCGCGATGGCTCCGAGGTACCAATCGAGCTCTCGCTATCACAGTGGACCGAAAGCGGCGAGCCGCAGTTTGGGGCGATCATTCGTGATATGACAAGCCGTTTAGACGCTATCAGGCAACTAAAGCACGCTGCAGAATTTGACGAACTTACCGGTCTATCAAACAGAGCAAGCCTAAAGCATCGTATTCAAATATCCAGCGAAGGCGGTGACCCTCTAGCACTTCTCCTGATTGATTTGGATGGCTTCAAAGACGTTAATGACACCCTTGGACATCCAGCCGGAGATTTTGTTCTCAAAGCTGTGGCAGAACGTCTTCGAACCAGCGTTCCTTCCCATTTAATGGTGGCCCGTCTGGGAGGAGACGAATTCGTTGTAGTGTCCGAAACAGTTGACCCCCTTCAAGCTACTGCGGTTGCTTCGTCGCTCATTGCCGCTATCGAGGAACCAATAGAGTTCAACAACGAGCCTATTCACATTGGGGCCAGTATCGGCATATCTTTTAAACTAGGGACTGAAGAAAACGGTGACGAGTTGCTGGGGAACGCCGACTTGGCCCTTTATCAAGCAAAGGCTGATGGCCGTCATCTCGTACGCATCTTCACTCCTGAGCTTCGCCAGAAAGCATCAAAAAAAGGGAGTTTGAGTTCTTCACTCCGTCAAGCTTGGGAAAATCAAGAGTTTGAGCTCTATTATCAGCCTCAGGTAAAACTCAGTGATGGAAGCCTTTGCGGTGCGGAATCGCTGATTAGATGGAATCATCCGAACCTCGGCATTGTCTCTCCTGCTGCTTTTTTACCTGTTTTGGAATCTAGTCTCCTTGCGGTTCCGGTCGGTGAGTGGATATTGCGAACAGCCTGTGCTCAGGCAGCGCAATGGCAAAATGCTGGTCTCAAGAGTTTCAGGATCGGTGTCAACCTATTTGCGGCACAATTCCGTACACGTGATTTTGCTAGATCAGTGGAGGTCGCGCTTGCGGACAGCGATTTATCTGCTACATCGCTCGAGTTAGAGATTACCGAAAACATAATTCTGCGAAATGAACAACGCATTGTAGAGCCCCTTCATCACCTTCGTGCACTCGGGGTTGGAGTTGCGTTTGATGATTTCGGAACAGGCTTCGCGTCGTTGAGCCTTCTAAAGGACTATCCTGTCACCCGCCTGAAGATCGATCGGTCGTTCGTCAGTGGCAGCGAGCGCAATAAGAAAGATGAGGCAATCATCGAAGCCGTCATTAAACTTGCGGCGGGATTCGACCTCAATGTAATTGCCGAAGGCATTGAAACGCGCGAGCAAGAAGAAATGATGCGGGAATATGAATGCCATGAAGGACAGGGCTACCTCTACGGACGACCAATGAAGGCGGCTGATTTTACACACAAGTACCTGACGCAGGTGACGAACCAGAAGGTCTTAGGCGTCTAGACCATTTACAAGAAAAAACTTACCTTGCTCAGAGCGTTAGGAGATTATGCTAACCCACGCTTTGATGAGGCTCGAACTCGAGACCAGTAATTTTAAAAGTCCAAGTGGCCCAAGGATTGATAACTCTCAATCCGGCTGCTTCAAATGGGCTGGCATCTCGCGTTGCGACCGCGAGATCGTGTTCCGCAGCCGTAGCGGCAGTGTATCTATCAGCCTTGCCAATCACCTTTCCGGATGCGCGACCGCTGGCCATCAGATTAGCGTAAAATTGGGAGGTTCCGACGTTAAAGGGTAGAATGCGCTTCTCAAAAATCGGTAGAACTTCATCTTCAAGGCGACCGTGTAGGATCATCTGACGCTTCCCCCGCGGCATTGAGGCGATCCCGAAACGACGTTCGGCAATCGAAATCGCGGAAATGAATAGCGTTTCGATGGCCTGTGCATCCAGCCAAGTCAGCACGGCAGCATAAGGAGCCGGCTTCAAAGGCTCAGATATCACATTGGTGTCTATTAGAATCATTCGAAAGTCATGGGTACTTCCGGGGTCAAGTCGCGCTGTTGTTGCAGCGCCTCGACATCACTCTTTGACATTTTGGCTTCATGGCCGATGGCCGCGAGAAGCGACCCGAGTTTCACGCGTCCAGATGGACGGACAGCGGCTTCGAGAATGTCACGAATTTCGGCCTCGGTACTACGTCCGTGATATGTTGCTCGCGCGCGCAACGCTCGATGAGTTTCATCAGATAGCTTTCGTATAGTCACTGCAGCCATTTATCAAATTCCATCTAAATTTTCTCTTTGAGAGCAATTCCGCAAAAATGATAGCATTTTCAAGTCTAGATATGGGAATGAAAACGAGTACCTGTTCGAACTCTTCGCTCTTAAAGGGAGTCGAACCGACGACTTCCCCTTTTACCTAGCGCTCGATCAGTCAACTATTCAGATCATAAGTAACTTAGAAATCCCAATCCTCGTCTTCGGTCGCCACCGCCTTGCCGATGACATAGGACGAACCGGAGCCGGAGAAGAAGTCATGGTTTTCGTCAGCGTTGGGTGAAAGCGCAGAGAGGATCGCCGGATTGACCTTGCAGGCTTCTGATGGGAACAGCGCTTCATAGCCGAGGTTCATCAGCGCCTTGTTAGCGTTGTAATGCAGGAATTTCTTGACGTCTTCCGTCAGGCCGACGCTGTCGTAGAGTGCTTCGGTGTATTTTGCCTCGTTATCGTAGAGTTCAAGCAGCAGATCGAAGGCGAAGTCCTTTATGTCCTGACGCTTCTGTTCCGGCAGACTTTCCACGGCACGGTGGAACTTGTAGCCGATGTAATAGCCATGCACGGCTTCGTCGCGGATGATCAGGCGGATCATGTCGGCGGTGTTGGTGAGCTTGGCGCGGCTCGACCAGTACATCGGCAGATAGAAGCCGGAATAGAACAGGAAGCTTTCCAGGAAAACGGAGGCGACCTTCTTCTTCAATGGATCGCCACTGTCGTACTCACGCATGATCAGTGCGGATTTCCGTTGCAGGAATTCGTTCTCTTCCGACCAGCGATAGGCATCGTCCACATCCGGCGTCGAGCAAAGGGTGGAAAAGATCGAGGAGTATGAACGTGCGTGCACCGCCTCCATGAAGGAGATGTTGGACAGCACCGCTTCCTCATGTGGCGTGGCGGCATCCGCCATCAGCTTCACGGAACCGACGCCGTTCTGAATCGTGTCCAGCAGCGTCAGGCCGGTGAAGACGCGGATGGTGAGCTGTTGCTCTTCCGGCTTCAGCGTAGCCCATGATGGAATGTCGTTGGAGAGCGGCACCTTTTCCGGTAGCCAGAAATTACCTGTCAGGCGGTTCCAGACTTCAAGGTCCTTGTCGTCTTCGACGCGGTTCCAGTTGATGGCGCGGATGCGGCTGGCAGGCTTGACGGCGATGTTCATGTGTTGATCTTTCGAAGCGTTCTTGTTCACAGCGCGCATGACACGCAACCCTGCACTTCCGTGCCTTCCAGCGCCATCTGACGCAGGCGGATATAGTAGATGGTCTTGATACCTTTCTTCCACGCGTAGATTTGCGCCCGGTTGATGTCGCGCGTGGTGGCCGTGTCACGGAAGAACAGCGTTAGGGACAGCCCTTGATCGACGTGCTGGGTGGCCGCAGCATAGGTATCGATGATCTTCTCAGGGCCTATCTCATAGGCATCCTGATAGTAGTCGAGATTGTCGTCACTCATGAACGCGGCGGGATAATAGACGCGACCGATCTTCCCTTCCTTGCGGATTTCGATCTTCGAGACGATGGGATGGATCGAAGAGGTCGAGTGATTGATGTAGGAGATCGAGCCCGTCGGTGGCACGGCCTGCAGGTTCTGGTTATAAAGGCCCGAGGTCATAACGGCCTGCTTCAGCGCCAGCCAATCGGCCTGCATGGGGATCGCGATGCCTGCCGTCACGAACAGTTCGCGGACGCGTTCTGTGGCCGGTAGCCATTCCTTTTCGGTGTATTTGTCGAAATACTCGCCGGAGGCATATTTCGACTTCTCGAATCCTTTGAAGCTGACGCCTCGCTCGGCGGCAATCCGGTTCGAGGCGCGGATGGCGTGGTAGGTCACCGTATAGAAATAAATGTTGGTGAAATCGATGCCTTCTTCCGAGCCATAGAAGATGCGTTCACGGGCGAGATAGCCATGCAGGTTCATCTGGCCGAGACCGATGGCGTGGCTATCGTCATTGCCTTTTTCGACCGATGGCACGGAAGAGATATGGCTCATGTCCGACACGGCCGTCAGTGCCCGGATCGAGGTCTCGATCGTCTTGCCGAAATCGGCGCTGTCCATCGTCGCGGCAATGTTCAGCGAGCCGAGATTGCAGGAGATGTCCTTGCCCATGACCTTATAGGACAGGTCGTCGTTATATTCGCTGGCATCGCTGACCTGCAGGATTTCCGAGCAGAGATTGCTCATGGAAACGCGTCCTGCAATCGGGTTCGCCCGGTTCACCGTGTCCTCGAACATGATGTAGGGATAGCCGCTCTCGAACTGTATCTCGGCGATCACCTGGAAGAAGTCGCGGGCCTTGATCTTCTTCTTCTTGATCCGGGAATCCGCGACCATCTCCCGGTACTTTTCGGTCACGGAAATCTCAGTGAACGGGACGCCATAGACGCGCTCGATGTCGTAGGGCGAGAACAGGTACATGTCCTCGTTGTTCTTCGCCAGTTCGAAGGTGATGTCGGGCACGACAACGCCAAGCGACAGCGTCTTGATCCTGATCTTCTCGTCGGCGTTCTCCCGCTTGGTATCCAGGAAGCGCATGATGTCGGGATGATGGGCGTTGAGGTAGACGGCACCTGCACCCTGACGCGCACCAAGCTGGTTGGCGTAGGAAAAGCTGTCTTCAAGCAGCTTCATCACGGGAATGATGCCGGATGACTGGTTCTCGATTTGCTTGATCGGCGCACCCGCCTCGCGGATATTCGTCAGCGAAAGCGCAACACCACCGCCACGCTTGGAAAGCTGAAGGGCGGAGTTAATGCCGCGGGCAATCGACTCCATGTTGTCTTCCATGCGCAGCAGGAAGCAAGAGACGAGCTCGCCGCGCTGCTTCTTCCCGGCATTGAGGAACGTCGGTGTCGCGGGCTGGAAACGACCGGAGATGATCTCATCCATGAGGGCCAGCGCGAGCGTTTCGCTTCCCTGGGCCAGCGTCAGGGCAACCATGCAGACACGGTCTTCGTAGCGTTCCAGATAGCGTTTGCCGTCGAAGGTCTTCAGCGTGTAGCTAGTGTAGTATTTGAAAGCGCCGAGGAAGGTCGGAAACCGGAATTTCCGGGCGTAGGCGGCGTCAAACAAATCCCGAACGAAATTGAAGGAATATTGGTCCAGAACCTCACGCTCGTAGTACCCCTCCGTGACGAGGTAGTCGAGCTTCTCGCGCAGGTTATGGAAGAACACCGTATTCTGGTTGACGTGCTGCAGAAAATACTGCTTTGCCGCCAGGCGGTCCTTGTCGAGCTGGATTTTGCCTTGCTCGTCATAGAGGTTCAGCATCGCGTTGAGGGCATGGAAATCCAGTTCGGATTCCGATGTCTTCAAAGGCTTTTCGAAAGTGGTCGCGTCCAAAATCGTTCCAATCCGTGTTTGACGTTCGCGACGTCGTCCTCAGTGCCGAGAAGTTCGAACCTGTAGAGGTAAGGCACCTGGCATTTCTGGGAGATGACGTCGCCGGCGATCCCGTAGCTCGCCCCGAAATTGCTGTTGCCCGCAGCGATCACGCCACGGATGTTTGCGCGGTTTTCCGCATCATTGAGGAAGCGGATCACCTGCTTTGGAACGGCCCCTTTTCCGCCTTCGCCGCTGTAGGTGGGAAGGATCAGAACATAGGGGGTTTCGACCTGAAGGCTTTCGGAAGAACTGAGAGGAATGCGCCGCGCACTCATCCCCAGTCGTGCCACAAAGCGATGGGTATTTTCCGACCGGCTGGAGAAATAGACGATCTGGCCCATTGCTCTGGCTCAGGCCGCAAGAGTGCTGATCATATCCGGACGAAAGCCTGCCCAATGGGTCTCGCCAGCAACCACGACAGGAACCTGACGATAGCCAAGTCCCTGAACCAGATCATACGCAGCGATGTTTTCGGAAACATCCACGACGGTGTAATTGATGCCCTGACGATCAAGAGCGCGGGTGGTGGCTGTGCACTGGACGCAGGCTGGCTTGCTGTAAACGGTAACTGTCATGATGATCCTCGTGAGATTTAGTAGGCGTGCGATATTGATCGGGCGTGATGAACGCCCGTGCGGAAATTCAGGAATGTATGGCAGCCGAAATCGGCGACGGGCGTTACCGCCCGTTATTCACGCGGATACTGACTAGAATGACGCGACATTGACTTCACCCCGAAGTGGTTGATGCGGGGATCAGGGGAAGCGGCACGCGCAGGATCATCCCGCACGCAAACGCGACCGTCGGACACCCCGCCCGTGGACGTATTCGTTTGAGGCAGGTCTCCTGGCTTGCGGGTCGCTGCATCCGTCTCGCCTTCCCAAGACCTTTCGGCATCAGTGGCAGTTTGAGAGGATGCTCGCCGCTTACAGTTGCGGGGGCAGCTCCGGCATTGGTTTGTCCAGAATGGACATCACGCACCGTATTCCCGTCTTAGCTCCCGACGCGAATCGGAAGAACCTCGAACACTAGATATAGTATGCGAAATGAAATTTCAGTCAATGGATATGATACACTGCTGACAAAATCGATGAGAATAAAGTTATGGGAACCGTATCCGCTCTCAGTGCAATCAACAGTGATATGAACCGACGGATCTGGTCTCTGACCAGTTGACGTCCTTCTAAAACTTTAGCCGCGCTGTCAACGTCGCATTGAAAGGCTCTCCGATCTGGTTTCCGAAGGCTGTGCTTCCGATCGAAGAGGTATAATAGGTTCGATCGAGAATATTTTTAAGATTGAGCTGGAGGGTAATCGGCCGTTCTAGTGCAAAGGTATAGGCGGCGAAAGCATCAACAACTGCGTAGCCTGGCAGATCGTATGAGTTGTCGTTGATCCCGGCTCTGTCGCCAACCGCGCGGATACCGGCGCCAATTTTTAGCGTATTACCAGATGAGCCAATTTCACCCATGTCATACGCCAATGACAATGAACCAGTGTGGCGAGCTACGTTGACGGGGCGTTTGCCAGCGTTCTCCCCCTCTTTGACCTCTGCATCCGTATAGGCGTAGCTTGCGATGATATCGATATCGGATGTCAGCGACCCTGCGACATCCATTTCGATACCGCGAGCGCGGACAAGCCCAGCCGTTTTGAGGACAGTCGCACTACCTTCAATTGCATTGTATGCGACGTTTTCCTTATCTGAACTGTAAAGGGCGACGTTAGCAGTCAGTCCGGCGGGAAGCTCGAATTTCGAGCCGATCTCATAGGAAATCCCCTCTTCCGGTTTCAGATTGCCATATGCGCTTGCAATGGAAGACTGTGGCCTGAATGTTTTGGCAGCGTTCAAGTAGAGCGAGACATCCGAGGTGAGCTTGTAGACGATTCCAGCATTGGGAACGAGAGCATCACCAAAGCTATCGGTGTTGTCCTTAAACGGTCGTCCTTTGCCTGCCAGCAGATCGTAATATTGATATCGCAGGCCACCGACAACGATCCATTGGTCATTGAGGTGAACGGAATCCTGCACGTAAACGGACGCCGTGGATAGTTTTTCAGTCTGGTCGCTGTCGGATGCGGAAACAGTCGTGCACTCAGGCAGGTTGCCGTAGACCGGATTATACATATTGAAATTTGTATTGTTTCCGCAACGAAGCATATCCGTGCGCAACGTATCACTGTAATCGTAGGATGCGCCTATCAGCAGATCATGCTGCATTCCACCTATCTCGACATCTCCGGTCAGATCGGCACGCAGCGCGTGGTTGTATATGGTGGAATAATTTGTCGCGTCCGCTCTTCTCGTAACCACGCCGGTGACGGCGTTATAACCTGTTACACGCGCCTGATTGTCTGAATAGACATTGCGGCTATAGCTGTAATCGATTCCGAGCTTCCAGTTATCCGAAAGCTCATGGTCGATCTCAACTTGGAAGAGGTCGGACTTTCCATCTGTGATATTATAGGGCTCGTCGAAGCGGATCTTGCGGTTCACATTCACGGCGCGGCCCGTGGTGGTGTCGAAGATCGTCCCACGGTCGAAAGGCACGCTGTAATCCTCATGCATGTAGGTCGCGGTAATCTCAGTATCTTCGCCGGTCCATTTCAGGGACGGAGAGAGCAGCCAATGCTTCGTTTCTCCGAAGTTGCGCCAGTAGTCGACATCCTTATATTCACCGATCAGGCGATAGGAGAGGTCCGTGCTTTCGATTGGGCCGGTAACATCAACGCCTGTCGTGCCGCCGCCAAAGCTTGAAAGGTTGCCATAGACTTCGCCTGAAAACGTATCTTCCGGCCTCTTCGTCACAACGTTGACCATGCCGCCGGGATCGAGAATGCCATAGAGGGTGGAGGATGGACCTTTCAGGACTTCGACGCGATCCGTCATGGCATTGAACGAACGCGGGATAGCCGTTTTCAATCCGTTAGTCAGAATAGAGCCGTCTCTGTTGTCACCGAACCCACGACGAATAACGGAGTCCTGCGTTCCGCCCAGGGTGTTGGTCTGAGTGACGCCGCTGATATTGCCCAGCGCCTCATCAAGATTGTTGGCATTCTGGTCTTCCAGAACCTCATGGGTAACGACATTGACCGCCTGGGGAATATCGATCAACGGAGTATCGGTGCGCGTGGCCGTGCTGGTGGACCTTGGCTGATAGCCATCCACAGCACCTGAACCATTGACGACGATGGGCGCGAGAACGGTGGACGTTTCCGTATTAGTGGTTTGATTTTGCTCGGACTGACGGGCGGACTTCTTGATCGCAGCACTCTCCTGCGCCATCGCCTGCGTCGCACTCAGGCTTCCTGCCACCGCAAGCGCAACCAATGCCACCTGCATCTCGCTTCTGTCGAATCCCATGCTCATTCAGTCCCCATGAATGCAAAATCAATCTCTCACGAGGGCTTCATGATTTTCATGAATGTAGTAGTCAACTTTAAAATCCAAAAGATGTCCTATTTCAGTTCGAAATAATGGGACCGAAAGACGGCCTGACAGCCCCTAAACCATGTCTAAACCCGATTTCCGGCGAGCATCTGCAGGCGAACGCCCGCTGATTATTGTTGACTACTACATTCATATAATAGAAATGACGCACATATTTTTGAGAGAAATGGCTGGCTGATGCGAACTGATAGCGAGTGCAATGCGCTACGTGTCGCGCTTGTAACTGCGGGTTACCAGCGCTCGACAGTGCTGTCGGATGTTTCAACGGTCATTCCCAAGGGCAAGTTTACTGCCTTGGCTGGCCCGAATGGATCGGGTAAATCCACCCTGCTATCCGTTCTCTCCCGTATCCTGAAGCCCTCAGGCGGCACCGTCCATCTGGATGGGCACGATATCCGCAAGCTGCCGACGAGAGAGGTGGCACGCAGGCTTTCACTTTTGCCGCAAGCGCCCATCGCACCTGAAGGTCTGAGCGTTTACGATCTCGTGTCGCGCGGGCGTTATCCGCATCGCGGCATCCTCAAATCCTGGGACAAAGCCGATGAAGAGGCGGTAAACCGAGCGCTTGAGATGACCGGTATTGCCGAGCTATCGGCGCGAACGGTGGATAGCTTATCGGGAGGCCAGCGTCAGCGCTGCTTCATCGCCCTCGCCCTTGCGCAAGACACGGCAACTATTCTGTTCGACGAGCCGACGACATTTCTCGATCTCCGCTATCAGGTCGAAGTCATAGAGCTTCTATCAAGCCTCACACGGACCGCCAACAAGACGGTCGTTGCCGTACTTCACGACCTCAACGCTGCGCTTCAATATGCGGATCGCATAGTACTCATGAAGGGCGGTGCGATCCATCACGTTGTGGAAACTATCGAGCAATGCACCGCGCAGCATATCGAAACCGTGTTCGACACGAAGGTTATCGCCGTCCGGCACCCGACAACTGGCAAGCCGATTTTTCTGCCTGATCCTCACCCCGGGGCACACGTCGCGTGAGCCTGGCCGTTACGATGAAGAGCACCAACAGCGGACTACGGGCGCTATGGCTGCCTTGCGGCCTCCTTATGATCGTGCTGCTCGGCCTCGTCCATCTCGGCGTCGGCGCGCGTCCCGTGTCCGCGCAGTTCATTATCGATACGATTTTTGCCCGCGATCATGCGAGTTTCGAACAGCAGATACTTGTGAAGCTTCGCCTGCCGCGTCTGCTTGCGGCCATCATTTGCGGCACATCGCTTGGGATTGCTGGTCGCCTGATGCAATCGATCCTGCGCAACCCCTTGGCGGAACCTCATATCCTTGGCCTCAACGCTGGAGCCAGTCTCGCCATCGTCACCATGACGGCCCTGCCCGCCAGCATGTTGGCGTTTTTAGTCAGCCGCCCGCTGGTGGCGACCACGGGAAGCGGTACACTCTTCGCAATCATTCTGTTTCTATCCTCCGCAGGCCGCACGGGCATGACCATGTCAAAGGTCACCTTTTGCGGTATCGCGCTTTCCGCCCTGGCCTCGGCTTGCGTTTCGGCAATTCTCATCCTCGATCAGGAAACGCTGGAGCAGATACGGTTCTGGCTGGCGGGGGACCTCTCGGGGATTTCGCTTGCCAGCATCAGCAATGTGATCCCGTTGCTGATGGTTGCTCTCGTTCTAACGATGTGGATCGCGCTTCGGCTCGACGTCTTGGCCTTGGGGGATGTGACGGCGGCGGGGCTCGGCGTGCCGGTAAGGCAAACGAAACTCATCGGCCTTGCCGCTACGGCCCTTTTTTGCGGCTCATCCGTTGCACTGGTAGGGCCAATCGGTTTTGTCGGCCTCATCGTTGCGGGCGTAGCCCACCGCTTGGCGAATGGGCGGCATGTGATGTCGCTTCCTCTTTCTGCGCTGTTGGGTGCCAATCTCATGATTGCCGCAGATATCGCGGCCAGAACAATCGCCGCGCCGCACGATCTGGCAACGGGGCTGATGACCGCCTTTATAGGTGCACCCGTGTTCATTATCGTCGTCGCAAGAGTTTTGCGATGACGGTGAAAAAGCTCGGCAATGGCTATTGGCTCCTGCGATTTCAGCCGCTCAGCATCAAACTCCACCCCCTGCGCATGCTTTTGGTGACATCACTGGCCCTTGCGCTACTTGCCCTGAGCTTGCTGGCGTTAGTCTCTGGCAGTGGACCTGCGGGTTGGAAGGAGCTTCTGGCATTGGCCAGCAACTCGGCAGAAGCGGCTGGCCTCTCCATCATCGGCGATCTGCGGCTGCCGCGTACGATCATGGCTTTAAGCTGCGGTGCCATGCTTGGGCTTTCAGGCGCGGCACTACAATCACTGACGCGGAACGGCCTTGCAGACCCGGGTTTGCTGGGCGTGCGAGAAGGTGCCGTACTGGTCATCGTGAGCGCCATCATCGCATTTCCGCACATGCCGGTGGCGCTTCGGCCTCTCCTTGGAATGGCAGGAGGCTTCGCGGTCGCAGTAGCAATCGCTCTAATTGCTGGATCGCTCTCACGCATGCGCTTCGTGCTGATCGGCATCGGCTTTTCCTGGTTGCTTTCCGCTGCCATCACGATGCTGATCACGGTTTCAGATATCGACCGGGTTCAGATAGCATTGACTTGGATGGCGGGGAGTCTAGCAAGCGTGACGCCCGAGATGGTACCGATTGCGCTCACAGGCTTGCTTGCCGGTTCTATGCTAATGTTTGCCACCGCCCGCTGGGCAGATGTCTCGCTTCTCGGAGACAGCGCGACTGTCGGGCTCGGCGTGCCGACGAAAGCGCTCGTCATCATCCGCCTTTGTGCACCGGTTTTGATGACGGCAACAGCAGTATCTTGCGTTGGCGGTATCGGCTTTGTTGGCCTGATCGCGCCGCATGCGGCCCGAATAACCATTGGTGGCGGACAAAAATCGCTTCTTTCGGGCAGCATGTTTATTGGCGCTGCACTTCTCGCGGTCTCAGATACCGTTGGTCGCACAGCTTTTGCGCCCTTGCAGATTCCCGCAGGCATCGTCCTGGCCATTATCGGTGTGCCCGTCCTTCTACTCCTTCTGTGGCATCGCCGCGATCAACTTTGAAAGGCATAATCATGCGGCTACTGCTTATCGCATGTGTACTCATATCTGTGTCCAGCCCGCTTGCAGCGCAAGAGATGCGCACCTTCATCGATGATGCAGGGCGAAGTGTGGAAATACCGGACAGGCCACTGCGCATAGCATCGCTTCACGATATCGATGTCACAATTCCCTTGATCGAACTCGGCATATTGCCCATCGCCAGCCATGGCCGGATGGGAGCGGACGGCAAACCCTACCTCCGTTCGAGTGCGATACTGACCGGCGTCGATTTCAACAATTCAAACATTGCGTTTCTGGGCGCGGTTGATATCGATCTCGAAGTGCTCGCCGAGCAGAAACCGGATATCATTATAACAGCCACCGGACGCCCCACCCCGATTTCGACGCTGGAGAAAATCGCACCTACCATCGTTCTCGACCCGACGAGCCTTGGAACCGCGCATGCCTATCAGAAATTGGCGGAACTGACAAAGACACAAGACAAGCTCGCCATTCTCGACCAGCGATATCGTGCCGGTATTGTGGAACTGAAGACGGCGGTCGATACCGCTAACACCACCGTTTCGGTCATCCAGCCGTTGAATGGCAAGATCAGCATCTATCACACCTACCGTGCGTTGGGTCAGGTGTTGAGAGATGCGGGCTTTCGCTTTCCAAAGATCATAGACGACATTCCCGAGGGCGGGCGCATCGAAGTCAGCGGCGAGCGGCTTCCAGATGTCGATGCCGATTTTATCTTCGATCCGTATCGCTCAGATACCGGGGCGACCTCGAAGGAGGAAATCGAGGCAATGGAAAACGTCGTACCCGATTTTTGCAACTTTCTCAAAGCTTGCACGGAGGGGCGCTACGTCATGGTGTCTCGGGAAGAAGCCATATCCAACAGCTATGCGGCGATGGCTCTAATGACTGCAGTGGTCAAGTCCGCGATAGCCCCCCGCCCAAAGGCTCGATGACGCTTTCGGCTTTGCAAAATCTGCCGCGTGTGGGCACTGTGTGACGATTGCTGATTTTGACATGAAGACCAGGGTATCGATGCGCAGTTCCGAATTAAAGAAACGACACACAGACCGCTTTGGGGAGCGCCTGAAGAAGAAGCGCGCCACACTTTCTCCGGGTCTACTAGCGGTTGCGGATTATATCGACAAGCACAGGCATGCGGTGCTGGCCAAATCCGCGCTGGAGATCGGCAGGGAACTCGGAACTTCAGACGCCACCGTCATCCGCGCCATTCAGGCATTGGGCTTCGAAGGACTGATTGATCTAAAGGACACTCTGGAAAGCCATCTTGGTGAAACCGATTCACCCTCCGAAAAAATGGCGGCGACTGCGGATGAGCTTCTGGACGACGCAAATTCAGCAATCGATTTTGTCGTGGCCGATATGGGGCACGCCATGCAGGCCCTGTCATCAGATGAAAACCGGCGGTCAATGGCAACAGCCGTCAGCCTGCTAAGCAAAGCCCGGAAAATCGGCGTTTTCGGAATCGGCGCATCGGGCATCATAGCGACCTATGCATCGCGCAATTTCATCAGATCCGGCTTTCAATCTTATGAGTTGAACCGGACGGGCATCATGCTAGCCGAACAGATCGTTCAGATGGAGGAGGGTGACGTCTTGCTTATCCTCGCCCATGGTCGCCCACACAGGGAAGTGATGACGACGATTGTCGAGGCAGAACGGCTTTCGGTTCCCATTATTGCACTGATTGGTAAAGAGGAATCGGCTTTGGCGCAACATACGAATGCAACCATCGTGTTGCCCCGCGCAAAAAAGGAAAAGGTTGCAATGCATAGCGCTTCACTCGTTTTTGTCGAGGCTTTGACATTGGCGCTGGCTGGCAAGAACCGAAACAGAACTTTGAAGACTTTGGATCGACTAGTGGAATTACGTCGGCAGATAAGGCCTAACAAACGGTGACAGCACCTGAGGTCGAACAACTTGAACCTGCGTAGTAAGTCAATCAGCGATTACCAAAATGGACAGAATGACCGAGGTTTTAATCGGATTTTGCTCAATACAAAAGAACAAAAGGTATATATGCATTATACATGACCATTCCCAAGCACCTGCGCATAGAGCGCGAGATCAGTGAGTTCAAATCTGGAGCCGATCCGTTTGCCGCTGCGATGCGCGCGACGCGAATGCCAATGGTTATCACCGATCCGCGTCAGCCGGACAATCCAATTGTCTTCGTCAACGAGGCCTTCACTCGCCTTACCGGTTACAGCCGTGCAGAAACGCTCGGCAAAAATTGCCGATTTCTACAAGGCCCTGGGACCAACGCAGATGACGTGGATCGGCTTAGAACTGCCATTCGTGAGCGGAAGTCGATTGAACTGGATCTTTTAAACTACAAGCGGAACGGCGCGATCTTCTGGAACCGTCTTCTCGTATCACCAGTCTTCGATGGAGAGGAGCTTACCTATTTCTTCGCCTCTCAGCACGATGTGACCAGAGAGCGAGCAATCAGGGCCATTGAGGATCAGGAAGATTATGAAAATGAGTTGCAGCGCCGTATCGCCGATTTGATTGCGAGCGAGGAGCGGCTGCATTTTACATTAAAAGCAGGAGGTCTTGGCACATGGACTCTAGACCTTCCTTCACAACGACTTATGTGCTCGGCGCTCTGCAAAGAGAATTTTGGACGCAGTCCGACCGAAAGATTTGACTATGATGAACTGAAGGCTGCTATTCATCCTGATGATTTCGATCACTGGCACGGAGCAGTCCAGTCTGCTTTGGCATCAGACGGAAATCTTCGCGTGGAGTATCGCGCGATCCGACCGGACGGAACATTCAGTTGGGTCGAAATACGAGCAGAAACGAAATTTAACGAAGACGGACAACCAACGTTCATGAACGGTATCTCCATGGACATCACCAGCCGTAAGGAGGTGGAGATACAGCGTGCGGTGATCGCTCAGGAAATGGGTCATCGGATAAAAAATATGATGGCGACCATTCAGTCGATCGTAAACCAGTCGATGCGCGGCGACATTGATGTCAACACGATGCGCAACAATATCACCAGCCGATTAGATGCACTCGGACGCTCTCACGATATTCTGCGTAATCGAGATTTTTCCTCGGCAAATATTAAGGATGTGGTCGAGCGCGCTGTCGAGCCGTTTAACGTAAGTGGCCGTTTTTCGATTGCCGGTCCTGACCTCATACTGTCTCATCAAGGCAGCAATACCTTGGCGCTATCGTTGCACGAACTCGCGACCAACGCGGTGAAATATGGCGCTTTGTCGAGCAACCAAGGTACTGTCGAAATTGCCTGGAAGACCGAGGGAGAGGATTTCCACTTTACATGGAGCGAACGCGGCAGTCCCGCTGTATCACATCCGACAAAAACAGGTTTCGGTACAAGGCTGATCCGAATGCTTGGTTTAGGCTTAAGCGGAGAAGCGGCGATAGAGTATCATACAGAAGGGATCTGCTTCACCGCCTCAACGAAAATTGCTTCGCTAACAGCCAGCGGCAGCTAAAGCGTGCGGAATAATTCGCAGAAACTTAATCATACCATGTGGCTGCAAACGCGGGTGAGGCCGTGAAGCTGTTGGGTTGTTGGACGGTGGGCGGAGGGTCGCAAACACCTTCTTGAAGATATTTCATTGCAGCAAGAAATCCATTTTGCGACAGCGGTTTTGGGATGACCCCGTGAGCGCCGCCAAAATCTTCCGGAATAATCTTCGGGTTTGCCGTTACAAACACTATAATCGTTTGCGGCCAGCGAACCTGTATCATCTTAGAAACGTCGAGCCCGCTCGTCTGCCGCGCAAGCTGGATGTCGACGAAAGCGATGTCTGGATTAAGGCTATTGTCCCAGGATTGGGCATCATAAAGCGACGCGGCTTCGGCGATTACTTTGTGACCAGCATCTTCCACCATCATTTCCATATCCATGGCGATTAGCGGCTCGTCCTCGACGACAACGATATTAAGTGGAGGTTTGGGTCGCTTCATGGGGCACTCACTGGGATGGCTATGGTTACGGAGAGCCCGCTCAATGAATGCTCCCAGCTGACCGTGCAGCCAAGTTGACTGCTGAGCCGGGATATTATCTTCTGGCTGAGCGGGATCATCTGGTCTTGAGGAGTCTTATCGGCCACTCGGTTCGCGATGCCGATCGCGATTAGCTGCTCACTCTTCGATATCTGTAAGCTGATCGATTTGAGGGGCACATAAGGGTCAAATAGGTGAAGAAGAATCTCGTTGATGAGAAGCCCGAAAGACGTTGCCTGTTCTGAAGGAAGCGAAACCGTTTGCACGTCGCAATGAAGGTGGACCTCTTCATATCGGCTGGCGGCGATGGCATCTTGAACTATGTTTGTGACGTATGAAGACACCTCAAAGTGCCGGACGTCTTCCGATTGGTAAAGACGCCGATGCACGGCCGCCATAGCATCGACACGCTCCATAGTGGACCGTAGTGCCTTGCGGACATTTGCATCGTCTGAATCCCTCATCTGCATGCGTAGCAGAGAACCGATGACTGAGAGATTGTTTTTTACCCGGTGATCGACTTCGTGCAGGAGCAACGCCTGCGCCTGAACCGATGCTTCCAGATCAGCAGTTCGAACTCGTACTTCGTGCTCAACCTGCTCTTTCTGATCAACGATTTTCTGTTGCGCGTCCACGCGGCGGCTGACATCCAGTTGCGACGCGAAAAAGAACTTTATGTCGCCGTTTCCGCTGCGCACCGGGCTGAGATAGAGGGCATTCCAGAACTTGCTTCCATCTTTCCGGTAATTGAGAATGTCAACCGAGACATCATCACCGATTTCCACGGCGCGCCGAACTTTGGCAACCGTTTCAGGGTCGGTATCATCGCCTTGCAAGAAGCGGCAGTTTTGTCCGATGCACTCGTCTCGATCGTAACCTGTTAGGTCTTGAAAAGCCTCGTTGACAAATACGATCGGGTTATCGATCTGGTTTGGATCTGTGATGACCATCGGCATGCGTGTGGCACGGACTGCGGCCGCAAACGGATCGCCCCTTCCATGCTCTGCATGCAGCATGTCGGTGAGTTCCCAGTCGTATCTCTGTTCCATACTCACCACAAACTGTTCGATAAGGTCAGATTAGAACGCGGTTTCCCCTTGAATGTTCCTTGGTTCAACAATCGAAGCTAGCGGCATTACGCTGCCATCCCAAAGATCGCCCATGCTCCTATTCGAACCGACAGAGAGTGGCTCGGGGATCAATAAAATACAGATAGTCGCTGATACTGCGTTTTAGCGACTTTGCGCTGCAGGATAAACAGTGCCAAATACTTGCAAACAGACAGGGGCGAAATCAACGGATCCTTGTTTAGTGCTTTCTCATAGGAGTGAGCTGCGCGAGAACCGCCGCGAGCTCGTCTTTCCGAAAAGGTTTTGTCAGTCGAGGGAGGTCTGCATCAACACCTGTGTTGTCGGAATAGCCCGACACTAGTAGGACGGGGGTACCAGGCTTGGTGGCCCTGACTTCTCGAGCCAGATCCGTTCCACTGATGCCCGGCATCAGGTGGTCGGTCACGAGTAGGTCGAACCGATGGCCCGACGTGACGAGCTGAAGTGCCTCCTCGCCCGAAGCGACTTCAATGACCTCATAGCCGAGGTCGACCAGCATATCCGACGTGACCATCCTCACAAGGTCTTCGTCATCAACTAGAAGAACGATGCCACAGGTTCTTGGTATCTCTGGAGGTCCGGCGACGGTGTTCGCTTCCGTGAAAGCTGCCGTGCTCAACGGCAGCCACAGCTCGACATTGGTTCCTATGCCTCGCTCACTCTGGATGGTGAGTGCGCCGCCTAGCTGGGACGCTAGCCCATGCACCATTGAGAGACCGAGCCCTGTGCCCTTTCCAACGCCCTTTGTCGAGAAGAATGGCTCGACTGCGCGTAAAAGCGTCGCCTCATCCATGCCTGCCCCCGTATCGGCGACGGACATGCAAATATAATTACCCGCACGCAGCTTGGAGCGATGACCAACTGAAACGGTCTCTGCTTTGGTCGAAATCCGGAGCGTTCCACCGCTCTCCGCCATCGCGTCCCGGGCATTAACCGCAAGATTAAGAAGAGCCATTTCGACTTGGTTTGGATCGGCATTCACCATCGGCAGATGTTCAGGAATTTCGACAAGAACCTTGATCTGGGGGCCAGTAGTACTCGCGATGAGGTCATCCATTCCGGCAATGAGTTTAGCCAAATCGACAGGAACCGACTGAAGCGGCTGACGCCGGGCGAAAGCGAGTAGACGCTGAACCAGAATCTTCGCGCGTTCGGCCGATTGAACTGCTCCGGCAATGAGACGTTGCTCGCGCTCGTTTCCCAGACCTCTTCGTTGAAGCATGTCCAGGCTGCCGACAATGGGCGTCAGAAGATTGTTGAAGTCATGCGCCACGCCACCGGTCAGTTGGCCCATCGCCTCCATTTTCTGCGATTGCCTGAGCGCCTCCTGCGCTGCCTCCAGCTCCGCCTGGCGTGACTTCTCATCGGTTACATCGCGTGTGATAGAATATAGCTTCCCGCCTTCGCGCACTGCGACCCAGGATAGCCAGCGCCAGCCGCCAGCCGTCGTTCGATATCGGTTCTCGAAGCGTGTTACTGGCTCACTTATGCGAACACGCTCGATGGCGTCGGCACTTGTTTGAGCGTCATCGGGATGGAGGAATTGCGTGTATGGTCGACCTTCTACCTCGCCCGGCGCCCATCCAAGAGCCGTGGTCCAAGCAGGATTTACCGTGTCGAATGTTGCGTCGTCCAAATTAATCACGGAAAGCAAATCCAGGCTATGTCTCCAGATCTGGTCGCGCTCCGCACTGGTCTCTGCCACCCGCCGCTCCAGCGTATCATTGAGCTCACGCAGTTGATCCTCGGCACGTGCACGCTCGATCGCGGCTCTAACACGCTCGCCGACCCCACGAAACAAGCCTTCTTCAGACGGAGTCCAGGCACGCGCCCTGTTGCTTTGCAAGGCCAGCAAGCTGACCCAATGCTCGTTCTCAAACAAGACGACATCAAGGTAAGCACCGACCTGCCTCGCCTTCAATCCGGCCCGCGCATCGCTATTGAATCTTGGATCTGCACCAACGTCCTCTACCTTGACGACCGGACATTCATGGTAGGCGCGTAGCAACTCCGGTCCGAACGCCGTGAGATCGTGCTCGCCCACGATCGAGTCGACACCGAGCGTGTAGTCGCGCTCGATCCTCATGATGTTACCGAAATATTCTGCGTAAAAAACCCGGCTTAGATCGAACCGCTCACCAAGTCGCTTGACCGCCACCGAAGCGATCTCATTCGGCGTCTCAAGCGACCGCATCGTGTCTGAGATCGATAGGAGAAATGCTTGCCGGGCTTCACTCTCGCGAAGAGCCGCTTCCGTACGTCTGCGCTCTGTCGCTGTTGCGAGCTGGGCGGCCAGCGCACTCAGCGCTTCAACCTCTCTTGGCGAAAAGGCTTTACCCTTACGACCAAACGAAACCGTGCCAAGCAGATCCTCGCCAGCGAACAGTGGCGCACTGAAACACGTATCGAGACCAAGTCTTCTCGCCGTTACAGCATAAGCTGAGTGGGATGTCTGGATGTCGGTCACGTGCATTGCCGTGCGATTGACCGCAACGATCCCGCATACGGTCTCGCCGAACTCGATCTGCTGCGCAGCTAGCTCCTGCTCTGGTGTAAGCCCTGCAGCTGCGACGAACTTCAACGCCCCACCAGCACAGCTATAATGAAATGCCACGTCGAGACCAAACTCATCTGCAACGAGTGACAGTAGCGAACGCACCGCTTCTCTTTGATCTTCTGCGCCGAGCAGAAGTGTTGATGCTTTGGCCACAAGTGAAAGTCGACGCGCATGCTTTTCGGCTCGTGCTCGCTCGTCCCGCGCTATGGATTCCAATCGCTTGAGCTCTAGCTGCGCCATGGTCTGCTTGGCGAGCACCTCCAATGCGCGTTTCTGTCGCTCACTGATACCAAGCGGCCGGCTGTTCCGGTCCAAGACGCAAACTGTGCCCAGCGGCAAGCCGTCGGGGGTCTCCAAGATCGCTCCAGCGTAAAAGCGCAGGCCGTCTTCGACATGGACTAGCGGATTGTCTACGAAGCGATGGTCAAGGGTGAGATCCGGCACGACGAGCACACCCGGTTGCAGGATCGCATGTTTGCAGATGGACACGTCGAGTGGCAAAGTATCGGTTCCAATGCCGACCTCTGCCTTGAACCACTGGCGATCGGCGGCGATGAAGTTGACAACGGCGATAGGAGCTTCGAGTATGTCCGCAGCCAGCTTGGCCACATCATCGAACGCGTCTTCCCGTCCACTGTCGAGTATTGCGTAGCGCTCAATCGCCGCCAGACGGTCGGCCTCATCCCAATTTGGCACGGGGGATTTAGCGTCCAGGCAAGGTGTGAGGGTATCCATGAGAGGAAGCTTTCCAATTCCGTCATTCTAAAGCCCGCGCCCAATCGATGAAGCACACGGCAGAACGCTGTTTGTCGTCAGTGACCGATGAGCGTGTTTGTAGCGTATTCTTAGACGCTAAGCTAAGCGAATACCATAGGTGTATCAGCGGCAATCAAGAAGTCCTCCACCAACAAATACACAGGACTCGAAAGAGTGCTTTGCTTGCCCTTCGGAAGAAGCGAATAGCGCGAGGTAATAGTCGACGGCTGCAGGCACAGACATCAGGCGCTGCCTAGGTAGGTGGCCCTCTGGGCGGAGCGAAATCAGTATATGACAACGTTCGTCGCAAAGCTTCAAGAAACTCTCACCTCCGGCACGACGTCTGAAACGCTCAAGCAAGCCTGAACATGACGTTTTTCTACGTGGTTACTTCGTCGCAAATTTTTGTGATAACTCGAAAGCCGCAAGGGATTACGCGACCATCGGATTGAGTTTGCCCTCTCGAGCCCGCCCGATCCGTTTCGGAACCCTAATCGCAACCGCGTCTCCGTCTGAAAGAGCTCCACGGACTCCGTCCGCAATGCTTGCCGCAACGAAGTCGGCATCGATATCCTGCGCAGAGACGACGCTGTCCTTGTCACCATCAATACCTGGCATGACGACACCCACCCGCAGCGACAGCTTTTGGCGCTTGAGGCGCCGGACCACTTGGCGGGCATGGGCCTTGGACCCGCCGTTCAAAAACGCGATGACGACGGTGTCGACGTCGGTGAGCTGAAGCAGGTTGATGGTTGCGCCGCTAACCATTAAATGCTCGGCTTGAGTGACGGTCGCACCTTCGATAGCCAGAACCTGTGCAATCATCGAGGCAGCAGCGTCGTCCATCGCGCCCCTGCCACCGATGCACAGGACCGCCTTAGGTTTAACTTTCGGCATTTTGAGGCTTTCGGTCACGTCTCCGGCGACTGTCTGGTCCTCTGCCGGGGCGCCTAGTTCCGCCTCTTCATCAAGGGCAATCTCTGCCAGGTTGCCGATCAGTGTCTGGGTCGTGGATGCAAACAAAGCAATCTGCGCGTCCGTCATCACACCTCTCTGACGGTCCAACTCACCCAGCTTCAAAGCCGGGAATCCCACCTGCTCATAATAGTCGACAAGATCCTCAGCTTCGAGAAAATCTTCGGCGTTATCGGTCGCTTCGTTTGGGTCTCCGGCAAGAAGTCTTTGATAGAGCTTTTCGTGTGGTTTCAGGACCGGTTCGTTTCCAAGAAGAACGTCCAGAAAGCTGAACTGTGGGACATACCGCCCAAGCACGACGAGGCAAACGGTCAGGGGTGTGGATAACATCAAACCGACAGGTCCCCAAAGCCACGACCAAAAGATCGCTGAAACGATGATCGCAAGTGGAGAGAGGCCCGTATGGCTACCGTAAAGCCAAGGCTCAACGACGTTGTTGCTGACCAGTTCCGTAACTATGAAGAGCGCTGCCACCCACGCCACCAACGACCATCCGGGCGCAATCGCTAGCGCCAGGAATAGAGGCAGGATCATGCCTATCACCGGACCGATGTATGGGACAAACCGCAGAACGAGCGTTAGCAGACCCCAAAGGATGGCGTTCGGAATACCCAGTAGCCACAGGCCGATCGCGATCGGAAGGGCATACAGTGTGTTTACGACAAGCTGCATCAGCAGATACTTGCCAACTCGTTTTCCGGCATCCTGGAGCGCCGCCGTCGTTCGGTGCAGATCGCCCAGCCCCACAAGACGGATGAACCGGTCGCGTAACTCTTCGCGCTCAAGCAGCATGAAGATTACCAGAACGATGACAAGACCAGCCGTCGCAAATGGGCTTATCAGCGGTAGGATGAAATTACCGAGCGTTTGGACCGGGTTAGACCGCGTGACGATTTCGACGGGCATCGGGTCACGTCTGGAGGATTGCAAGGCTGCGTCTTCTTTGCTCTCTTCGGCAGTGTCCTGCATCTCCGAGCCGATACGCTCGACGACCTTGCTAATATGCTCAAGCACGCCGTTACCGGAGCCGGTCTGGCTCATCGCCTGCACCTTCACGACGATGTTGCGCTGATATGTCGGGACGTTGTCCGCCAAATTGGCAACCTGTCCGGCAACGATGAAGCCGAAGGCTGCAATGACCAAAAATGCGCTCGCAACCGCCATAAGAACGGCTGCGATCTTTGGCACGCGGCGCTTGCGCAAAAAGCTAACGATCGGGGCAAGCGTGAAAGTCAGCAACAATGCGAGCGCGAGCGGAATGAACACTTCTTGCCCGACATACAGAATGACCGCGACGCCGATGAGAATGATGATGGTCCGACCCGAGAGGGTGTATGCCGTGAGCGCGCCCGATCTATTCGGAATTGCTGCTCCTGCGAGTGCATTTTTCTCAATATCGCTCACGGGATCCCCCAAATTGAGTGACTTGCCGCAAATTCCGGCGCGGAGGTAAATGCATCAGGGATAAAACTGATCGCGCTCCCACTAAAAAATTTTGCGTCGGAATAAAAACCGAGGCGTCACACTGTGTTTGAGTTGAAAAGCGCTCGATCTGTGCTGTAGGAAATTGGCTCGCTGCGGATTTATCTTCCGTCCCGTATCGTGCGACGGGTCGTGAGCGTTGCGACTAAACACTCCAATATTCATCGGCTAACTGGATGGCTGGCCGCCTCTCCAGCTTGGCAGTTGGAGTGAGCCGATGGCTCAGAAACGGGCCTCTGGGTAAGGTGCGAGTGACAGTGGGATCAAATTTCTCAGCTCCTCAACCACACGAGTATAAGCCTGCCTTCTTGACCTAATCGGATTTGGACCGCTTACCTTGACGTTTTAACTCATTGAAATATCATATTTTCGTCCTTCATCGTCAGGTGGCAGCAGATATAATCTTTTCGTTGCCTCTAAAATTTTGATCGATATCGCCCAAATAGACGACCGCGATCCTCTGGGATGTGGACTTCGCGATATACATGTAGTCGTCGGCTCGCTGGAGTACTGAATGCGCATTATCCGTTTCACAAAGGATTGTCACGCCCACCGCTGCTCCAGAAGTCACAGTCTGACCGCTTATCGATATTGACTTGAAGACGTTTTGCATATGCTGGTAAAGCATCTGCTGCAAACCGATCGCACCAAACTTGTCTGTTTCTATTAACAATGCGAACTCGTCCCCACCAACACGAGCGACAAATTGCGTCGCAAACTCTGATCGCAGTCTCGATGAAATAACCCTAAGGACTTCGTCACCCACAAGATGTCCAAGCGTGTCATTGATTGCCTTGAACCCGTTCAGATCCATGTAGGCGAGTGCCAACACGTCGTGTGGGCCTCGTGCCTGGGCGATCCGTTGCAGCAGTACCTCATCGAAATAGGCACGGTTCGGCAGACCGGAAAGTGCATCCGTTCTCGCTGAAACCTTTAGAGCATTTTCGGCCTCGCGTTGTTGTCGCACGCGCTCTGAAACATCCACGATGATTTCAAGGTCGAAAGACGTTCCATTGATTGTGGTTCTCTGGGCCGAAATCAAGGTTGGAACTTTGCTTCCGTCGGCGCGGACAATATCGACCTCTTCCAGTTCATAATATCCCTGATCAAGTAACAGTTGATGACGTCGATTGCGGTCTGTGTTGTCGATTGCGGAGCCTGCATCGAGCAACGTCTTACCCCTGATTTGCTCCCAGGAGCGTCCGGTCATCTTCAGATAAGCCGCGTTCACCTTGACATAACGGGACATCCTTGTGTCGCTGGTCGTAATCGACATCGCAATCGGCGCGCCTTCAAACATCCGCATCAGCATCGATACATAATGCGATCGCGACAGGCCGTCGTGCGGTTCGCTTTTCTGGTATACTTTAGCTGGCCGTTCAATCTGCTGGTCGTAGTTATTGTCTGCGCAGATGAACGTTACGTCATGCGAGCGATCCTGTGGCGAAGCGCCGACGTTCTCAAGCCTCAATAACTGATCCCGAAGACTTTGTTGGGCAGCCATTTCCGTGATTACGCCGTACCATTTTATGATTTTGCCGTCCGGACCGTGATGAGGTTTGGCGCGACTGAGCATCCAGTGGAAGCCGTCGTCGCCAAGCCTCATCCTGAACATTGTTTGGAATGGTTTTCCAGACGGTATCCATGCCAGCCACTGTTGCCGGACACGAAGACGATCTTCCGGGTGCATGCGCGCCATCCAGTCCTCGATGCGCGCGTCCACGTCAATTTTTGAACAGTCGGGGGTGGGTCCCATAAAGTTAACCACTCCAGCCGCATCGCTCGCCCAAGGAATGTTTGGGCTCAGGTCAATGCTCCACCGCTGATGATCCTCTGTCTGTGACAGAAGCGTTTCGAGAGTCTTGTAACCGGTAACGTCCACTGCGGTGACGGATATTCCGATGGCAACACCATCGTCATCGTCAACGCGTTGGTTGATGACGAAAAATACTCTATCCGATCCAATGGGTCGGTAATCTTCTATGACAACTGTATCGCCATTCAGAACCTTTACGAGATCACTTGTCACCCTATCAGCCTCGTGCGCTGGCATGAAAGAATGGACCGTGTGGCCGATCATGTCATCGGGTGACAAGGCAAACATGGCCGAAAATCGGGGATTGACGCTGGTGTGGACGAAGTTCGTGTCCAGAAGACAGAGACCGATCGGTGAAGCAGTGTAAAGAGCGTCGAGTTGATGCACGCGATGAAAGAGTTGTGCAGGCGGCTTGCGCTTGGACAGATCTCCGACCAAGCGTCTCTCAATGAGTTTGCCGGTTTCCAGGGCGTTCTCAGCCTTTCCAAATAGCCAACCCTGACCAAGATCGCAGCCCATCCGGCGCAAAAGAGTTGCCTGTTCTTCTGTTTCCACGCCCTCTGCGACGACGGTCATTCCAAGGCTCTGACCAAGGCCAATAACCGATGCGATAATCTTTCTGCTACCACTATCGACTGTCATAGACCTCACAAAACTCATGTCGATCTTAAGTTTGTTGAAGGGAAAAGCGTGCAACTGGGTCAAACTTGCAAAACCAGTCCCGAAATCGTCAAGAGCAAGCCCTATGCCTGAGGCCTTGAGTGAAGCAATCGTTGCGTGGACAGACGGGTCATTCTCTAGCAGCGCGCTTTCTGTGATTTCGACGTGAACTCGATGAACCGGAAATCCACTCGAGCGGACGGTGCGCAGAATTCTCGTTGACAGTTCGTGGTCATGAAACTGCACTGGAGAGATGTTGATAGCAAGGACGAACGATCCTTGCCAGCTTAATGCAATGACACATGCTTCTCGCAATATCTTGTCTGTCAGATCGCCGATCAGTCCGCACTGTTCAGCCAATGGAATGAACTGAGTGGGAGAAATCGCGCCTGCAATGGGGTCTGTCCAACGAGCAAGAATTTCAAAAGCCACGATAGCGCCAGATTGCAGATCAACGATCGGCTGAAATGCAGGCCATATTTCACCGCGCGACAGCGCACTTTGCAGCAACTCGGCGGATAGTTTATGGGTCTGACAACAGTCATCCTTCGGCCCTCTTGAGCGTGCGACAACCGAGCCGTTGCTGCGAAGATGCTTGTTCCAAGGAAATATCATGAGAGCCACCTGTTGTCCCTCACGACTATAAGACGCACATCCTTAAGTTTAGTGTTATAACTAACGTAAAATTCTAGTTAACAACGCTGCAGTATTTTTCCCTTTTAGCTGTCAGCAGTTGAAGACTAATACGTCTCGACATGCCACTCCATGATTAGTTGATTGAACTAACAATTATCGCAAATGTGCCACACACGCCTTGGAAAAATCTTCAAAGCCGATGTTTTAAACGCAGTAACGCTAAAATCGCGACTTCGCAGATTTGATACCAAGATGAAAACCGATGTTTATCCAGCCGGGAGGTATGTGGTGTTTCCGTAGCAATCGCATAAGTTTCTATTTAATCCCTTCAAGCAAAACACAACGCCTGCCTGTGGTTCAACTATAAATTGCCGATATCGTCGTTCAACTGTTACTGAGCCGATAGATCGTGGTGAGGATCAGTCCCCTGGCGCGGCCTTATTGGTTGATTTTATGAGGAACAGACAGACCTAATGATGGACGCATCACAATCGGAGGAGGGTTCGTCAACAACGTTGAGACGTCAACGCACCGCGGAGGGGAAGACACTTCGGTAAGGGACATCAATTTCCATATAAACATAGAGCTCGCCAAAAGCTTCACCAGTGATTCTGCGCCGGGTCGGAACAGCTGGGAATTGGGGCGTGATAATCCTCAAGTTGACATTAACAAGACAGGCGCCATCGGCCAGAGCCAGTGTGTCCTGTCACAAGCATCGTATTGCCCCGGATCTCACAAAGCAATTGAGCCTGGCCAACGCGCGAGAAGACATCAAAAGCATCGCGGCCATAATCAGTCACGCAACATGGTGGCCGAACTTAAGCGGCATACTGTAAAGCTATGCGGCCGGCTGGCCTTCCTCCCTCTTCGAAACTTGAGCGACATAAAGACTATTCTTCCCGAAACCGCGACTAGCACGACCACGCAATGCGGCCTCGGATCCAGGCTCTCTTACCCACTTTCTGCGATTGAGTTTGAATCTCTTCACCAGCTTTTCAAGATCAACAGCTCCCGATGCCAGAGAACTGGCCGTTCCGCTCATCCCAGCGACCATGCTGGCGTTTTGCCTTGTCATCTTATCAAGCGATCCGACGGCTAGGTTGATCTCCTGCAAGCGTGTCTTCTGGTCGAATGCCGCCGACGCAATAGCCTCGACATTGCTGTCGATTGCCTGAACATACCCTTCGATGTTTGTTAAGGCCGCTCCGGTTTCCCCGACCAGACGAACTCCCTCCTTGACCTCTCTCGATGAATTCTGGATCAGGAATGAGATCTCTTTAGCTGCCTTGGCGGATCGCTGCGCCAGTTCGCGCACCTCTTGCGCGACAACTGCGAAACCCTTTCCAGCCTCGCCGGCGCGCGCGGCTTCAACCCCGGCATTGAGCGCGAGGAGATTTGTCTGAAACGCAATTTCATCGATCACACCAGTTATTTTTCCGATCTCGTCAGAAGCAGCTTCGATGCGACCTATAGCGTGTATCGTGTCGGTGACGACTAGGACCGACTTGCTGGCCGCAGACAGCGCCTCATCAACGAGCTCGCGGGCTGTCGTAGTTCGCTCGGTTGATTCGCTGACAGCGCTTGTGATCTGAGCAAGCGATTGATTTGTTTGATCCAGTGCAGTCGCCTGCTGCTCTGAACGCTGCGCAATGCTACCCGCATTATCGCTAAGCTCATCACACTTAATGGACAGGTTATTCGTTTGCGCGAGAACCTGCTCGAGCGTTTCCTGGAATTTTGCAAGCGTTGCGTTGAAGTCATGCCTAAGGTGATCGAACTCGGGCACAAATGGCTCGTCGATGGTAAAGCGGATATTGCAGTCTGCGAGGCGCTCGAGCCCAGCAGCGATTTGCTGCAACGCCACCACCCGACCTGTTACGTCGGTTGCGAACTTCACAACTTTGAAAACGTTGCCATCGTCGTCATAGATCGGGCTGTAGGTAGCCTGAATGTAGATTGGCTTACCGTCTTTGCGGATACGCTTGAACTCATCGTTGTAGTACTCGCCGGCCGATAGTCTCTGCCAAAAAGTGGCGTAGTCGGCAGAAGCGATATATTCGGGTTCGCAAAACATACTGTGATGCTGCCCGGCAATCTCGGTGATCTCATAACCTAGCGCGTCAAGAAAGTTTTGATTGGCGATAATGATTTGACCCGAAGGATTGAACTCAATCACAGCCTGAGCACGCGACAGCGCGTCAAGTTTCCCGTAGCTTTCAAGACTGAGCGTTTTTGTGGCGGTGATATCGGTCGCGATCTTTACAATCTTGACAACCTTTCCTCCTCTTAAAACCGGGTTATATGACGCCTCAATCCAGATGCTATCGCCAGATTTTGTGAACCTCTTATACTGACCTTTTTCAAACTTGCCTTCGGAGAGATTCTTCCAGAACATCTGGTAATCATTGGTGTGTCGGTCGGCCTCCCTGACGAAGATCCGGTGGTGCTTGCCCACGATCTCTTCCCGCTCGTATCCCAATGCCTGGCAGAAGTTCTTGTTGGCATCCAAAATCGTGCCGTCCGGCTTGAATGAAATGATTGCTTGCGACCGATGAAACGACTCAAGAACCGCTTGCGCTTCAGTGCGCATAAGCGAAAAGGCCTGCATTTTGGTACTCCGGCGAGAAAGTGAAAGATAACGGATATAAGAGAAAACCATTAATGTTCAGTTTGGTAGCGTAAGAGCTTTGTCGTAATTTCTCTGCCGGACTTAATTCGAGCAGTGACTTTAGCAAAAAGAAATATTGCCGCGCGTGTCGCGCGGCTCATATTCACCTTGCAACTCAAGCAGCCTTCCTACCGGGGATGTGTCGTGCGCCGGCTGTACCGAGATCAAATTGAGACAGCAGTTGATTGAGTGCTGCCGCCTCACGAGCCAGGCTGTGACTTGCTGCAGTCGATTGCTCGACCATAGCAGCGTTTTGTTGCGTTCCCTGATCCATTACGTTCACGGCGGTGTTGATCTCTTGTAGCCCTGTCGATTGCTCGCGGGAGGATTCGACGATTGCGCTGACGTGCCTGCTGATCTCTCGAACTTCCGTCACAATTGTATCCAGCGAGTTGCCCGTCTGCTTAACAATGTCAACGCCTGCCTGAACTTGTGAACCAGAAGCGGCAATCAAAGACTTGATCTCTTTTGCCGCAGTAGCCGAGCGCTGAGCGAGCTCGCGCACTTCCTGCGCGACGACTGCGAACCCTTTCCCAGCTTCGCCGGCTCTTGCTGCTTCAACGCCAGCATTCAGGGCCAGAAGGTTTGTCTGGAAAGCGATCTCATCAATTACCGAGATGATGTTCCCCATTTCGCCAGAGGATTTTTCGATTGCCTGCATTGCATGAATAGCATCCTGCATAAGCTCTCCAGAATGCTCGACGCCCATTCGCGCATTTTCGACAAGCTTGCCAGCATCGTCTGCACGCCTGGCAGAATCCTTAACAGTCGTTGTGATCTGTTCAAGGGCGGCAGCCGTTTCCTCTACAGACGCGGCTTGCTGTTCTGTTCGTCTCGACAGGTCGTCGGCAGCCGAACGAATTTCATTGGCGCCAGCGTCGATGCCAGCCGCATTCTGGCCAACCGATTTCAAGACTGATTGTAGCTTTTCGACAGAGCTGTTGAAGTTCGCACGAAGATCGTCAAGCGTGCCTTTGAAGGGGATGAGGATACGGTGAGAAACGCGCCCATTCGATAAAGCTTCCAGTCCCTCGCGCAAAGCGTCAACGGCAAATTTTATATTGGCAGCCTCTTCGGCCTTTAGTCGCTCGCGCTCGAGCCTGTCGCGTTCAGATAGAGATCTATCAGCTTCAGCCTGTTGCTCGAGACGTTGCTTTTCTTTCGCATTGTCACGAAACACGGACACAGCAGAGGCCATGCTGCCAAGTTCGTCGCGACGATCGCCACCTGGAACAGGTTCATCGACTTGCCCCGAAGCGAGCGACATCATGCGCAGACGCAGGCGCTCTATCGGCGAGGTGATTTCCCGTTTGGTAATAAAAACAGCCAAGCACAATGCCATGGCAAACACTGTGGCGAGCGTTGCAAGAGCATAAAGGATCGTGTTGTTCGTCTTTTCAGAGAGATGACCTGCCTTAGCTTTTATGCTATCGCTTGCGCGGTTAATCCATGTCCGCATTTCGCCGATGGTTTTCGCGGCCTGTTCATCGGCCTGCAGGAGAAGGGCTTTAGCCTCTTCGTCGCGGTTTGCTAAACCTGCAGCAACGGCTTTGTCGGTAATCTGTATAATGGATTCCGCTTGCAACTGGAGTGCTGACAGCGCCTGACTTTCCTCAGGCACTAATGTCTCAGCGCTGTCCATCAGCTCATGTAGTCTGACCTTGCTGGCAGCGTAGTCATCGGTCGCCCGTTTCATTCCCGGCATACCTGCATCATAGAGAAAAACCTGGTACGCATCGTACACAACGGCAACCAGACGCTGACTGGCAATAGCCATATTGATCTCCGCGTTGCCGTCATTGGCGATGAAGTCCGTGTATTCTGTATCGGCGGCTTTGAAGTTGTTAGATATGTAGAGCGCGCCGCCAATACCCAGCAGGCATGTTGGAAGAACGAGCGACAGGACCTTCGTCCTGATCCGGAGGTTTTGCATGAGTGACATGACACAGTTCCAGCGATTGGGTGAGGAATGCGAAGATGGGGTGAACATCATCGTCCGCGTTTCAGACCGGCCTCTGCCGTTCGCGCCTCTACCCCAAGATTATGTGTGATAATATTCGCCCAAAACATTAAGGCGCTGTTAAGATCATTCTGGGTTGCGAGACACCTATTCTAGGTTCGGATTACGCAACTCTAAATAAGGAATTTATTCTATACCGATCATGTTACTGGTTTTACTGTTTCATTAGAGCGCCCGTTGAGCGACATCGATTATATCATACTTATAAGCGCCTCTCATATGTCACTTTACTAAAATGCCAACAAGATAATATTTTAAGATGCTCGCGCTAGACGCGCTATCGATGTGATAGCCGCTGAACGGCGGGAGCGCGTTTTGTTTTTTGATTGCTTCGAAGCTAGGGGGAATACATGAAGCAGCAGAACTCAATTGAACAAATGATGATGGGTGCCGGCTTCTACTCTTGGTGTGTGCCTGAAAATACGCTGACCGCAGACAGAGCATTTGCCGACATCTACGAGATCGATGAGCGATCACTTGCGCATGGGGTACCTGTCGAACTCATCCTGTCACGTATCGTCGAGGAAGATCGGCCCCGTTTGGCGGAACGTGTACACGATGTCATTTTGGGTGGTCAGTCTCGAGTTTCGGCCTATCGTATCTTGTGTCCCAGCGGTCGCGTGAAGACGCTCCGCAGTATGGGTTCCTGCGCTAAAGACACTGAAGGCGTACCTTCAGTCTATTCCGGGATCGTTCTCCTATCCGACGCTCCCATGACCGAACCGAGATCGCAAACGCTTGAACAAAAGATTGCGGACGCAATCGCGCTCTCGCGAAATAGCGGGCAGAAGCTAGCTGAACGCTACCTTATCTCAGCGCTTCATTCCATCTCATAGTTCGAGGCGGGACATCCAACGTAAAAGCAGAACAAAGGTATTAGTCTGATGCCGTGGAACTCAGGCATCTCTCCGCTTTATAATTACGGACGAGGCGCTTCCAAACCTTTCACTGTAGCCCGCACCATGAACGTAAAAACGGTCAAGGTTTCGACCTCAATTCTGGCGGCCGGCGCTGTTCATTGCCGATTCAACCTATGAACACCCCTAGCGCCGTGAGGTCGTGCGGGCTTTGAGCGCATCCAAGGCATCGGCATTGTCCCTGCCCCAAGTATAGAGCATATCGACGGGCTCGATGAAACGCTGGCCAAGTTCCGTCAGCCGATATTCGACGGCGGGAGGTCGCGTCGAATGCACGTGTCGCGAGACGAGACCTGAATGCTCCATCTCTTTCAGGGTTTGCGTCAGCATCTTCTTGGAGATCCCGGGCAGGCTGCGTTCCAGCACGCCCGTTCTGGCGGTGCCACCGTGAATCTTGTGAAGGACGTGCAGTATCATGCTCGTCCACTTGGTCGAGAACAGTTCCAGCACCCGGCGGGGCGCGCAGTCCTCGCGCCACTCCTCTTCATTGCTGCCCGGCTTCATTGTGGTCACCTCTTTGTATCCATGTCACCAAACAGTGCCGTCTACCTATCGGCCTGCCCGATGCCTAACTGTGGCTCGATCGAAAATGGAGTGTCATCATGGTTAGAACAGCATTGGTCGTCGGCGCAAGCGGGATCGTTGGCGGCGCAACGTCAGAGCTTTTGCTGAAGGAAGGCTGGAAAGTCTATGGGTTGGCGAGGCGACCCAAGGGGCATCCGCATATTATTCCCGTCGCTGCGGATCTGCAAAATGCGAGCGAAACGGCGCGGGCGCTGAGCGATGTGCGCCCCGATGCCGTTTTCATCACCACATGGGCGAGGCAGAACAGTGAGGCGGAAAACATCCGCGTCAATTCGGCCATGGTCCGCAATTTGCTGGATGGGCTGAGACCCGTTCGATCCACGCGGCATGTGGCGCTGGTGACCGGCTTGAAGCATTATCTTGGGCCATTCGAGGCCTATGGCAAAGGCACGCTGCCTCAAACGCCGTTTCGTGAGGCACAGGATCGGCTCGATATTGAGAACTTCTATTACGCGCAGGAAGACGAGGTCTTTGCCGCTGCCGAACGCGATGGATTTACTTGGAGCATCCACCGCCCGCACACCGTGATCGGACAGGCAGTTGGCAACGCCATGAACATGGGTACGACGCTTGCCGTCTACGCCACGATCTGCCGCGAGACAGGCCGACCGTTCCGCTTCCCCGGCTCAACCGTTCAGTGGAATGGTCTCACCGACATGACGGACGCCAATCTTCTGGCGAAACACTTGCTATGGGCGACCGAGACACCGCGGGCGCACAATCAGGCGTTTAACGTTGTCAACGGCGATATCTTCCGTTGGAAATGGATGTGGGAACGAATTGCAAACTGGTTCAGCCTTGACACCGCCAGCTTCGATGGAATGGGCAGTCCTCTTTCCGAACAGATGAGCGGGGATGCTGCGATCTGGAGTAATATCGCCAAGCGTGAGAGACTGGCTGAAACTGATCTCAATCGCCTCGCCTCTCCATGGCATACGGACGCGGATCTGGGCCGTCCCATCGAGGTGGTAACCGATATGAGCAACAGCCGCCGTCTAGGGTTCAAGGAATATCAACCCACGGATGATGCATTTGTTGCGTTGTTCGAAAACCTGCGAGTAAGCAGGCTCATACCCTAAATGGGTTTCAGCATTAGGCGATAAGAAATCGAAACCGCCACAGATTAACTGGCCCGATTCACGTAATCAAACTCAAACCCCTGGAGCGACATGAGATTTCACTCATCTGACCGTCGAGAGGCTTCCAAACCTATTGCTGTGCGTCTGGCACATCAATCGATTTCGCTTTCAGGGACCGAAATCGATAGCGCTGACTGATGGTAGAAGGCGTACTGCTTCTAGTAACTTCTGATCGCTCATATGATCAAGCTCTCTGCGCTCTTCGCGATCGTCAGCGCGCTTCAGGTTCTTGGTGCTGCCCTTTGATCATAGTCGCTGCGGTCAAAAGGCCTTGGGTAATTTCGGAATCGTCACGCCATCAGTGTTCAATCGCCAAGGCGGTGGTGTGAATGTCGAATGCTGCATCTCGACCCGGCCCCTGTGATAATCCGATTTCTTCGCGAAGTTCGCGAATGATTAAGACGGCTCGCTCGAGCATGCACCTTTTTGGTAGTTCAGATATGCGACGCGATCCGGTTCGCGTCGCGCGCAAGTTCACCCACAAAATCTGTCGTAATGCTCATCTCGTCAGATTTTCGCTCTTGCTGGTGAGGTCAATCGTCTGGCGATGACGAGTAATCGTTTCCTCGACACAGTGGTTTTTGAGAAATAGAGTCATTCGACGAGCCCACGCAGGCCCATCCGTAGAGAAAGACGACAGAATTTGATCGCGGCTTGTTTCATTTCCGCAAATTCAGATGCCAAGTTGCAGCGAACCATTGACCGTCATATCTGGCAAGATACGAACGAATGAACCGGCAGCCATCGCGGAACAGCATGGTCGACGATCTACAGGCGGCTGATGAGGCGGTCGAGCACTTCTCTTGCCAATGCAAAGCAGCTTCACCAGCACCACCATGCCCGCTTCCAAGGCCTCGCAGAGGAAAGGTGGTAATGCCCGCTGGTAGGCGACCAAACTGCTATATCATAATCCAGTTCGCTCGCCTCAACCAGAAAAGGTTGGCAAGGGTAGAACGAGCGAAGAGCAAAAGTCTTATGGTGTAAAATATAAGTCTTTGTCTCCGTTGAACCTTTTGATCTTACTCCCGTTGAGTGCTTAGGTCTCGTTTGAGACCGCGCCGTTTCATCATCGGCCTTGAAGACTTGCAGCACTGCGGAGCATGGAATTGTCAAACAGGATTGTTGCCACCGGCGCGAGCGCGGGTATCGATCTCGCGATTGCCCAACAGTTCGCGAGCGCCGAATGGGCTACCGGGACAACTCGCGATCCAGACCGTCTTGAGCCAGCACGTCAGCTAGTCGAGCCCTCTGGAGCTAATCGACTTGCACCGATCGACGGTCCCAGCAAGGCTAGGGTCGCGGGATCAGCAAAAAAGTACGTTGCCCGCCGAGAGTTTCGCGTCGTTGAGGCCACTCTAGCAAGAGGTTCCCTAATTGCTGGTCTATCGGCTATAACTCGCGCGACGGCATCTGTCAGGAGACTTCCGCGATGACAGGCTTGTTATCGCAAGTAATTCCTGGCTTAAAAGCGAGTTCCAAAGCTGGGTTCAGCACGGTTGCCCGCTTTAATGGCTATTTGCCTCTTGAGGATTACGCTGCCCTTGGGGAGGGACGATCCGTTGCCTTGTCGGGCAAGGATGGATCAATTGACTGGTGGTGCGTACCGAACATGGATTCGCCTCCCCTGTTCGATCGATTGCTGGATGCCGAGGAAGGCGGATATTTTCTAATCGAGCCTGATGAACCTTACACAGTGACTCGAACGTACCGGACAGACAGCAACGTGCTTGAAACGACTTTCCGGACCGTCGGAGGCGTCGCGGTGCTGACGGAATCCATAAACAGCGGGACTGCTGGTCGATTGCCTTGGGCTGAGCTTGCGCGCCGGGTTGATGGGGTCAGCGGCTCGGTAAGATTCCAAATTGCGATGAAGCTCGGACGCCGCGGCAACACTGCGAATCCTTACCATTCGACGATCGGGAAACATATCGTATTTCACGTCGAGACCGTGCTTGGTCTTCTGTTGCATAGCGACGGTGTCGAATGCCAATGGGAAGACGAAGGCGTCAGCGGCTGCTTCGCTGTATCCCGAGGTGAGCGCAAGACGATCGCGATTGTCGCTGGCCGAGACGAACCCCTTGTCGTTCCGAAAATCGAGGACATAGACCACCGTATCGACATATCAGATGACGAGTGGCGAATCTGGGCGAAGAGCATCGATTATGACGGCCCCGACAGGACCTCTTTCGTGCGCAGCGCGCTTGCACTCAAGCTTCTTCTTTACTCGCCGTCGGGTGCGATTGCAGCCGCTGCGACCACATCGCTTCCCGAACGCATCGGCGGAGAAAAAAACTACGACTACCGATATGCCTGGATTAGAGATGCCGGTTATACGATCAAGGCATTTCTGGCAGCAGGAGCTGAGCCTGAAGCGAAAGCGGCGTTCTCTTGGCTTCTGTCACAACTGAAGCGACACGGACCGAGGGTCTGTTACACTCTCGACGGCGAACTGGTCGAAGACGTGAAGGAGATCGAAGCGCTTGGCTACCGCCAGTCATCCCCGGTCGTTGTGGGCAATCTAGCCACCAATCAACACCAACATGGTATTTACGGAGATATCTTCGAGACAGCATCTCAGTTTGTCGACAGCGGGAATATCTTGGATGCTTCGAGCGCGGAGCTCTTGGCTCATCTTGCTGATGAGTGCGCTGACAGGTGGCGGATGCGTGACGCCGGCATATGGGAGCTCGAGGAAAATCAGCATTACACCATGTCCAAAGTCAGTTGCTGGCAAGCGCTTGCTCGTGCAGTCGAGCTTGCAGATCAGGGACAACTTCCCACGACCTGCCGTGACCGTTGGGAAAGGGAGCGAGACCGGGTTAAAGACTGGATTGAGACAAACTGCTGGTCAGAAGAAAAGCTGGCTTTCGTTATGTACCCCGGCTCCCAAAAGCTGGATGCCTCCTTGGCCTTGGCGGTACGTTTCGGCTTCGACGGTTTCGAGCGGTTGAAAGCGACGATTGACGCCATCGACCGAGAACTCGGCAAGGGAAACTTCCATTACCGATACAGTGGGGCAGAGAAGGAAGAAGGATGCTTTCTTGCCTGTTCTTTCTGGATGATAGAGGCGCACGCCATTCTTGGAAATCGACAGGAGGCATTGCAAAGGTTCGATGCCCTAAACGATGCGTTGAAGGCCAGTGTCGGCATTTTCTCGGAAATGATTGATCCAGATACCGGCGGCTTCCTCGGGAACCTTCCACAAGGGTTGACCCACCTTGCCCACCTGATGACGCTCTCGGTTCTGCACGAAGAATTTGCGCCTGACACAAACTACCAAACGCAAAAAGATCACCAAGGAGAAAAAAATGACTGATCGGCTAACGATGCAAGACCCGCGCCAACAATACCCAAAGCCGCCATTCCCTGAACAGCCGCAGCCGATGCCTGGTCTTGCCGCTGACATGGATCCGAAGCCTGACCATGGTGAGACGAGCTACAGGGGTGCCGGCAAGTTGACCGGTCGCAAGGCGCTCATAACAGGTGGCGATAGCGGGATCGGCCGTGCGGCAGCTATCGCCTATGCGCGCGAAGGTGCAGACGTCGCGATCTCCTACCTGGACAGCGAGGAAAGCGACGCTAAAGAAGTTATTGCTCTAATCGAAGCGGAAGGCCGCAAAGCTGTCGCTCTTCCCGGCGACATCACTGAAGAGACATGGAGCCGCGAACTCGTTCGTAAGGCTGTCGATGCTCTCGGCGGTCTTGATATCCTGGTCATCAACGCTGGCCGCCAACAGCATCGCAAGGACATCTCGAAGGTTACTTCCGACGACTTCGATAAGACACTAAAAACCAACCTTTACGCGATGCACTGGATTTCTCAGGAGGCCGTCGAACACCTTCCCGCAGGCGCCGCAATCATCACGACTGCATCCATTCAGGCGTATGATCCATCGGCGATCTTGCTCGACTACGCAACGACGAAAGCCGGCATCGTCGCTTACACAAAAGCTCTGGCAGCACAACTGATCGAAAAAGGCATTCGTGCCAACGTCGTTGCGCCCGGTCCTTTCTGGACCGCGTTGCAGTCGTCTGGCGGCCAGCCGCAAGAGAAGGTCACCAAGTTCGGTGAGCAGACCCTGTTCGGCCGTCCAGGCCAGCCGGTCGAGATTGCCCCGCTTTATGTTCTCTTGGCCAGTCAGGAGGGCAGCTATCTGACAGGCGAAGTGTTCGGTGCAACCGGCGGCGACGGTATCGCATAAGACTCTAAGGGCGGCCAAAAGGCCGCCCTCTCACATCAAGATATCGCCGAAAGCTCCTCATTAAACATAGCGCCTGCTAACGGATATTTCTTGCGCTCATCTTCGTCCATCCCGTTATATGCGGTGGTGATGTAGAGCATGTTAGGCTCGCCCGGCGCAAATGTGCAGCTCGTAGGGTTCGGAACGGGTACAGCGACCTGAGCTATTTTTCGTCCGTCCGGTTCGAACACGTCGATGCGGGCTCCCCCGTAGATTGCGGCATAAATCCGCCCATTGTCGTCAACGCAGAGGCCGTCAGGGTTGCCACAATCAACCGTGACAAACTCGCGCTTGCCAGAAAGTTTTCCCGATTGAGTATCATAGTCATATTGCCATATCGTCGAGCGCGCGGTGTCGGCATGGTACATGATTGTCCCGTCAGGGCTCCAGGACTTACCGTTTGCGTTCTCATAGCCGCTTTCGACCAGCTTCAGGTCGTTCTCGTCGAGTACAAATAGCCCGGCAGTCTCTGAAGGGGCGTCGGACGTATCGATCGTGCCAACCCACAGACGTCCCTCTGGCGAAACCTTGCCATCGTTGAGGCGATGATCGCGGGGTAAGTCGAGCGTGGCGATCGCTGTCTCCTCGCCAAGCTGAGGGTCGAAAACGTAAACACCGTCTTCAAGGCACAACAACAACTGCCCGTCTTTCGGAACAGCGAACGTAACCTTTTTTGTGAGCGTCCAGCTCGAATGCGCTTTGGAAACGACGTCGAGAACGTGGATCGTTTTGCCCTCGATATCGACCCAGAACAGCCGGTGGGTCGCGTGATCATAATGCGCGCCTTCACCGAGCTGGTTCAGCGGAAGGTCAAGGCCCATCGGTTCCGCTAATATGCGAATAATTTGCACGGTCATGGTGGCGTTCCCTCATCCACGGTAGCGATTGGCCGAAGCGATGCGTCGAGCGTTTCTAACAGGTTCCAAGGTGAGCTTGGTTCCGCTGACGTCCCGCCACTGAGACAGGCGAACCCCAATCTCCAACTTCGCTATCACTGCCCTCAAACGCACGAGACCGGAGAAAGAGCGAGCGAAGGAAAATAAAAATATCTGGCGGTTGGTTGCTCGAAACCAATTGCGCTTCATTCCGTTAATCGCCGCCACATCAACGAGGTTCGCCATGACGCAACGCACGCTCCTGCAATTTTTCCACTGGTACACGCAAGATGGAGGTGGTTTGTGGAAGGAGATAGCGGAAAAGGCTGAGAGCCTGGCGGCCATTGGCATCACGGATGTATGGCTTCCCCCAGCTTACAAAGGTTCCTCTGGTGGATTCTCCGTTGGTTACGACACCTACGACTTGTTCGACCTCGGCGAGTTCGATCAGAAGGGTACGGTAGCGACCAAGTATGGCGACAAGACCGCACTTGAACATGCCTGTCGGGTACTGAACGAGAACAGTATCGGTGTGATACACGACGTCGTGTTCAATCATAAGATGGGCGCAGACGAGAAGGAAACCGTCCACGTACGTCGTGTGAACCCGGACGACCGCAATCGGATGGAGGACAATGCGTTCGAGGCGCTGGCCTACACCCGCTTTACCTTCCCCGGGCGTGGCGGAGCTCATTCACAGTTCGTCTGGGACCAAAAATGCTTCAGCGGTGTCGATGTCATCGAAAATCCCACGGAGACCGGCGTATTCCGACTGGTCAACGAGTATGGCGATGGCGAATGGAATGACGAGGTCGATAACGAGCTCGGCAATTTCGACTATCTGATGGGTGCCGATGTCGAGTTTCGCAACAACGCTGTCTACGAAGAACTGAAATACTGGGGTCGCTGGCTGTCAGATCAGGTACGTGTCGATGGTTTTCGCCTCGACGCAGCAAAGCACATCCCGGCCTGGTTCTTCCGCGACTGGGTTGGCCACATGCGCCAGACCGTCAGGGAAGACTTGTTCGTGGTTGCCGAATACTGGCATCCGGACATGGGAACGCTGAAGAGCTACCTGGACCTCGTCGATCACCAACTGACCGTGTTCGACGTGGCGCTGCACCACCGTTTCCACGAGGCGTCAAAGGCTGGTGGCGATTTCGATATGCGGACGATCTTCGACGGATCGCTCGTCTCCGTGCACCCCGATCATGCTGTCACGATTGTTGACAACCACGATACGCAGCCGCTTCAATCACTCGAAGCCGCCGTCGAGCCCTGGTTCAAGCCGTTGGCATATGCGCTTATCCTGCTGAGCAATCAAGGCATCCCTTGCGTTTTCTACCCTGACCTTTATGGCGCAAGCTATACGGACGACAAGGACGGCGAGCATCGCGCGGTCGAGATGCCAGCGATCGGATGCCTGCCGGCAATCATCAACGCCCGCAGACGTTTCGCACACGGCCCACAGACGGACCTGTTTGATGATCCTCATTGCATCGGCTTCATTCGTCACGGCGCAGACGGATTGCCTGGCTGCGTCGTCGTGATGTCCAACGGCGAGGCCGGGGAGAAGCTCGCAGATCTTGGAACGGATCACGCTGGCGTAACTTACGTCGATTTGCTTGGCCATTACCATGCTCAGATCGTGGTCGGCGACAATGGCAAAGCGACGTTTCCGACAAACGGCGGCAGTGTCAGTGTTTGGGTCCAAGATGGCACGCTTTAAAGTACTGCTGCCACTTAAGGGGCAGTATCTCGGCATAGTTCACTGTAATCGTTGACCCTGCAAGTAATCAGATATCTGGATTGCTCTTCCAAAAATTCGGCCTCTAAAGCGGAAACGCGGACGGCGGCAAATTGCTGCTAGATGCCTCCGTCCGTATTCCTGTATTACATGGCCGGAAGCACAGCGATATCGCGAACTTCGTTTTCCGTGCCGGTAATAGCACCGACCTCCGTTGCGGCACCCGTTTCGAGATTGACGGTGTACAGCATCTTGTTTGCAGCGAGATAGGCGGTGTTCTTGCCGCCTTCCATGCCCTGAATGTCGAAGGCATAGGTTGCGGGTTTGTCCTTGAACCCAAGCTTGCCGATTGCCTTCAGAGTACCGTCATTCGGCTTGGTCTGCTGGATCAGAGCACCTATGGTCGCGTCGATGTTGTACATCGCGGTCTTTTCCGGCTTGCCGATGGAGTTGGTATAGGCGGCAGCGACAATGTTCGGCGTTTCGCCCTTATGCATGTCGCCATCCTCGAAGGCCAGCACGCCGTCTACTGTGACTGCACCGGTATCAGGATGGACGCGGTGGTTGGTGGTGCCAGTCATGAAACGAAGACGGTCCGCCATCGGGTTGAAGTCGACGACGACCGGAGCCTCCGTCATCGTCAGCATCTTGTCCATTTTCGCGAGATCGGTGGCAGCGCCGCTTTCAAGATTGATGGTGACGATGCGATGATCCGGGGTAACGCCGATTACCGTCTTGTTGCCGGGGCGGTAATCGATGCCGACGAGCTTATCGACGCCGGTTACGTCCATGGTCTTTGTCACCGCGGGCTTTTCGGTATCGAACATGACGAGTGTCTTGTCGCCCGTCAGCCCGAGAACGGGTGCCGAAAAGGCTGTAGATGCCGTGGCGGCAAAGGCAACGGAGGCGATTAGTGCGAAACGAATGGTCTTCATGTCTTTCTCCCGTGCGTTCAATGTTCAAGAAGGCTTCAGGCACTCGGCTCTTGACCCTTCTTGATTGAAGACACCGCAGAGGATGCGTTTGGATGCAGGCTATAAAAATAATCTTGATACTGCATCCATTCGCTGGCTGGATGGGTATAGTTCCAGAAGGCTGACGATGTTCAACGTCGGCATCAGGGGAGGGTAAGGATATTGATGGGCTCTGGGCCGGATGATCTGGATAAGGCGCTTGCCGCCTGCGCCAAGGGCGACCGATTGGCACTGCGTCGTATTTTCGATCAGGAAGCCGGACGGCTGGTCGCTGTGGCGCAACGCATCGTCAGGCGTCGCGAGCTTGCCGAAGAGGTGGTGCAGGAAGCCTTTATCCGAATATGGACCCACGCTTATCAATACAGTGCCGACCGTGGCTCCGCGCGGGGATGGATTTATGCCATCGTCCGGAACAGAGCGCTCAATCTCCTGCGGGATGGCAAACGTGAACATTTAGTCGAAGAGGTCGAAACCCTTCAGGAAGCCGAGCAGGCAGACACAATCATGGCGGCGTGGCACCGGCTGGATCGACAATCCCGTTTGCACGAATGCCTCGGATCGCTCGATGAAACGAAGCGGCACGGTATCCTGATGGCCTATGTTGGAGGATATTCTCATGGGGAGATCGCCGGAAGACTGCGCATTCCGCTCGGGACCGCGAAGTCCTGGATCAGGCGCGGGCTTCTGACGCTTCGGGAGTGCATGGCATGACATATGACCGCAAGGACATAGCAACCCTCGCCGATGAATATGTGCTGGGTTTGACCGAGAGCGCCACCGCCACGGAAATCGAGGAAGCCATGGAGCGCGATCCCGAACTGAAGGCCGCGATTGCCGCAAGCCGCGAGCGTTTTCTGCCGCTGGACACCGCTGTTACACCGGCAACCGTCAACGAGGCCTTGTGGCATCGCATTGAATCGGCGCTGCCTGCGCAACATGCGAAAAGCGACACGCCTGTCCCCCCGGTCGCGAATGACAATAACAGCAAAGGCTGGAAGATCGCGGCGCTTTCATCGATTGCCGCTGCATTATTGCTTGCGATCGGTCTTGGCTACAGCCTCACTCGCACGATAGAGCCGCTTGTCGTCGCCGTTTTGATCAATGAGGCCGGAGAGGTTCAAGCTGTTGTCGAGGACTTTGGAAATGAGAAAGCGACGATACGTATGCTGGCTGACTTTGCTGTGCCGAACGATAAGGCGATAGAGGTTTGGACACTTCCATCTCGGGAAATGGGGCCTGTTTCGCTTGGATTGCTGGAGGGCGTTCACTCGGCTCGCCTTTATGGGCCCGCATTGCCAACCCCGCGTGACAATCAGCTATACGAGATCACGCTCGAACAGGCGGGGGGATCACCAACCGGTCGTCCGACAGGGCCTATACTGGCCAAAGGACTGGCGAGATTTCCGCGCTGACATATTTTGAAATGAGGTCTGATTATTGAGACAGTGGGCGCATGCTGGCATGCGCCCACCCTTCAAATCAGGCAAGAAACTCAATCAGGTCCTGGTTCAGGCGATCAGGTACGGTCGCAAAAAGGCCATGAGGTTCGCCGTCATACTCGATGAGCTTTGCTCCCGCGATACCGTTCGCAGCCGCTCGGCCTGTCGGATCGATTGGCACCGTCTTGTCGCCCGTGCCGTGGATGACAAGCGTTGGAACTGTAAACGCCGCGAAATCTGGCCGGAAGTCCGTCTTGCCGAATGCGTCAACGCAATCGATTGTAGCCTTCGGGCTTGCCATGACACCAAGAACGAATGACCAATCCAGCACGCCTTGGCTGACCGGGCTGGTCACGAAGCCGACGCCATAGAATGTCTTGGCAAAGCTTTGCAGGAAGTCGAAGCGATCCTTGCGAATATCCTTCTTCATGCCTTCGAAGACGCTGACATCAACACCATCAGGGTTGCTTTCATCCTTGAGAAGATAACCCGCAACCGACGCGACAAGAACTGCTTTCGATACCTTCGAGGCGCCATGGCGTGAGAGATAACGAGCTATCTCGCCGCCGCCCATGGAAAAGCCGACAAGCGAAACACTCTGGAGTTCAAGGCCATCAATGACGGCGGCCAGATCGTCCGCGAAGGTATCATAGTTGTAGCCGCGTGCAGGATGTCCAGACTGGCCAAAACCACGACGGTCATAGGTGATGACCCTGAAGCCTGCTTCCAGCAGAGCGACTGTCTGGTATTCGAACATATCGCCGGTCAGCGGCCAGCCGTGGATGAGGATGACCGGGCGACCCTCTCCCATATCCTTGACATGCAGTTTCGTGCCATCTTTTGCTTCGATGAATGCCATCTGGTGACTCCTTTGATGATGCCACCGGTAAAGCGTGCAACACAGATAGAGTTCCTTTAAAACTTTGCCTGTATTCCCGTCACGACGCTTGTTGGATTGCGAGCCCTCACAGCAAGACGGAGGCTGCTAAACCCGCACAGTTATCGTCAAGACCGCTCTTGCCAGGAAGCACAACTGGACACTGTAAATTGCGGCTCCAATCACGGTCTAAGCTCTTGACCAGGAATTAACCGCGGACACCTTGTTCTGGAGTTGTCAAAATAGTCTAACTTGCTGAACAGGGCTCGGGCTTTTTCCGTTGCAGGCGCCATCAACGAGTTATGTTTCTTATTACTTCGCCACCGTTCAACCGCTCAGAGCTTGCAAGCAAACATTGGCGTCGATGCCAAAATGTACGTTTCACACGATTGATTAAGGTAAGAGACGTGCCGGAATGCGTGAGCTAAGGTAATCAAAAGCTTCGCTATTCCGGCAAACATCTCTAGAAATGAGGTCAATCCACAGGGATCTCTACGCCACTTCGCAGATATCCAAAATCGTCAGAATATAGACCTTGATCATGTCGAGGAAGTCGACAATATCTACCCGCTCGTCAGGCATGGTGTTGTACCGCCCGCCCGGCCCGCAAACGATGCCCTCTATGCCGAGTTCGTGATACAGATGTCCCGCATCCGTGCCGTAAAAACGCGTCGGCGTGATTGCGCCGGTCGGCTGCTTTTCACCGCGCACGGTCTCATAGGCTGCATTGATCGATTTTACGATAGGCGATTCAGGGGAGACCTCGAATGGTGGCATCAGAGGGCGGCCTTCGATGAGCTCGGGGACGAGTTTTGCTTTCAGGCCGGGGAACCGTTCTTCCAGCGCACGCAGCTCCCGATCAAGGTCTTCGAGTACGCCTTCCTGGGTCTGGCCGGGCGCATAGCGGCACGAGCCCTTCAGACGCACGAAATCCGCGACCTGCGGTGGCCGCCATTCTTCAAGATCGCGACCGAGTGCGCCATGCACGACACCAACGTGACCACGGTTGATCGAGCGGTGAACGTCGCTCTTCGCTCCGCTGAATGTCATGCAGTAGATGCGTGGAATGATATCGCAGGCAGCAGCAATCGCATCGACGGATTCTTCTCGCTTCGAAAGATGGCGAGTATGACCGGTTAATTCGATGACGTAGCTGAGTGCGGCCGCATGCATCGTCACGGCGACGAGATCGCTAGGCTCACTGTTGATGAAATAGTCCGCCTTGACGCCGTTTTTAATCGCCGCAAGCGTCCCGATGCCACCCTGCAACTCGCCCACAACGAAGGTCAGGATCACATCGCCTTTCAGCTTGATCCCAGCCTCCAGCAACGTCTTGACGGCGCAGAAATAGGCACCGTCGCCCGCTTTCATGTTCGACACGCCGATACCGTAAATGTACTTGTCGTCGACCAGACCCGCGTAAGAGTCGACCGTCCAGCCTTCGGTGACCGGGTTGGTGTCGAGGTGGCCGTTGAAAAGCAAGCTCTTGCCACCCCCCTCGCCTTTCAGGCGACCGATGGTGTTGAAGCGGCGCCCCTCATCAAACGGCTGAAGCTCGGCTTCGACACCGATTTTCTTGAGCTCCGCGGCCATCCAGCGGGCAAGATCCTTCTCGCCCTCTGTTTCCGAGTGGCTTTTGTGTTGAACCATCTGCGAGAGGAAATCGAGGCAAGCGTTTTCGTCGATCCGTTCCACGAGGGATTTCGGGTCCATTGTCATGCTCCTTGCGATATAACCAATTGTACTGTGCGGCGGCGCGAGGCACGGCTGCTATCAGGTTGCGGGTATATTCGGCCCGCTCGGCGCTATCGATCTCGTCTGCCTTCACGACTTCGACCAGATCCCCGCGATACATGACGGCAATACGGTGAGCGATCTGGCGAATGAGGTTGAGATCGTGGGTAATAAACAGGTAAGCCGTGCCGCTTGCCCTCTGAAGTTCCAGCAACAATTTCACCACCGACGCCTGCACGGATACATCCAGAGCAGAGGTGATCTCGTCACAGATAACGAGTTTCGGCTTTGAGGCGAAAGCACGGGCGATCGCCACGCGCTGCTTTTCCCCGCCCGAGAGCTGGTGCTTCCTCGTGAACGGGTGCCCGATTTGCCGGACACGCCGGAAGACATGCCCCCACTCTTTTATTTGCATCTTCTGGAGAAGTACGGGATCAGGATCTCGGCGATCAGGGAGCAGGTAGCGGCCGACCTTGCAAACGAGGAGGATGAGAAATGGCTAAATCTCAAACGCCCAGCGGCGGTCCTGACGATTGATGAAGTGGCCTATGATCAAATTGCCGTCCCGGTTCTCTGTTCAGAGCATAGAGCAACGACGAATAATCACAGATACGTCAATGAAATTCAATGATCAGCGAGCTGCCCACCTTGAATGAAATCGAACTGCAAACACCTTGATCCGAAAGCTATTAGGCTAAGGCTAACTGATTGAAAAAGCTTCAGGCCATTCCTGAGCCCCGTGCAAAATACGCAGTACTCGAACCGTAGCTTCTGTGATCGTATATACTGCGACGTAAGGCGTTCCGCTGATTACAAGTTCACGTGTCCCAGCAATTCTTCCGGCCCTGCCACTTGCTGGAAAATCGATCAGGCGACGGACTGCAACGACGATACGTTCGTCGACCAAAATGGCAGCGGCCGCGTTCTCCAACTCGATGAAAGTAAAAATTGTGTCGCGATCCGATAAGGCAAACGCGGACCACGTTAGTCTCAAGACGTTATACCCGCCGCGTTATTGCGCGCAGAATGCCGACGCTTTTCGAAATGGGCTTCCACTTCATCGTCGGAAATATCCGGTCTTGTGTCATTTAGCGCCTCAAGCACCTTTGCACGAAACCAGGTATCGTGAGCCTCGCTGCCTGAAAGAAGTTCAAGCGGCAACATGCCCTCATTGGCGGTCCTCGTAAGCAATATGCGAACCGCGTCTGACACCGTAAGTCCCATACCTTCCAGAACGAGGGACGCCCGGTCACGAACGTCAGCATCGATACGAGTTTGAACGAGCGCATTTGCAGCCATAGCTATCTCCAGATTGATTCCTAATAGTAATGCAATTGAATTACAAAATCTAGCATTCGTCTTTGGCCAATCTACTTTTTAAGTGCGATACCAAACTGCGATTGCGCCAGTTCACGCGGCGCCCGGTCCAGAAACCCCTTGTAGATATTGTCGTAAACGGTCGCCCATATCTTGTAGGTTTTCTACTATCCTAACAAATCTGACCTTCTGCATTTATCCAGGAACCATGCCAGCACCTCCATGCTCGGGCCGCGTAACCAACGGTCAAGACAGTAGGAGAGGCCAATGTTCAGCTTCGATAAGCGTTAACAGTATCTTGTGAGCGTCACTGCACCCGATCCGATTTTTGCGCGCATGCTTCAGCAATAGGAGGCGTTGAGGGCGAGATTCGTGTTTGCATACAGTACTTTTTCCAAGCGTGGGGCGCGCGCTGCCCTACCACCAAGTATCGCGACATGCTGCTGCACACAGCAACTGAAGAAATCGGTCATATCGAGATGCTTGCGACGGCTGTTGCACTCAATCTTGACAAGGCCCCGGCTAGTCTGGCCGTGGCAGGTGCAGCCGATGGAATAGTGGGCGCAGTTATGGGCGGTGAAAAGCCACGCCATGTGGTTGAAGGCATGCTGCACAGGCACATTCTCTCGACTGGAATGGCAGCTTTTCCCGGCAATTCGGAAGGGGTGCCGTTCGATATGTCCCATATCTATGCGAGCGGAAATCTTGCTGCGTATATGTACTGCAACGTCGCGGCAGAAAGCACCGGCCGGGTGCTCGCCACCCGTCTTTACAATGCCGCACACGACGACGGCATGAAGGACATGCTTCATTTCATGATCGCTCGCGATACCATGCATCAGCAACAAAGGCTGGCAGTTATCGAAGAGTTAGGCGGACACGAAGGCGCACTCCCAATCCCGAATAGCTTTCCGCAGGAAAAAGAAGATCAGACCCACAATTACGATTTCTTCGCCGCGGCATCGGATGGCTCCGTTCCGCCTCCAGCGCGTGGAACGAAGGCCCATCAGTCGATCTGAAGGGGCAATTCACTGTCTTCGAAAACGTGCCGATGGGGGATGAGCCCGTGCTAGGACCAGCGCGCCCGGATAGCGGCGCGCAGAATGAACAAATCGGCTAGCGCTGATTAGTTGGGCCGTCCTTTGGGTCGGCCTTCTGTTTTATGGGCAACCTCAAACATACCGGGCATGAAGTTGACAATCAAAACCCTTCGGTAGAATGCGAGCTTCCTCGCTCAGCAGATGAGCCGCTTGATCTGTTGAACCAAATAGTCGTTTTGATAAATTTGGTCTTCATTACGCGGAACATCTTACTAAAATTCTGACGCATAAACCCGTTGCCAACGCAGCAGCTTGCGTTAGCCATCGAAACGTCGCTCGTCCAGACCGATGCTCTAAAGGCACCAGTGACGATTGCTAAGCATTCGTAGAGTCGGCTGATTATATGGTTAAGTCCCTCACGGCTTGAGGACAACCTTGACGCAACCGTCCTTCTTCTCAAGGAAGGTCTTGTATAGGTCTGGCCAGTCTTCGAGCTTGCCGGTGTGTGTGATGATAAAGGATGGATCAATCTCGCCGTTTTGGATGCGATCCATCAGAACCAACAAATAATGCTGAACCGGGGTCTGGGCCATTTTGAAGGTAAGTCCTCGGTTGATTGCTGATCCCATTGGGATCTTGTCGAGGAAGCCGCCGTAAACTCCGACAATCGAGACCGTACCGAAATTACGGCAACAATGAATGGCCTGGCGAAGAACGTGTGGCCTGTCCGTTCCCATGAACGTCGCCACCTTGATCCGGTCGATGCGCGCATCCCAGCTTGCGGATGGGTCGGATTCCGTCCCCACTGCATCTATACATGCGTCAGCGCCACGACCATTGGTCAATTCCATGATCTGATCGTAGATGTCGCCTTCGAGATAGTCGAGCGCGATCGCACCAGACATCTTTGCCAACGCCAGCCGCTCTGGCACACTGTCGATGGCGATGACCCGTTCTGCTCCTAATATGAAGGCCGATTTGATCGCCATCTGGCCGACGGGACCGCATCCCCAGATGGCTATCGTATCTCCCGGCTGGATGTTGCAAAAGTCTGCCGCCATGTATCCGGTTGGAAAAATGTCTGAAAGAAACAGAACCTGATCGTCGCTCAAACCGTCCGGCACTTTGATCGGACCCGCATCAGCGAAAGGCACCCGCAGATATTCCGCTTGCCCGCCGCTATAGCCGCCCAAGAGATGGGTGTACCCAAACAGCCCGGCCGGCGAATTACCCCACATTTTGGTGACTTTTTCCGGTTTCGGATTTGATCGTTCACATCCTGAAAAAAACCCACGTTTGCAGAAGAAGCATTCGCCGCATGCGATCGTGAAAGGTACGACGACACGATCGCCGACCTTCAGCTTCTTATTGTCCGTGCCAACCTCAACGACCTCCCCCATGGTTTCGTGGCCCATGATGTCGCCGTGATGCATTTCCGGCATTATGCCGTTGTAGAGATGCAAATCGGAACCGCAGATCGCGCAGGCCGTGACTTTGATGATCGCATCCCGGCCATCCTGGATTTCAGGGTCGGGAACGCTCTCGCAACGGATGTCGTGCTTGCCGTGCCAGGTCAAAGCCTTCATTTTCGTGATCCTCGCTGTAATCGATATCGATACGCGGACGAACCAAGAAGCGTCTGAGGTGTTCCAGACATGCCGTTGACTATTTTAGCGTTAGCTTGGATTTAAGTGGAGCATGTTCTCGTCAACGACGCGATTCTGCGATGCTGGGACGATATGCGCGTTGAAAGCGTTAGGTCCTCAACATGATTTAAAATTTCCCTGAGCGACCTGTTACTAAACCGGGAGACATGCGCCGTGGAGGCTTCCAAAACGATAAAATTGCTGGAGGAACGCCTTGCCCGCGCCGAGGCGCAACTGGCCGAAACGGCAAGACTTGAAGCCGTTACGCGAGAGAGCAACGCCCGGCATCGTCTCTTGATAGGTACCGTGGCTCAAGCCGTTTGGGAAACGGACGCATCGGGTGTCGTTACGACCGACAGCCCGAGTTGGCGGTCCTATACTGGCCAGACACTGGACGAGTGGCTCGGGTACGGCTGGTTGGACGCGGTCCACCCCGATGACCGGGCATTTGCAGAACGGCAATGGCGAGCGGCAATGGCAGCATGCAATTTTGTCAACGCCGAGTTTCGACTTCGCGCCCCGGACGGCGGGTGGCGCTGGACCAATGTCCGCGCAGCGCCAGTACTTGACGCGGCGGGAAGGATCGAAAAATGGGCGGGTATCAACATCGACATCGACGCCCGCAAGCGTGCCGAGGCGGCACTTTTCGAAAGCGAAGCGCAGTACCGCCTGCTATTCGATGGCATAGCAGACTGGTTTTGTGTGCTTGAGGTGTTGTTCGACGAAAACGATAGACCCTTCGACTATACGTTCCTGATGACAAACCCTTCGTTCGAAAAACAGACCGGAGTGATAGATCCGGTAGGTCGATCCATACTGTACATGGCACCGAAGCACGAGCCGCTCTGGATCGAAACCTTTGGCAGAATTGCGCGTGGAGGCAAATCCGAGCGGTTCGACCACCGGGCCGATGCGTTGGGGCGCTGGTATGAGGTTGAAGCTACGCCCGTTGGCGAGCTAGGAGCAAAGCAGGTGGCCGTGGTATTTCGAGACGTACCTCAACGTCGCAAGGCGGAAGGGCGCTACGCGACAGCGAGAAACGACAAGCGTTTCTGCTGAAGCCAGCGACGCATTGCGACCGCTCTCGGCACCCTCGGATGTTGCCGAAACCGCGTGCCGCGTTCTTGTCGAGCACGCGAGCCGCGCGCAGCTGACTGAGGTAAACGGCAAACCCGGCGCGGAAGTGGGCGAGACCCATGGTCAGCACATCCGCAACGGACAAGAGATGCCTAAACGCTTTCTCCTAAAACTGTTTGGGGAACAGCTCGTTGCAATCTTGCGCACCAGTCATTCGCTCGTTCTTTCCAATACGGCCAGTGATCCGCGACCTACCGGCGACAGTTATTTCGGCATCCCTGATGATGCGACCAGAAGCAAACCATCGTTTCTCGTAAAACTCACGGTAATTAGGCAGATGGGCCTTTGGCACGACCCCAAGGATTTTTCCGCCGTGAACCGCCAGAGCGCAGTTAAATAGCCGTCCCTCACGCGGTAGCGGGGCACGGATCAAAAGTACTGGATCAAGGTCCGCACTTGCCGTGAGAACCGCACCGATTGACGCCTCGACCGCATCGAGGAGAATATTCTGGCCGAGCAGATCGTCGATGGCATAGCCGGGGAGGCAAAGTTCAGGGAACACCATCAGGGCAACGTGATGATCGTGTCCCTGGCGTGAAAGCTCAAAAATGGCCTTGGCGTTAAATTCCGGATCAGCGACCTCGCATGCTGGTGTGCAAACGGCACATCGCACAAAGCCATGACTGTAAGGCGACCGAAATTCCATGGGCGATCATCTCCTTAAGCGCCAGTCCGGGATTGCATTGATCCAACCAGCCATATGCGAACCCACTATCGCCCGCGCGGTTCCGCGGAACCGATTACAACCCGTCAAGTTAGAGAATGATCAACCACGGGACTTGAAATGCCGCATCTTATCGAAATCCTGCTTCCGCTGACAAAAAGGCTAGTGCGCGAAAAGCTCGGTTCCATCCGCGCCGAACTGACGGATCGGTTTGGCGGTGTGACCCTTCACTCAAATGCTCCGGCAGAGAGTTTGTGAAGCGATAGCGGCGACCTCGCGAGGGATCGTTGTTGTCGAAATCATGACGGATAAGCTCGACCGTGTCTGGTGGGCGCAATTCCGTAAATGGCAGGAAAACCAGCTTTCCGAGGATGAGATCATCATACGCGTGACGGAGATAGAGTGGCTTTAGTGTGCATATCTTAGGTGGCTGAAAGCTGTTCATGCTTAATCTAGCGAATGCGCAAGTTCCTAGTGACAAGCGGTCCAAACAGCATGTTGATCCAGCGCTATCCGCTCGGTCTAAAGTAGAGGACGACGATCATTGGATACGACATTATTGGTAGGATATCTTGCCTCAATCTGCTCGGTGACGAGCTTTGTGCCGCAGGTCTGGAAGGTACTCAAAACCGGTGATACAGCTGCGATCTCCGCACGCATGTACGCACTAACGGTCGTTGGCTTCGCGCTGTGGACAACTTTCGGCATCCTGAGAACCGAGTGGCCGATCATTCTAACAAATTCGATCTGCTTCTGTCTCTCGGGTTATATCCTCATCAGGAAAATCCGCGCCATATGCAACGCTAATCTCGCTTCGAGTGCAAGATCACAGGCACCAAATGAGTTTGCGGGGAAATGTAAATCGAAGAACTCCCTTTCCGGATAGGAACGGCTGAGCCAACGGTTTACGGCAACTCGGCATCGCTGATTGCTACCTAGATCAGCGTTGCCACAGTGAGAATGACTTTGGAGTCTCCGGCAAACAAGGCGTCGACAAGGACATGGCAATAGAAAAGCTGGATCCGATCCGTGCCCGATTGGTCGATGCGGGTGGACGGGATTGGGCGGCGGCGGGCTTGCCGCCCGCTGGGCGTTGTTGCTCTCCAGATCATCCCGGATCATAAGTATGGAAATTCCAGCCTTTGGAACGCGTTGACGCATTCTAAAGCCCTCACCTTCTGACTTCAAACGCCTTTCAAGCCCGTGATGAGGCTCCCATCCAAGCTCCACAAACGGTCGGCTTCGGAACGATGGCTGCGCCCGATCGTTCTTGTTTCGGGTAAGCAAGAATGAGGACTATTGATGGGAGAGCACCAAGCCGGCCTCGTCTTGAAGGAAACGGCCATGGAAGTCGAGGCAATCGTATTCGAGCCAAGTGATTGGGTACCCAACAATCAGCGGCTTCCCGTTTTGTATTACCAGGTTCAGCTCGACGATGGCGATGACTTTGAAACGCTGTTTGCCCTGAACGCCTGGGCTGGGATCTGGACAGACGGCGTCTTCGATTACCAGCACTATCACGCCGGCGCCCATGAAGTGCTGGGCGTCAAAAGTGGAACTGCAACCTTGCTAATCGGCGGCCCGGACGGCCGAATGGTAGACGTTTCGTCAGGAGACTGCCTCCTCCTGCCGGCTGGCACAGGTCACCAGAACCTCGGAAGCTCAGAAGATTTCCAGATCGTTGGAGCTTATCCCGCGGACCAGCACGCCGATATCCAGCGATCAGCCGCCACAAAGGGAATGCTGCAGAAGATTGCGTCGCTTCCTTTACCCGAGACTGATCCGGTCCACGGCCCTTCAGGCGGGCTGCTCGAAAAATGGGGTTGAGCAAGCTTTTATCGCTGGAGCATCGACATTTCTACCTATGCATGCCGTAGCGTTTCTCAGGCAACGCTTGCGCCGCGCGAACTGCGCGATGTTCAGAGCGTGGAGCATCACCGATGCTTTTTTGTGATAGGCCAGTTGATTATTCCTCCGGCAAACAGTGCACCCCATACCAGTAAAGGCTGGAGCGGTAGGCGGATGCAATGGTATATCCACGACCAGATCGTCGGATCGGCGGTCCTCATGCTGTCGATGGCATGTTTCACGTTCGCGGGAAAGACATAGACGGCGTATGTTGCCAGCGCAAAACCTGCGAGTTTGCGGAGTCGAAAAAGCAATAGGCCGAGCGCGCCGGCAATCTCGCACAGTCCTGTCAGGGCGATGAAGAAGAAGACCTTGCGATCGCGACTGGACTGACCGTGCAGGAGATTGCAGTGGCTGAAGAAGGCAATGCCGTCCTGCCCAAGCATCACGTACAGCGCATCGGGCATGCGCTCAGCTAGTTTCGATGCCCCATCTCGCTTCGTCGCACGCAAGGAACGATCCGCAGCGCTGAGCCCGACTGGAACCTTTTGGCTCGAGTTCTTTTTAAGAGCCCTGCATCGACAAAAGACTCGGCTTGATAAGAAAATGGAGCGTGAGCGTATTATCCTCGCCGACATGCCGGAATTATCCGTCGCATTGCTTGAGTTGGCGCGCGAGCACGGGCGGATCACGGTCGCCGAGGCTGCCCGGGTCACCTATGCCAGCCGTCACACCATTAAGGATCATCTCAAGGCACTCGTGGATCAAGGACACCTCGCCCCGCACGGCGCAGGCCGCGGTGCATGGTACGGTCTCTCATGACGAACTGGATGACACGCCCACCTGAATAGGTTTGCTCTTGACCAGGAATTAACCGCGGATACCTTGTTCTGGAGTTGTCAAAATAGTCTAACTTGCTGAATAGGCCTCGGGCTTCTTCCGTTGCAGGCGCGATCAACGAGCCATGTTTTATTATTACTTCGCCACCGTTCAACCGCTCAGAGCTTGCAAGCAAACATTGGCGTCGATGCCAAAATGTACGTTTCACACGATTGATCTAATGGGAATAGGGGCGCGCGGACAGCCGGACTGGGAGTGTTGAGAAAACATTCTTTGCAGATGTTTTTCTGTCACGGGATAAATGCGGGCGTCAAAAACAAATGGCAGGTTCGGGTGACGAATCTGCCATTCGTGTCTTGCTCGGACGGAAGTTGGATAGCTGGCCCAGGCCTTATCTGGCGACGTAACGTCTCCATGGATGCTCTTCCTTGAAACCAAGAACCTCGCGCGCTTTTTTATTGGAAAGCGGAGCCTCGTTGGTTGCCATCTCTCGCAGGATCGGCGTGTCTGGGCAGTATTTGGCAAGGAATTCGGCGGTCGGCAGATCGGCTGTGATCGTATCGTTGACCGCGTTGAAAACCTGGAAGCCGAGCCCGTGCTTTTCGATGCAAAGATGGACGAGATTGCCCAGATCCCGCGCGTCCACATAGCTCCAGGCGTTGCGTTTGCGAGACATCGGGTTGTCGAGGAAGGACGGGAACTTGGAATATTCATGCGGCTCGATGACATTAGCGATGCGTAACGCGTAGATGTCGGCCTTGTAGCGCATGGCGAACGCACGTGCCGTCTTTTCATTCACCAGTTTCGACAGGCCATAGCTATCCATGGGGTCGGAATCGTAGGTCTCATCCAGTGGAAACGCGTGGAAATCCTTGTCCCCTTCTGCAAAACACACGCCATATGTCGTCTCGCTCGATGCGATGATCACCTTGCGGACACCGAGCTTCATCGCAGCCTCGATGACATTGTAGGTGCCAACGACATTCGCTTTGAAGGTTTCGTTGTCAGGCTCGATCAAAACGCGGGGAATGGCCGCGAAATGCACGAGAGCATCTGGTGCGGAAGGCGGAGCGCCATGTTCGAACCCGTCGAAGCCAAAATGCGTCGTCAGCGCATTGAAGACCTGTCCGCTATCGGTGATATCGGCAATCAGGGTGTTTACACCCGGCAGATCCAGAGGCTTCAGATCGATATTGAGAACGGAATATCCCTTCTCCAGCAACTTGGGAACCGTATGACGCCCCGCCTTGCCTGTGCCACCTGTAAAAACGATACGCTTGGCCATTTCTGCCTCCTCTTAAAGCTCTCGCACTCCAAATACCTTCATTCAGCGAATAGCTGACACGGAACGATATTATGAGTTCAGCCCTAACACATGCCGCAGTCAAACCTTAAGAAACTTAAATCGTGGGACGACGTGAAGTGTTACGCTTCGGATAAAGGAGGACCTGGCAAATGTATCGCCAGGTTTTGTTCTGCAAGAAGTTCAACCAGGTCTCAACCCAGGTATGGAATCAGCTTGTCCAGCGTGATCGGCAAATCCCGCACGCGCACGCCTGTTGCATTGTAGACAGCGTTGGCGACGGCGGCTCCAACGCCGGTGATGCCGATTTCGCCGATGCCGCGGGCGCCCATCGGGGCCCGGGGGTCGGGCTTGTTCGTGTGGAGGATTTCGATTGGCGGTACGTCCATTTGCACCGGCACGTGGTAATCTGCCAGCGATGCGTTGACGATGCGTCCTGTTCGCTCATCGAAATTGGTTTCTTCGGTCAGCGCCAAGCCAATTCCCATGATGATGCCGCCCTTGAACTGGCTGGTCGCCATTTTGCTGTTCAGGATTTGACCGGCGTCGTAGGAGCCGAGGAAGCGTGAAACGCGTGTTTCGCCGGTGAGTGCGCTGACACGCACCTCGCAGAACTGCGCGCCATAGGAATGCATGGAAAAAGCTTCCATTTCCGCTGGCGCGGGGCCTTCGGCCTCGCACACAAGTTCGTCTCGTCCCGCCCTGCGGAGAATGGATTGGTAGCTTTCGAAACGACTTTTATCGCCCATATGTGAAAGCCCGCCGTCCCTCGGTTCAACTTCGGCAAGCGACAGTCCGGCGAGAGGCGAGTCATTTCCGGCGAGCTTGATCAGTTCCTCCACGAAGACTTCAGTCGCTGCGATTACCGCACCGCCGATTGAGGCTGTTTGGGTCGAGCCTCCGGCAATGACGCCGCGTGGCAGCTTGCTGTCACCGTATTCGAAGGTCACGTGATCCAACGGCAAGCCAAGCCGCGCCGCGAGGTGCTGCACCTGAGCCGTGGCGGTGCCCATGCCCATGTCATGCACTGCGGTTGAAACCGTTACATGGCCGTCCGCCGTCAGTTTTATCCGTGCCGCGCCGCCGGGGAAGCGGTGATAGGGATAGGTGGCAGTGGCGCATCCCATGCCGATCAGCCATTCGCCTTCGCGTCTCTGGCGCGGGGTCTGGCTTCTTTTGTGCCAGCCGAACTGTTCTGCACCTTTGTCATAGGCTTCGATCAGATAACGCGAAGAGAAGGGTTTGCCGGTCGTCGGGTCCTTTTCGGGTTCGATGCGGCGGCGGAGTTCGATGGGATCCAGCCCCAATTTTTCGGCAAGTTCGTCCAGAGCGCATTCCAGCGCGAAGGTGCCGACGGACTCGCCTGGGGCGCGCATGAAGGTGTTGGCGAGCATATCCATATCGGCGACATTCTGGCCGATGTAGAAGTTTCTGGCAGCGTAAAGGTGGCGGGCTGGGAAGGTGAATTGTTCCGGACAGGCGTTATGCGATGTCATCGCTGCTGTACCGGTGTGGATCAGCGCATCGAGCGTACCGTCGGCCTTTGCGCCGAGCGCTACGCGCTGTTCGGTTACCGTGCGACCGCCGATAATTCGGAAGACGCCTTCGCGGGACAGCATGATCCGCACGGGCCGAGCGGCAAGTTTGGCAGCAGCGCAGGCAAGGATTTGATGATCCCAGAAACATTTTCCGCCAAAACCGCCGCCGACATAAGGCGACGTCACATGCACCTTGGCGACATCGATGCCGAAAATATCGGCGAGCTGCCCTGTCGTCAGATCGAGCAACTGGCTGGCGTCATGAACGCGCAATTCGTCATCGTTCCAGACGACTGTTGCCGCATGCAGCTCGATGGCGTTGTGGTTATGGCGTGGCGTGCGGTAGATGAGGTCGACCTTGACGTCCGCATTGGCGAGCGCAGCCTCGGCGTCGCCGATCTCGACATAAGGCGGCTGGCCGAGGAGATTGTCGAGTTGCCGGGGTGATTTCTTCGCTTCTTCGAAGGATGTGACTGCCGGTAGCAATTCATATTTCGCCACGACCAGCGATGCTGCATAGTCGGCCTGTTCCTGCGTTTCGCCCAACACAAGGGCTATAGGCTGACCGTTCCAGTGGATTTCGTCGTTCTGCATGACCGGAAGATTGCTGGATCCGGCTGCGGTTGGAGAAGACATCATCAAAGACGGTGCCTTCATTCGCGGCGCGTTCTTATAGGTCATGACGAGGATGACTCCGGGTGCTGCCTCTGCCTTGCTCACATCCAGTTCGGTGATGCGACCGCGCGCGACGGTGCTGAAAGCAAGTGCTGCATAGCTGATGTCATCATAGGGAAATTCCGCCGCGAAACGCGTCTTTCCCTGAACCTTCATCGGCCCTTCGATGCGGGATACGGATTGACCAAGCGATCCATGCTTGCGCAGCAAAGGATCAGTCGTGACCGCTGGCTGCCAGCGACCTTGCTTGCCTGCCTCCGGCAGGGTCTGGGTATCGGCGCTCATGCGTTTTCTCCCTTCAATTCTTCAAGAACCGCAACAATGGTCCGCTTCGCGAGCTCTATCTTGAATGCATTGTCTCGCAAGCCAACGGCATCTGCGAGCTCTGCCTCGGCGGCGGCACGGAAAGCATCCGCGCCTGCCGTCTGACCTTTCAGAAGCGCTTCAGCCTTCAGGGCTCGCCACGGCTTGTGCGCCACACCACCGAGCGCCAGCCTCACATCCCGCACATTGCCAGCGTCATCAACGTCCAGCGCAGCGGCGACGGAAATGAGTGCGAAAGCGTAACTTGCGCGATCCCTGACCTTTCGGTAGGTGGAGCGAGAAGCAAACGGCAGCGCAGGAATTTCAACTGCGGTAATGAGTTCGTCCGGATGGAGCTCAGTCTCAATTTCCGGCGTCTCTCCGGGCAGGCGGTGAAGATCGCGCAGAGGCAGGCTGCGCGTGCCCGCCGGTCCCTGAAGATGAACCATCGCATCCAGCGCGACGAGCGCAACGCACATATCGGACGGGTGTGTCGCAACGCAGCTTTGCGAAGCGCCGAGAATGGCGTGGTACCGATTGAAACCTTCCAGAGCATCACAGCCGGAATTGGGCTGACGCTTATTGCAATGCGCGGCGTTATCATAGAAGTACCGGCAGCGGGTGCGCTGAAGAATATTGCCACCCACTGTCGCCACATTTCGTATCTGCGCGCTGGCACCCGCCAGAATGGCGCGCGACAGAAGTGGAAATTGAGACCGCGCTGCGCCATGCGCGGCAAGCGCCGTGTTCTTCACACCCGCGCCGATGAGAAGACTGCCATCTGCGCGCTGCTCGATGGCGCTGGATAGATGCGTGACATCGACCAGCGTTTCCGGTCGCTCCACGGTTTCGCGCATGAGATCGACAAGATTGGTACCGCCGCCCAGATATTTCGCGGTCGGCCCAGCCTGTTTGAGCGCGATGGCGGAAGCGGCATCCGAGGCCTGATGATAGGAAAAGATATTCATGCCCGTGCCCTCTCTTCGGTCGGCACTGCCGCCTGTTGAACAAGCGTTTCGGAAATGGCTTCGACAATGCCGTTATAGGCACCGCAACGACAGAGATTGCCGCTCATGCGTTCGCGAATTTCAGTATCATCTATAGTGACGCTGCCGCTCGAAAGATCGCTAGTGACGACACTTGGAATGTTGCGCTCGATTTCGCCCGCCATTCCAATGGCGGAACAGAGCTGTCCGGGCGTGCAATAACCACACTGAAACCCCTCATGCTCGATGAAGGCTTTCTGCAAGGGGTGCAGGTTGCCATTGGCCGCAAGACCTTCGACAGTGGTGATGCTGCGTCCCTGATATTGAACGGCAAGGGCGAGACAGGAATTGATCCGCTCTCCATCCACCAACACTGTGCACGCGCCGCAAGCGCCCTGATCGCACCCCTTCTTCGTGCCGGTAGATCCCAGATAGTTACGCATGAGATCAAGCAGCGAGGTGCGGATATCCGCCTCTACCTCCACTACTGCTCCGTTGATGGTAAATTGCATTGGTCATCTCCCTATCTGAAAGTGCGTACCGGAACTTTCCGCCGCACCTGTTGAATGTGTGGTGATGGTGTGTGTGCACTCCTCCATCGAACCCTTTGGTACGACGGATAATTCTTCTCTCGAGCTAACTCTGCATCACAGAAGGCTGACGGGCAGCTGCAATGTCAGCGATGACCGAGAGCGCCAGAGACTGCGCGTCTCTTGCCCTGCCGAACAAACCTATCGGCGCCTTAATACGGGAAATGGCCTCTTCGGAGTGACCATTCCGGCGCAATCTCTCGACACGCCTTTCATGTGTGCGGGAACTGCCGAGGGCACCAATATAAAAGGGTTTCGCTGCAAGCGCGGCCTCGAGGATCGGCATTTCCAAATCCAGATCGTGCTGCAAAAGCGCTACCGCCGTATCTGCGTCGATCAACGAGAGATCGAAGCCATTGCCAGCGGTGTGATCGCAGAGAACCACGTCGAACCCTGCCGCTTCCGCAACGCTGGCGGCGGTTTCCACCTCAAGCGAGCGCCCGGAAAACACAATGCGCGCCTTGGGCCGATAGGAGGTTACGAAGACATCGCCATCCCACCCGGTTTTATTATCCGAGCAGCCAAGCCACAGCTCCTCCCGCCCGGGTGCATAGCAAAGCCTTGCGCTTTGGCGCCCATTCACCAGCATGTTGGTGGAACAGAGAGGCTCCACGTCTTTCACGAGATGAATGGCAACGGTGATGCCTCCCCCGCATGGGAGAACGATATCGAAGAAAGGTGAGCCTTCACCCAACATCACGAACCTATCGTGACCGGACTTCATGGCCTGCAGAGCTTCAGCGGCAACAGCCGCTTCCGTGCACCCCCCAGAAACATAGCCACAATAGCGCCCATCCTGAACGACCGCCATATGCGCCCCGAGCGGGCGCGATGAGCCGCCGCGGATTTCCACCAATGTACATAAGGCGACCTGAAGCCCGGCACGCATGCTCTGGACTGCGAAGTTCAGGACGTCATAGGCGCTATCGGTAGAGAAGGCTTTTCGCGGTACGGGCAAGCCAGGAATGTTGACATCTTGAGGCAACCAATGGGCTTCAGCGCCGTTATGTCGGGTGGTATTGGCCGATTGCGTCATAATTGCCTCCCGCATCGTGACGTCAACTGAGCGACAACCGATCAAGTTCAAGAGAATTCTTGACGTAATATCGGGTCGCTAACGCAATTCTTTGATTTCGGCATGACATTCGCCCCTCATCTGAAGTAAAGAAACGAATGGCGCGCTCATAAACGGAGGCGCCTCCGTTTAACTTAGTGACTTGCGATCATTCGTCAAGCAATTTCTTATGGAGTGCCCATCCCGTGCCCAAGGAGCGCCCGCAGCCACCGCTTGCACAGGCCCCGCTGCGCGCAGATGCGCGCCGAAATCGCGACAAGCTGATCGAAGTGGCGGCATTGGCATTTGCGGAACAGGGCGCGGCAGCGTCATTGGAAGAAATTGCGAGACGCGCGGGTGTCGGTATCGGCACGCTGTACCGGCATTTCCCCACGCGTGAGCATCTGGTCGAAAGCGCTTATCGGCGCGAGCTGGAACTGCTGGCGACCGCCGCCACCAACCTGATTGCGGAGAAAGACCCAGCCGCGGCGCTTGAAGAATGGATGAACCGCTTCGTGAGTTACATGGCGGCGAAACGCGGCATGTCCAGCAGCCTAAAACTGTTGTTCACGTCCAATTCCACCCTTTTTGCCGAAGGATCGAAGCTGCTGCACACCGCTTTCGGACAGTTGCTGGAAAACGGCGTCAAAGCCGGAGCAGTCAAAGGCGACATAGAGCCCGCAGATGTTTTGAACGCGCTGTTCGGTATCTATTCCATTCCCGAAGGACCGGAATGGCGCGACCGTGCCCACAGGATCGTCCGCCTCGTTATGGATGGGCTGCGGCGTTAAAGCGCCAGCGCATCCTTCAGTGCCAGCCCCTCTTTCACGCGAAGGTCGAGATCCGCTTCGATGTGATTGATATGGTGCATCATCAGGTGATTGGCCTTTTCAATATCGCGGGCTTCCAGCGCGTCCAATATGGCCGAATGATCTCCATGGCCGCAGCTTGAGATGCCGGAACGTCCATATAACGCGATGACGAGCGAGGACCGGGCGATGAGTTCGCCCATGAATTTTTCCAGGATGACGTTGCCCGCAAGCGAGGCCAGAAGCAGGTGAAAGTCTCCCGATGCCTTGATTTCCGCTCTGCGTGCAGAGGGGCCGCGTTCATGCTGATGGCGCGTTTCTTCCTTGAGGTGAGCGCGCAGGCTGGCGATACTCTCGGGCGTCAGCCGTTCAATCGCAGCAGCCACGATACCCTGTTCTATCAGGCGGCGTGAAGCGAAGACCTGCCGCGCCTCATCCGGCGATGGATTGGATACAAAAGCACCTCTGTTTCGTTCCATTTTGACGAGGCCTTCAAAGGCCAGCATCTGCAATGCAGCGCGCACCACTGTACGGCTAACATCGAACAGCGTGCCGACCTCTGCCTCGGAAAGCTTCGTGCCGGGGGTGAGACGCCTATCGGCAATCGCATCCCTCAAAGTGTCCCGGATCGCCTGTGCGCGATCCTCCTGCGCGATATCCGCATATGGCGTGAGTTGGGGAAGAGTCATTGCGTCATCCATGTTTTACGATGTTCTAACGCGAAAGAGCCGCGCTGAGAATACGCAAGGTGAATGGCGCTCCATAAATATTGGATACAATCTGACCCACGATTGGAAACAATAGCACTTTTTTTGTGCATGCAAATGCAGCAATGCATGCAACTGCCGATCAGCATAAAGAAAAGCAAATTCGATTCAATCGGTTAGCAACGGCAACATCGAACTGGCACGGCACATGCAAGTAGGTTTCCAACAAACAGGGGAACATGCATGAGCAAAGCCGCCGAAATAGACATCGCCTCCGTTACCAAGGTCTATGGAAGCACGACTGCCGTTCACGCCATCAGCCTTAAAATACCGGCTGGCAGCTATTGCTGCCTTCTCGGCCCATCCGGCTGCGGCAAGACCTCGACTTTACGCATGATAGCCGGGCACGAGACGATTTCCAGCGGCGATGTGCGGCTGGGCAATACCGTCGTTACAGATTTTCCTCCCGCGCGCCGTGGCACCGCCATGATGTTTCAATCTTACGCGCTGTTTCCCCATCTCGACCTTATCGACAATGTCGCCTTCAGCCTAAAGATGAAGGGTATCGACAAGGAAGCTCGCCGTGCAAAAGCGCTGGAAATGCTGAAGCTGATGCAGCTGGAGGCTTATGCCAACCGGCGCCCGGCGCAACTTTCCGGCGGCCAGCAGCAGCGCGTGGCGCTGGCGCGCGCCCTGATCACCGATCCCGAAGCGCTGCTTCTGGATGAGCCGCTTTCGGCGCTCGACCCATTCCTGAAAATCCGTATGCGGGCGGAACTCAAGAAGCTTCAGACATCACTCGGCATTACCTTCGTGCATGTGACCCACAGTCAGGAAGAGGCAATGGCGCTGGCCGATATCATCGTGGTGATGAATGACGGGCGCATCGAGCAGGCGGCAACGCCGCGCGAAGTCTTCGAGCGCCCGGCGACCGCTTTCGTCGCCCGTTTCATGGGTGATCACAATGTCATTTCCGGTCGTCTTAAGGATGCGGATGGCCAGATCGTGACCATGGAGATTGCCGGCGGCGGCACTTTCAAGGCCAGCGGTACGGCACCCGATGATGGCGCTGTCGATATTGCCGTGCGTACCGACCGAGTTCGGGTGGGCGAAGCTTCGCAGGCCGGGCTGGGTTTCACCGGCATCGTATCGAATGTCGAATATCGCGGTGCCAGTGTGAAGCTTGCCGTTACCGGTGCGGGCATTGACGACTTCAACGTGATTTTGAGCGACGCCGCCTTTTTCGAAAATCCGATCAAGGTTGGCGACGCAATACCGCTCTCTTGGAACGCGGACGATGCCATCGTGCTCGGCCGGGTAGAGAAATGACGACAAAAATAACCAGAGGAGAACTTTGAAATGAGCGATACTTCCAAGACGAAAAAGGGTCTGACCCGTCGCGGTCTCCTGAAGGCGGGCGCAGCCGCCACGGGTGCTGCCGTCGGCTCCGGGCTGATTACCGGCTTTCCAACAATCTGGGCGCAGAACCCGATTACGCTTCGCCAGTTCGGCACTGGCGTTTCGAACCTCAATGCGATTGCCGAAAAGTGCAAGGCGGACCTCGGCATTACGCTTGAAATGACGGCAACGGATTCGGATGCAGCCGCACAGCGCGCCGTGACCCAGCCGAACTCCTACGATATCGCCGATATCGAATACTGGATCCTCAAGAAGGTCTATCCGGCAGGCGTGATCCAGCCGATGGAAATCAAGAAGCTGAAATATTACGACAAGATCGTACCGCTGTTCAAAACCGGTAAGCTCAAGCCCGACAGCGTGATTGCGCAGGGCACGGCACCGCACACCGTCGGCTTCGTGGAAAAGTCGGGCGACAAGAAGTTCGCCAAAGGCGAGACCGATTATTTCACCATGGTTCCGACCATTTACAACGCCGACACGCTCGGCATTCGCCCGGATCTGGTGGGTCGCGATATCACCAGCTGGGCCGATCTGATGGACCCGAAGTTCAAGGGCAAGACATCCATTCTGAACATTCCATCCATCGGCATCATGGATGCGGCCATGATCATGGAAGCCATGGGCAACCTCAAATATGCCGACAAGGGCAACATGACCAAGGAAGAGATCGACAAGACGATCGACTTCCTGATCAAGGCCAAGAAGGACGGCCAGTTCCGTGCTTTCTGGAAGAGCTTCGATGAAAGCGTCAACCTCATGGCATCCGGTGAAGTCGTCATCCAGTCCATGTGGTCGCCTGCAGTCGCTGCCGTTCGCTCCAAGGGCATCGCCTGCAAGTATCAGCCGCTGAAGGAAGGTTACCGTTCATGGGGCGGTGGTCTGGGTCTTGCCAAGCACCTCAGCGGCGCAAAGCTCGACGCGGCCTATGAGTATATCAACTGGTACACATCCGGCTGGGTCGGCGCGTATCTCAACCGTCAGGGTTACTATTCCGCCGCCATGGACACGGCCAAGGAACATATGACGGCTGACGAATGGGGCTACTGGGTGGAAGGCAAGCCAGCTCAGGGCGATATCGTCGCGCCGGATGGCAAGATCATGGAAAAGGCAGGCGCGGTGCGCGACGGCGGCTCCTTCGAAGAGCGCATGGGCAAGGTCGCCTGCTGGAATTCCGTGATGGACGAGGACCGCTATATGGTTCGCCGCTGGAACGAGTTCATCGCCGCTTGATACTGCGCGACCGGCGGCCAAATGCCGCCGGTCGTTTTCTATAAATTCGGGGAAAGCCTAGACATGGCGACAGTCAGATTCATCGGCGTTAGCGATAATAAGGGTAAAACTGCACGGAGTTTCGTGCTGCCACAGAAGTTGGTTGCCTACATACAGGCAGCGCCCTTGGCGCTCATCCTTGGCTTCTTCCTGCTGCTGCCGATCCTGATGATCGCCGTCGTGAGCTTCTGGGACTATGATTTTGCTCAGATGTACCCGGACTTCGTCACCTTCAATTATACCGAAACACTCGGCTCGTGGGTGACGTGGCAGACCTATCTCAACACCTTGAAATTCGCCCTTTTCGTCTGGGCGATCACTCTGTTCTGCGGCTTCTGGGTGGCTTATTTTCTGGCCTTCCACATCCGCACCACCACCATGCAGATGGTGCTTTTCCTCGTCTGCACCGTGCCGTTCCTCACATCCAACATCATCCGCATGATTTCATGGATACCGGTGCTGGGGCGAAACGGGCTGGTGAACAGCGCGCTGGTCAATATGGGCATCGTACCTCAGCCCATCGAATGGCTGCTCTATTCCGACTTCGCCGTGGTGCTGGCCATGGTCCATCTCTACACGCTGTTCATGGTGACGCCGATCTTCAACACACTGATGCGCATCGATAAAGCGCTGGTGGAAGCCGCGCGCGATGCTGGCGCCTCCACCTGGCAAGTGCTGTGGAATGTCATCATTCCGCTGGCAAAACCGGGAATGGCCATCGGGACGATTTTCGTCGTGACGCTGGTGATGGCGGATTTCTCGACAGTACAGGTCATGTCCGGCGGCCAGAGCGCTTCTGTTGCGCTGATGATGAAAAACCAGATGTCGCTGCTGCAATATCCCGCCGCCGCCGCCAACGCCGTCATCCTGCTCGCCCTCGTTCTTCTGATGGTCGCAGGCATTCTGCGCGTCGTCGATATTCGTAAGGAGCTATGAGCCATGCATTCGGAAAAACGCGGTCGCGAATTCTACCTCCTTGCCATCTTCTTCACGCTTTTCGTTCTGTTCCTCTATGGCCCGCTCTCGGCCATCCTGATCCTGGCGTTCCAAGGCCCGAATGGCGGCCTGACCTTCCCTTTAAACGGTGTATCCCTGCACTGGTTCGCCAACCTGTTCGAACAACAAGCGGTGGGTGATTTTGGCGGATCTTTCCGCCGCTCCTTCGGCCTCGGCGCAATGGTGATGGTGGTAACGGTACTCGTTTCGCTTCTGGCAGGCCTTGCCTTCCGCCGAAGATTCGTCGGCGCGACACCGCTCTTTTACCTGTCCGTCGCAAGCCTCGTCGTGCCCTCCATCATCATTTCGCTCGGCATCGGCGTGCTGTTCCAGCAGCTTGGTCTGGAGCCTGCATGGAACACATCGGCCTTCGGCGCCCATCTCACATGGACCCTGCCCTTCGGCGTTCTCATCATGCTTGCCGTCTTCAATCGCTTTTCGCCATCCTATGAGGAGGCGGCGCGCGATCTCGGTGCGAACTCGTGGCAGACATTCAGCAATGTCGTGCTGCCAATGATCGCGCCGAGCCTGATCGGCGTCGGCCTTTTCGGCTTCACGCTTTCCTACGACGAATTTGCCCGAACGCTGATGACCGCAGGCACCTACAACACACTGCCCTTGGAAATCTACGGCATGACAACGAATGTCACGACACCCGTTCTCTACGCACTCGGTGCCGTCACGACGCTATTCTCGTTCCTCGTCATCGCCGCAACGCTCGGCATCATTCTCACCATGAACCGTCGCCGGTCGAAAGGCTGAACAGCAGATCATGCGCATTCTCGTCGTCAATCCCAATACCACCCAGTCCATGACACGAACGATCGAAACCGCAGCAAAGGCCGTCGCCTCCGCGACGACTGATGTGGTCGCTGTCACTTCATCCATGGGCCCTGTTTCGATCGAAGGCTATTATGACGAGGTTTTCGCCATTCCCGGCCTCCTGAAGGAAATTGCGGCTGGCGAGAAGGCTGGAGCGCAGGCAGCGATCATCGCCTGCTTCGATGATACGGGACTGGATGCGGCCCGCGCGCTGGCCACCATCCCCGTCATCGGCATCTGCGAGGCGGCGGTCGCCACCGCATCCTTCATCGCTCAACGCTTTACGGTCGTGACAACAATGGAGCGCTCCCGTCTCCCACTTGAGCATCTGGTTCATCGCTATGGCATGTCTTCGCGAGCCAAGGTCAGGGCAGCGGATATTCCCGTTCTTTCGCTTGAAGACCCAACTTCAGACGCCTTACCACGCCTCCATGCAGAAATTGCCGCAGCGATTACGCAAGACAGAGCCGAAGCAATCATTCTAGGCTGCGCAGGCATGGCGGATCTGGCTGCGGAGCTTTCCCATAAATTCGGCGTGCCAGTTATCGACGGCGTTTCAGCAGCGGTAAAACATGCCGAAACACTTATCACCCTTGGCCTGAAAACGGCAAAAACCGGCGCTTATGCAGCGCCGATTTCGAAGCCATACATTGGCGAAATGAGTGTTTTCTCTCCTGACCGGATTATGGCTGGGTAGAGCCTTCAAATCAGTTCGCGTCCCACTTTTAAAAACCAACGCCCGGCAAAGTGCCGGGCGTTCTCAATTTCTACAACAGGACCACAATCAAGGCAGAAGAGGCTTGAGCGGGCCACGGTCAGGACCATGATCCGGGCCATGTTCAGGACCGTGTTCAGGGCCACGCGGAGGCTTGCCTGCAGGGCCTAGCTGGTCGGTCTTGCCGTCCTCGTGAACGATGTAGCTGCCATGGAGGAAGCCATTATCGAAGCGCCCCTGGACAGTGACGATCTCATCCGGCTTGACGATCTTGCCGCCTTCGCCTTCCCGTCCCGTTTCGACAAGGGCACGCCCGCTTTCATCTTGAATAATGAACTTGTTGCCGAATATCTCTGCAACCTTGCCCTTGACGCTAATCAAGCTGTCTTCCGAAGCGGCAGAAATTGCAGTGGGTATGAGAGGCGCAAGCTCAGCCGAAGGGCGCGTGAGCTTCATCGCGCCTGCGCCACCTGCAACGCCAACGGCGAGGATCGCAAAGGCGCCAAGCGCCACGGCAGCCGCATGTCTCTTCTTCGGTTTCGGATGAACGTGGCGGGCTTCTTCTTCATGATGCATGGCTTCGGTTTCAGGTGTAATAGACATTTCAGGTCTCCTCTGTTTGTGGAATGACCCTTTCTACCAAGTGCGTGCCGCCAGCAGCCTGAACCAACTGGTTCAGCTTGAGTTAAGCGTGGGCATCATAAAAAAGTCCCGCTACCCGGAGTGAAATTCCCCATGCGCGTACTCCTTGTCGAAGACGACAGCGACCTGTCCAGCCGTATCGCCAGCAGCCTGCGAAACGAAAATTTCGTCGTTGATATTGCTCGCAATGGTGAAGACGGGCAGCACGCCGGGCTGACCGAAGCCTTCGATGTCGCCGTGCTCGATCTCGGCCTCCCGAAGATCGACGGTGTTGCGGTTCTCTCTTCATGGCGCGAAGCCGGTCGCACGTTCCCCGTGCTGGTTCTCACTGCGCGCGATGGCTGGCCAGACAAGGTGGCAAGCTTCAAGGCGGGCGCGGACGACTTTCTGGCAAAGCCGTTCAAGGTGGAGGAACTCGTGCTGCGGCTGCGAGCGCTCGTGCGACGGGCCAACAACCATGCGAGCGCTACCGTCACATGCGGTTCAATCGTGTTCAATGCACAGTTGGGAACCTTCGAGCAAGACGGCGTTCCCCTGAAGCTGACCGCGCTGGAATGGCGCGTACTATCGTGCCTCATCCTGCGAAAAGAAGTGGTGGTGGATCGAAGCGAGTTGATGGAGCGGGTCTATGATGGCGACGCCGAAGTGGATTCGAACTCGATTGAAGTCATCGTTGCGAGACTGCGCAGGAAGATTGGTGCCGCCTTCATAGAAACGGTACGAGGCCGCGGCTATATGTTGACGGCAGCCACGTCATGAAGCTCCCTCTTCGTAATCAGCCTAGGTCTATAGCCGGGCGTCTGACTGCGTTCTCCATCGCATTTGTCGCAGGTGCCATACTTATCGCATCGGTAATCCTCTGGTTTATCGTTGCGAGCGTCGTTCGCGAACAGATCGATCAGCGGCTCGACACCCAGATCGAAGGTTTGAGAAGCGGTCTAACCATTGGCGAGAATGGCGCAGCAAGGCTAAACGCCCAGCTTGACGGGCCGCCTTTCGACCGCCCGGGTTCAGGATGGTACTGGCAGGTTACATCACAGAATTCCAATCTGTCTTCACGCTCCCTCGAAACTGATCAACTCACGCCGCGCCGCCGCCCGGACTGGCGTGATATGGCCTCGAACAGGCCTCGACCGGACGAGATTGAAGATGCTCATGGCAAGGCGCTCTACGTCAGAACCTTGCAGGCCCGGATTGGCGACCAAACCGTTCAGATAACAGCCTCGGCACCTCGATCCGCCTTAACCGATCCGGCGTTTCGTTCCCTCATGTGGCTGGTGCCCGCCATGGCGCTGCTCGGCATGAGCCTTCTGATTGGAACCTATCTCCAGGTGCGCTTCGGGCTCAAGCCTCTTACCCGCCTCACTGCCAATATCAACGCCGTTTCCACCGGAAACAGATCAAGCCTGCCGGATGCAGAGGTCGAGGAACTCAAGCCCGTCTCGATTGAGATCAATCGCCTGATTGCATTGAACGTTCGGCGTCTGGAGGAGACGCGTGTGCATTTTGCCAATATGGCCCATGGCCTGAAAACCCCGGTCGCCAGCCTGACACTCGGTTTGAATGATAAAAACGACCCTGACGGCGGTCTGAGGGATTTGGTTCAACGTATCGACCGGCGCATTCGCCACCATCTTGCAGATGCCCGAAAAACCGCAGTCGCAGAGCTAACCGATCAACATATTTCAGTGCGCTCTCGCCTCGACGATCTCATTTTCGTCCTATCGAGCGTCCATCGAGACAAAGAACTGTCCATTCGCTGCAGCGTTGACAGCAACCTTGCCGTCCGCTGCGATCCAGAGGACGTGGAAGAAGTCCTCGGCAACCTTCTGGACAACGCCTTCAAATGGGCCGCGACAACCATCACCATCTCAGCGGTGAAGAAAGAGCGCCTCCTCGAAATTAGGATCACAGACGACGGGCCCGGCATATCCGAAGACAAGATCAACCAAGCCTTCCGCCCCGGTCTCAGACTGGATGAAAGCGTGACCGGAAGCGGTTTTGGCCTTGGAATCGCGAAAGAGATTACCGAGTTATACGGGGGGAGAATATCGCTCAGTAACGGTGACGAGGGATTCGCTGCCTGCGTGTTTTTGCCGATTTTTCGCGGTGCGTAATTTCAAACAACATTCAACAACTTGCCAAATAAAATGAAGCTTCATCACCATTTCTGGCCGCTTGTCGAGGCAAGCTGCTGCAAAAGTTCCGGCACCAGCGCTCTCGATTTTCGTAAAGAAGCTCGCATCCGCAACCCGTATTATTGGTTAACTCTCCGAAACAAGATGCCCGCTCTCAACCTCTCGAAAACGGGTTGGTGACACCTTGTAATCGATAGGTCGGATAGGGCTTTTCAACTCTTCGACTACCGCTGCGCCCTTGAGCCTCCGCCGCTCGGGGTCTGGCACCGGCACGGCAGACATGAGGCGTTTTGTGTAGGGGTGCTGGGGGTTGCCGAAGACGGCGGAGCGAGGCCCGATTTCTACGATTTCGCCCAGATACATGACCGCGACGCGGTGGCTCACGCGTTCCACGACAGCCATATCGTGGGAGATGAAGAGGAAGGACAGGCCGAGGCTTTGCTGGAGGTCCAGCATAAGGTTGATAACTTGCGCCTTGATCGAGACGTCCAGTGCGGAGACGCTTTCATCGGCTACGATGACCTTTGGTTTGAGTGCGAGTGCGCGGGCGATGCAGACGCGCTGTCGCTGGCCGCCGGAGAATTCGTGTGGGTATCTGGCCGCCATGTCCGGTGTCAGGCCCACCCTTATCAGCATGTCGGACACTACGTCCTTCGCTTCTTTAGCCGTTCCCATCTTATGCTCCAGGAACGGCTCGGCAATGGCGGCACCGACTGTCATACGTGGATTGAGTGACGCGAAGGGGTCCTGAAAGATCATCTGGACGGATTTGCGCATGTCGCGCATATCCCGTTTATCCAGAGCCAGAACATCCTTGCCTTCAACGACGACGGAACCACTGTTCGGTTCGATGAGCCGCATGATGGCGCGGCCTGTAGTGGACTTGCCGCAGCCGGATTCGCCGACGAGAGACAGGGTTTCGCCCGACTGAAGATCGAAGGAGACGTTTTCGACGGCGTGGACGCGGCCCGTCAGCTTGCCGAAAAGGCCGGAGTGAATGTCGAAACGCTTGGTGAGATTTCGCACTTCCAGCACCGGCCTGCCTTCGACCACCGTGTCTTTTACCTCGACGGGCGTATCGGATTGTCCGGTCTGCGCATCCACGACAGGGAAACGCAACGGACGCTGATGCGTCTGCATTGAGCCGAGAACCGGCACGGCTGAAAGAAGGGCGCGGGTATAGGGGTGCTGGCCGCGATGGAAAATATCGGCGGTCGCTCCAGTTTCGACCTGTTCGCCGCGATACATGACGACGGTGCGGTCGGCGATCTCGGCCACCACGCCCATATCGTGGGTGATGAAGAGAACGGAAGTGCCCTCCTCCTCCTGCAACATCTTGATCAGGTCGAGGATCTGGCCCTGAATGGTGACGTCCAGCGCCGTCGTCGGCTCATCTGCAATCAGAAGCGCGGGCTTCGTTGCAAGCGCCATGGCAATCATCACGCGCTGGCGCATGCCGCCGGAGAAACGATGCGGATATTCATCGAAACGGGAGGCAGCGGATGGAATGCGCACCTTATCGAGAATACGGATCGTTTCGGCTCGCGCTTCCGCTCTGCTCATCGGAGTGTGACATAGCAAGGCCTCGGAAATCTGGTCCCCGATGGTGAGCAAGGGGTTGAGGCTCGTCATCGGCTCCTGAAAGATCATCGCGACATCATTGCCGCGCACTTTTCGCATTTCATGTTCTGGCAGTGCCAGGAGATCACGACCGCCGAGCAGAACCTTGCCCTCAATGCGGCTGGTATCCGGCGGAAGTAGACGCATGATGGAGAGCGATGTGACCGACTTGCCGGAACCGCTTTCCCCGACGATTGCAACCGTTTCCCCCGGCATGACCGTGAAGGAAATGTCCTGCACGACGGGCTTCCAGACGCCGTCCACCACGAACGACGTTCTGAGCTTCTCGACGGCCAGAACCGGATCGGTCGCTGGTGCATGCGCGGTCGTGGTCAGGGCGTTGGAGATGCTCATCATCGTTCCTTCTCAATCGTCTTTGCGCAAGAAAAGCCGCCTGCGGGCGGTTCGCTCTTACCTCAATCCGGCCAGCGCAGAGCGCCGTCGAAGCGGTGGCGGCTCAAGTCCTCGAACGGTGTCGCGATCACTTCATTGGAGGCACGTGCCGCATCCAGCTCTTCCGTCATCCGTTGTGCAACGATGCTTTCCTGACCGGGGTGGAGATTGCAGGGGTCGAGGTAGAAGTAATGGTGCTCGACCTCGTGATCGCGCACGATGATGGGCGGGGAACCGGCGCGCAGGCGGGCGGCCAAATCCCAGGCGGTGATGTGCGCTTCCTGCGGAGAGACGATGACACGCATGCGATCCAGCGGATTGTTGGTCGGGTCCGGCTCGATAAGCGCCGTGATGCCGGGGCGGTTGTCCAGCGTCTCTTTCCAGAGATTGAGGTAGCTGGTTTCGCGCTCGCGGATGCCCGCATGGTCGCGCTTTTCCCACGCATCCAAAGCGGCCATAACGCCGAAGATGCTTTCCTTGCCGATCTTCATGCCTCTGCCGATGCCCATATTTTGCAGGAAAGCATTGCGGACCAGTTCCTTCTTGCCCGCTACGATGCCGGATGTCGGCCCGCCCAGGAACTTGTGGCCGGAATAGAGGGCGATATCCGCACCCTGTTCGAGGAATATATTGAGGTCATATTCGGATGCCGCATCGACGATCACCGGCACGCCCTTGGCGTGAGCGATTTCTACGAATTCCTTCAGGTTCAGCAGGCCGTAATCCACCACATGGTGCGATACGACATAGACAGCCGCCGCGGTGCGCTCATTAATGGCGTTTTCCATGTGGTAGCGATGGGTGGATGTCGCCTGCCCGATCATCACCACCTTGCCGCCTGCAAGCCGGATCGACTGATCGACGGGCGCGCCATAGCTGACGACATGGCCCATCTGCACCAGCACTTCGTTCTTCGGCGTCGTGGTTTCCGGCAGCTTTTCGATGGCTAAGAGGTCCGGTCCGGTGATTGCACCTGCAACCGCGAGGCTGATGCCGGAGGCGCAGGATGCGGTTACGAAGCCCGCCTCGCCGCCGGTCAAACGGGCAATGATGGTGCTTGCCTTGCGTTGAAGGTCGTTCATTTCCACGAACTGCGGCAGGATCGCGGTCATCGCGGCAATTGCCTCGGGAACCACGATGGACGCACCAAGGCTCGTCATCGTGCCTGAGACGTTGATGACCGGGCGGAGGCCGATCTTGGTGCGGATATCGTCTGACATTGTCGTTCTCCAGTCTGTCAGCCTGCTTGCTCGGCTGTGATTTCTGTTGCCCTGCAGGAAGCTATGCCATAATAACGCAATAGATTCTTTGATCTGCGGGAGCGTGAATTGGATATGAAGTCACCATCTGATAGTGCCCTCGAAGAGGTCTCCTCCGCCAATGATGGCGGCAAGGCGCGGCGCTCGCGGGTGAGCGGTATCGATCGCGCCATTCAGGTCATCGATTACCTCTATGAAACCGGCGCGCCTGCCGGTGCCTATGCCATTGCCAAGGCCGTCAAGGCGCCGCTTTCCACGATTTATGCAATCATTGACGATCTCGTTGACAAGAACATGCTGGCCCGCAATGCCGACGGCAGTATCTGGCTTGGCGCGAGGCTTTATCACTACGGCCTTGCTTACGCCCGCTCGCTGGATTTCATGAGCGTTGCCACCCATGAAATGCATGATCTCTGCCGTGCTGCGGGCGAAACGGTGCAGGTTTGTGGACGGGACGATGAGCATATGCTGGTGCTCGCCATGGCCGATGGCCCCAGCCATTTTCAAGTGGCATCGCGCGTTGGAACCCGCGTGCCGCTGAACTGGACGGCATCCGGTCGCCTTCTGGTGGGTCACATGCCGGAAGAGCAGCGCATCGATCTGTTCAAGCGCGGCGCGCGTATCTCTCCGACGGGACGCGCCAATATCGACGCCACGACCCTTTCGGATGCGGCGAGAAAGGCCTTCGAAGAGCGGCTTTCGATCCAGGCGGGCGAGTCCGATTATTCGGTCGCCTGCATTGCGTCTCCTATTGTCGACAGTCGCGGGGACTGCGTGGCGACGATCTCCATCGTTCTTCCCGAGCAGAAGGTTCTGGCCGACAAATCCGGCTATGCCGACCGCGTGAAGGCGTCGGCTGCAAGGATCGAACAGCTGATGGGATGGCGCAACCACTAGGCTTCTCCTATTCGTGAAGCGCGACGATGGCTTCGATTTCGACGGTGATATTGCCCGGCAGCGACCCGAAGCCGACCGCGGAGCGGGCATGCTGGCCAGCCTCGCCGAAGACGGCGTTTAACAGATCGGAACACCCGTTGATGACCTGCGGGTGGTCTTTGAAATCCGGTGATGCATTGACCATGCCGAGAAGTTTTACAACGCGCCTGACGCGGGAGAGATCGCCCAGCGCCTCGTTCATGACCGCCAGCAGGTTGACGCCGGTAAGCTTCGCATCCTCGTAAGCCTGCTCGACCGAGACTCCCGACCCGACCTTGCCGGTGTGCATGAAGCCATTCGCCTCCCGGGGGCCCTGCCCCGAGAGATAAAGCATGTTGCCTTCAATGACATGGGTCACGAAATTGGCGATAGGCGGCGGCGCGGGTGGCAGGTCTATGCCAAGCGCTGCAAGCCGGTCGCGTGGCGTATCTGCCTTCGCTTCGGCCTTGATCGGGGACTGTGTCACGCAAACTCCTGTCATCTTTTCATTCACTGCAAATCGCATCGTCTCTCAGCGATAAGAGTAACCATGGCTGTGGCGCACGAGCTTGCGGGCGCGAGGGATATAGCGGCTGGCGGCGATTGCTTCCCCGCCGATCACGGCGTAGCGCGGCTCGAAGAGTTGCTTCAGCACCGAGACATCGCCGTTGGAATCGGTCGCTTCCAGATCGGAATCGATGAGATCGAAAATGGTGAAATCGGCACGCGCGCCAACCGACAGCCGGTTCTGCATATCAAGCTTGATGACCTCAGCCGGTGCATGCGTGACCGCATTGACCACCTGGTCGAACGGCATGCCGACCGAGAGAAGCTTCGACATGGTCGTCGCCAGATCCCAGACCGGGAAGTTCATGGAATGGCCGTGCAGATCGGTGGAAATGGAGTGCGGCAGCAGGCCACGCGCAATTGCCGCTTCCGCGACCTTGAAGGAAAAGGACGCGCCACCATGACCAATATCGAGACGCACGCCTTCGGACGCGCAGCGTTCGGCAAGGTTGAACAGATCCTCGTCTTCCATGATGGAGGAGCCGGATTTGCCGTTGAAGCAGTGGGTTACGACATCGCCGGGACCAAGAATTTCCAGCACTTCATCATAAAGCGCGGGCGGCTCGCCCACGTGAACCATCATCGGAACCTTGAGGATTTTGGCGATCTTCTTGCCGAGCTTGACCGGCGTGACACCCCACGAGCCGGTGATGACGTGACTCGCACGGACCTTGATGCCGACGATATGTTCACTGTTTTCGGCATAGCATTCGAGAATGCGATCAAGGTCGATGTCCCTGATATCACGCAGTTCGGCAACGCGGTTGCAGGCAACGAGCCCGATGGAACCGAGGTTCAGAAATGCCTTGATCCGCTCTTTGGACGGCTCGATGATATATTCGCGAAAGCCATGGAAATTGGCTTCGCCTGCCGAACCCGCATCCACAAGCGTCGTTACGCCGCGCTCGGCACCGCATTCGGAGGGACGGATGGAGATATCGGTTCCGCCGTGCCAGATATGCACATGCAGGTCCACCCAACCGGGCGATATCCATGCGCCCTTGCCGTCGATGACGGTCGCCTCCCCCTGTGCTGCAAGCGCCTGACCGATAGCGGCAATCTTGCCATCGCCATTGACCATAATATCGGTGGCGGCGTCTTTGCCGCCCGCGCCGAAAGCCATGGGCTTGACGTTCTTGATGAGGAGCGGCTTTGCGTTTTCGCCGGTCATGTTACAAATCCCTTCGCAGTCTTGGATCGAGCATATCCCGCAGGCCATCGCCGACCATTTGCAGCGACAGAACGGAGAGAATGATGGCGAAGCCGGGGAAATAGGTCATCCAGTCGGCTTGTCCGATATATTGGCGACCAGCGGCAATCATGGTGCCCCAAGTCGGAATTTCAGGGCTGACGCCAAGCCCGAGGAAGGAAAGCCCCGCCTCCGCCAGCATGGCGCTGGCAAAGAGAAACGATGCCTGCACCAGAATGGGCGACAGCAGGTTGCGCAGCACATGCCGTGTCATGATGTGGAATGTGGAAATGCCAAGCGCCTGCGCTGCCTCGACATAGGGAAGCTCCCTAATGACAAGCGTGGAGGCACGCACGATGCGGGCAAGGCGCGGTGAATAGACAATCGACAAGGCAACGATAACGGTGGTGAGCGAAGGGCCGAGTGCGGCGACGAGCGCAATGGCCAGCAGAATATCCGGGAACGCCATCATCGCATCGATCAACCGCGCAATCGGCGTGTCCAGCCGCTTGAAGAAGCCAGCCAGCAGGCCGAGCGTAACGCCGATAATTGCCGAGAGCGCGACGACCGATGCGCCGACCAGCAGCGACAGGCGGCCGGCGTAAATGGTGCGCGAGAAAACGTCGCGCCCAAACTCATCCGTGCCGAACCAGAAGAGTTCGCTTGGTGGTTTCAGGCGGTTGACGATAGACAGCTTGGACGGCGAATAGGGTGCGATCCACGGAGCAAGTGCGGCCAGAACGACGAAGATGACAAGGACGATGAGGCCAGCGGCGACCGTCTTGCGCTTGAGGAGCCGACGCAGGAATTTGGAGCCTTCACTGGCGGCGGGTTTCGGTGTGGTTGTTGCGATATCCGTCATCGATCACGCTCCCCTTAGTAACGCACGCGGGGATCGATCAGCAGATAGAGCATATCGATCGCGAAATTGATGAGAACGTAGAGCGCGGCGATGACCAGCAGCGCGCCCTGAATGACGGGATAATCCCGCCGCAGCACAGCCGAAACCACGAGGCTGCCGACACCCGGGAGACCGAAGACGGTTTCCGTCACCACAGCACCGGAAATCAGCACGGCAGCGGTCAGGCCGATGACGGTCAGGATTGGGATGAGAGCGTTTTTCAACGCATGTTTCATGACCACGCGCCGCTCGACCAAACCCTTTGCGCGGGCGGTGCGGATGTAATCGTCTCCCAGCACATCCAGCATAGAGGCGCGCGTGAAGCGAAGGATTAGCGCTGAAGAGACGAGGCCAAGCGCAAAGGCGGGCAGCGTCAGGTGGTACATGCGCTCCATGAAGCTGGAGCCGGGGCCACCATAACCCGAAACGGGAAAGATGTTGAGCCGCACAGCGAAGAACTGCATGAGGATAAGTCCGAGCCAGAAACTGGGAATACTGGCTGCAAGCATGGCAACCGTCGTTGCCGCCTGATCGACGAATGAACCGCGCCGATAAGCGGCATAGATACCGATGGGAAGCGCGATGACGCTGGCAATGAGAAGCGAGAACAGCGTGAGGAAGAAGGTCGGCTCCGCCCGTTCGAACAGCGCCGTTGTCACCGGCATGTTGAGAAAGATCGACTGACCCAGATCGCCTTTGATCATCTGGCCGAGATAATAGAGATATTGCACCGCCAGCGACTGATCGAGCCCCAGACGCGTTCGAAGATCGGCAATGTCCTGCGCGGATGCATCCGGCCCCAGCATGACAGCTGCCGGATCGCCCGGCGTGACGCGCACGATGATGAAGACGATCGTCACGACGAGAAACATCACGACGATCATGCCCGCAAGGCGCTGGAGGATATATCGGATCATAGGCTTCGTTTCCCTTGCCCTTGGTCAAAGGCGGGTTTCGATCCGGGGTCGCACCTGACCGTCTGCACCTCTGGAGATGCAGAAAAGCGCCAGCGCGACACCCGATATCTTGAGGACGTTACTTCTTGATCGAAGCGTTCCAGAAGTAAGGCCATGGCGCAGCCTCGATGCCCTCAACCTTCTTCGCCTTGGCGGCGACAGCGTTGAAATCACCGATCTTCATGTAGGGAATTTCCTCATACATGGCCTTTTGCACATCGGCCCAAAGCGCAAGGCGCTTCTGTGGATCGGATTCTGCCGAGAAGGCCTCGACCGTCTGCTTGCGAAGTGGCGTGTCCCACCAGCCGGGCGATGTGGGGGCTAGCGATCCAATCAATGCCGGTTCCGGCAGGAAAGGGCTGTGCGTGATGTAGATATCCCACAAGGCCTTGTCAGCTCGGCGCTGGGTTAGTGTTGCCCAGTCCACGACCTGCATATCGACCTTGAAGCCTGCCAGTTTCAGATATTCGGCAGCGACCTGCGCCATCTTGTAATGGAATTCATACTGGCGGCTCGTCAGGATGCGGATCGGCTTGGAGCCATCATAGCCAGCAGCCTTGGCGGCTGTCGCTGCCCCCTCGGGATCGGCGACATTGTAGTTACCCTCTACGCCCGCATCCGTATTCCAGATGAAGTTCTTTGGGTAGATATCACCATCCAGAGCATAAAAATCCGTGCTGCCAAAGGCGGCGGCCAGCATGTCTTCCATGCTGAGTGCCTGGCGGATCGCCTTACGCATGGCGACGTCCTTCGCAACACCTTCCGCCGTATTGAAGACAAAGACCGGATAGCCGAATGGCTTCAGGACGACCGGTTCCGTGACCGACGACGACTTGATCTTGTCGAAGGATTCGACCGGGATGGAATCGATATAGTCATATTGGCCCGACACCGCCGCTTCCACGCGGGTATTTGCATCCGGCACCGGCACGAAACGAATTTCATCGAGATACTGGTGGCGCGCGCCACCATAACCGTCGCTTTCGCCATCGCGAGACTTATAGCCATCGAAGCGGACGAGCTGGATATATTGATCCGCCTTGCGCTCCTTCAGCATATAGGGTCCGGTGCCGATGAAGTCCTTCATCGGTTCGTCCTGCTTTTCCGCTGGCAGAATGATGGCTGCGGAATTGTTGAAGGCGAGAAGCGACACCAGCGGCGCATAGGGCTGCTTCAGGGTGATCGTCACGGTCGAAGGATCGGTCGCCTCGATCTTATCGATAAAGGACGCTGCCTGCTTGCCGCGCGAGGCAACCTTTATCCAGCGATTGAGAGAGGCCACGACATCATCCGATGCCATGTCCGAGCCATCGTGGAACTTGATGCCTGAGCGAAGTTTGATCGTGTAAACTTTACCATCGGCGCTGATCTCTGGAAGGCTCTCCGCCAGAAGCGGCGTCGTCTTCCAACCCTTATCGAAGGTGTAAAGCGTCTCGAAAATATGCTGCGTAACGATGCCCACAAGATCCGCCGTCGAAGCCATCGGATCAAGGGTCGGCGGCTCCCCAATCGTGGCGACATTGATAACGCCACCCTTATCCTGCGCGAACAGGAAGGATGGACTGGCAATAAGGGCAGTGGCAACGAGGAATGCGACCTTCAGTTTCATTTGATACTCCCAGCTTAGTTGTTCCGTTATTATGGTATATAAGCTTTTATAAAAGAATATCGGAAAGGTGCACGCTGTCAATCGCGTTATTTACGAAAGAAATGAAATACGTTTCTGGGCGCCGAAACTCTCGCGCGATCCGCAATCAATTTTCGAGTTGGGAGGTGCGTCGGCAATCATGGAAACGGACAAGTCTGCGGCACCCGCAAACTCATCCGAGAGCAGAAAAGTCAGGATCGAGCAGCCGCCTCGATTTGATCAAATGAAGTATCACTTAATCCGCGCAGTATTCTGAAAACGCCCCAATCGGTATCTTCAAATAAGACATCCCGTTATCCTCGGCCTCCGGCAGTCTTCCGCCACGGATATTGACCTGCAAGGCGTGCAATATCAGCTTGGGCATAGGAAGCGTTTTGTCTCGAGCCCTCCGAGCCGCGACGAAATCTTCAGCGCTTTTATTTGCAATGTGGTTGTTGCTCGTCTTTTGCTCGAGGACGGTGCTTTCCCACTTTGGCTCACGGCCACCGGGGCGATAATCATGTCCGGTGAAGAGACGTGTGTCATCCGGCAGGCTGAGAATCGTGTCTATGGAAGCCCAAAGCTGCTCGGCGCTTCCTCCCGGAAAATCGGCTCGCGCCGAGCCGCTGTCCGGCATGAAAAGCGTATCGTGGATAAATGCGGCATTGCCGATAACGTAGGTGATGGACGCGATTGTGTGACCCGGGGAGTAGATGACGCGGGCTTTCAGTTCACCGATCTGAAAAGTTTCACCGTCAGCGAAGAGGTGGTCCCAGTAGGAGAGGTCGCCGTTCAGGTCCGGGCGGTTATAGATCTTTGCCCATATTTCTTGAACATCCCGTATCCGCTCGCCAATCGCGGTTGGTGCGCCCGTTTTCTGCTTCAGATAATGCGCAGCGGAAAAGTGGTCCGCGTGGGGATGAGTGTCGAGTATCCAGACAAGCCTCAGACCGTGTTCAGCAATATAATCGAGAATGATGTCGGCATTATCGGTGCCAATCGAACCGGATTTCTCATCGAAATCAAGCACCGGATCGATGATCGCGCAAGCGTTTGTTAAAGGGCAATACACGACGTACTGGATGCTTCCGGTGCGCTCGTCATAAAAGCCCTGAACGACCGGTTTTGCATCTGGTGACACGCCAAGCTCCTTACGTTTTGATTTTTGCGACAACGATACGGAAGCCATTGCCGCGCCAGAAGCCATCCGGCTCCAGGCTGCCACGATAGGTGCAACAGGCTTTCAGCTTTCCGCTGGAGAAGCACCCTCCCCGCAAAACCCGCCTTATTGATGGAGCAGCATTGGCGTCTTCCCGTCCATCGTTCCGGTATGGATACTGAAAGCTCGGGCTCGCCATGTCCTCGCCCCACAGCGTGGAACACCATTCCCAAACCTGTCCAGCCATATCATAACAGCCATATGGCGAACGACCTTTGGGGAAGAGGCCAACGGTGCAACTATCATTGAAACCGGCTTCTTCGGAATTGGCGGCCTCCTCCACCCAGCTGTTGCCCCACGGGTAGACAATGGCTTCGCCAGCATCTGGCTGATCGCCGCGCGCAGCCCGTTCCCATTCCGGCTCGGTTGGGAGGCGAATGATTTCATCGGCGGAAATGCGTCCATCGGAGCGCCATTTATCGGTCAACCATGCGCAATAGGCTTGCGCATCCCGCCAGGTCAGATCTGTTGCAGGTGCGGATTGCCGCTCTGCGACGTCTCTATCCGGGCTGCACCAAAGGCGGTTCGTCGCTCTTACGAAAGCGGCGTAGGCACGGTTGGTTACGGGATAAAGGCCGATCTTGAAGCGATCAACGTCAACTTGGTGCGGAGGGGCAGAGTTTGGATGCGTGGAAGAACCGAAGGTAAATCGTCCTTCTGGTACCAAAGCCAGTGCTTCGAGGTCCCGCGGATCGCCCCAGCTCGATACGATCCGGCCTGCCACCTCGCGTTCTGAAGCGCTGAGGAGGCCGTGTTCAATGATTTCAAGCAGGCGGGGCATGACCTTTTGCCGCAAAGGAGTTTGGCCGTTCAGCAACCGCGCGGCCAGAAGCACACCGGACAGATTGCCACTGTCGATCAAAGCTTCGATCAGCCCGTTCACCTTAGAACCTACCCGAAGTCGCTCCGCCAGGCTTTTGATGGCCGGCGACCACAAATCGGTGTCCCTGATGAATTGCGCAACGGCAATCTCCGGCGCCTTTACCGCCAGATGGCGCGCTGCGAGCAGTTGGCGAGCGCGGACGACTGGAAATAAACTCGGATCGTCCATCTCTCCCGCAAGCGCATCATAAGCGAGGCCGCACAGAAAATCTGCAGTTCCTGTATCACCGGCTATTTTTTCAAGCCAACGATCTACGATGCCCTCGATAGCTGTTTCGTGACCGCCGCCATTCAGTGCCATAATGAAATGCGCCGGGTTCGATGCGCCGTCAGACAGCACACTGTCGCTCTCGTCAGGATTGGTACCCGTCAAGCGAACAACAGCATTACGGCGCTGTGTTTTTAGAAGCGGCAGCAATTCGTGGCGCGCAAATGCCGAGGGCAGCGACATGCGCTTTGCCGCTTGCATTTCGATAAGAGCCAGAATGCGCGTTTGTGGATAGGCGTTCTGAAACTCTACAGCGTCCTGAAGGAGGGTTGTTGCTTGGTCACCAGCCTGTTCAACGCCATCGAGAATCAGCAATATTGAGCCATCCGAGGGCATTGTCACGGTATCGATTGCAGCTTCGGCCAGAAGAGCCGCGAAACTCAAAGCCTTGGAAACGGAAAGGTAAACCGGGAGAACGCTTGCCACGCTCCACTCTTGCGGGTGCACCGCGCCCTGATCGTTTCGCTCGACGTCAGTTGCAGGAATGCCGCCTTTGCCAAGGGAGAATGCCAGATGTCTGGCAAATGTGCTCTTGCCGCTTCCCGTCTCGCCGATCAGCGCAAGGGTAGCGTTATCGCGAACCACTTCCAGCGCCGAGAAATAGACCGCAGGCTCCGGTTCGGCCTGGTCTTTGAGTTTGCGTAGCCCTTTGGCAGCCTTGTCCTCGAAACTGAAATTCACCAGAGGAGGAATGTAGCCCTCCTCAAGCGTCGCGACCTTACCACCAGGTAGAGATAAAAGCGGCTCGTCTCCGAAGGCTTTCGCCTTGGAATACAATTGGTCACGCAGAGCAGTGTTATTCTCTTTCATATCGCTCACGATCAGAACAGCTTTGCGACATCCGGATTATGGAAGCGCTGGATTTCGATGGCGTAGCCAGCCGGGTCTTCGAAGAAAAAATGTTCGCAGAAGCGACCGCGCAGCAGTTCCGACTGGCCCTTGACGCCTGCTTGCTGCAAGCGCTTGTGCCAGCCTTCCACATCCTGCGCGACAATCGTCAGCAGAACAGCGCTCTTTTCCTGATGTTTCAGATGGCCCCGGTTTCCGTCCACGATGCCGAAATAGCACTTGCCCGCGATGCGATAGATGCGGGCCAGACCCTGATCGAGCACCAGTTCGAAACCGAGAACCTCTTCATAAAACGGCACCACGGACATGATGTCATCGTAATAGAAGAAGGTGATCGAGTAATCTTTTTCCACGTCATGCGTCCTTTAGAAAATGTTGAGCGTGCCTTTGTGGTCGATGGAGAGACCGCGCAGGTCTTTTCGCGCGGCGAACACATCGATCGGATGGACAAGATAGAGCCAGGGTGGATTTTGATGAAGGCGCGTGAGGCAATGGGCGTAAGCCTGCTCCCGATCCGCATCCTCGACCGCGTTGTTTGCGGCGACGATCAACGCTTCCGTCTCATCGTCATCATAACCCTGCCACCAGACGGCCTTGGTGGCGCTTGAAATCTTGTCGTTGAGAATGCGGTAGGTGCTGTGCGGCGAGGAGTCGAAAATCGCCATATCGCCCATCTCTTTCCGGCCAATTTGCCGAGCATATTCAGGCCTGTCCAACTCGGTCTTGACGCTGACCTTCAAGCCTACTGCTTGAAGCGAAGCCGCGACAAAGCGGCTGATTTCCGGCGCTCGTTCCGGCATGAAGGTGGGGGTGCGAAGCTCGATTTCGGCGCTCGTATCCACGCCGTCTAGCAGGCGTCTGGCCTTGTCCGGGTCGAACGGAATCGTCGCGAGATTGGCCTTGGCGGAGCCCAGGTGAAAGGGGCTGACGATTGTCGAAGACGGGACGGCGAGGCCATGGAAAATATCATCCGCAATGGCCTGTGTATCCACCGCGTGGTTCACGGCGAGCCGTGCTGCCGGAGATTGGAAAATCCCGTTGCTGCAATTCAGATAATACATAACCGACAGTGTGTTGACGGCCTTGCCCCATTGATAATCGGGAGAAAAATCCAGTCCGCCTTCCACGCGCTCCAGATTGGACGCCGCGTCTGCGAGACCGGAGCGCAGTTGCTCATAGCGAATGTCGGCGTGTTTTTCAGCCAGCGCCACGATACAGTCAGGGCCGCTTGCGCCATTCACCTTTTCAAGAACGGCGCGCTTCTGCGGCTCATATTCCGAGACGCGGTAGCGGCCGGTACCGAGAATTGGACGGCCTTCGGCATCGATGCGGCAGATGTAGAATTCAGAGAAAATATCGAGAATATCCGCGATGGGCGTCGGGTTGGTAACGCGCACGATAGCATCGCCATCGGCAGAGATATTCGCATCTTTGAGGTAGCGGGCGTAGGACCATTTCATCCCGAAAGTATCGACCGCATCGAGAATGCCATCGATGAAGGATATGATATCGCCTGCCACACAGGGCTTGCCGTCATGAAAGACGGCACCTTCGCGGATGTGGAAGGTCCAGTTGCGCCCGTCTTCCGCATTCGTCCAATGCGAAAACAGGCCGGGCTGCACGAAACCCTTGTTCCAGCGAAGCAGCGGCTCGAACACGAGGTTCTTCAGCGTCAGCACGCTGGTATCGTCCGTTACCCGCGTCGGCGGAAGGAAGTCGATCTTTTCGAGGCTTATGGTCAACATGATCGGCCTCACTCAAGCTCGCTACGGCGGCGTGGGTTGAACCAGTCTGCGAGGCTGTCGCCGATCAGGTTAAAGGACAGAACCGCAAGCAGGATTGCCATGCCGGGTGCGAGTGCCACCCAGGCGGCGCTTCGCACATATTGAAGATTGGCGGAGACATCCGCACCCCACTCCGCCATGGGCGGCTGCGCGCCGAGGCCGAGAAAGCCGAGGCTCGCCGTCTGCAAAATGGCACTGCCGAGCGCCAGGGTAGATTGCACCAGAAGCGGTCCAAGACCATTGACGAAGACATAGCGAAACAGAATGCGATGGGATGGCAGACCCAGCGAGACTGCCGCCTCGACATAGGGCTTCACCGAAACGCTGAGCGCCTGGCTTCGCGCCACACGGGCGAACTGCGGCGCGAGCGTTATCGCAACAGCCAGCATGGCGTTCTGCAGGCTTGGCCCGAAGGCCGCAGCGAGCGCAATGGCCAGCACCAGAGCCGGAAACGCCAGAATGGCATCAACGATGCGCATGATGATGCTATCGAGCCAGCCTCCGGCAAAACCCGCCAGCATGCCGAAGAAGACGCCGATAACGAAAGCAATCACCACCACACCGACGCCGATGGTGAGCGTTGCGCGCCCTCCATACATGATACGCGTCAGCACATCGCGGCCAAACGCATCCGTGCCGAGCCAGTGAGCGAAGGTCGGGCCTTCCAGCTTGTGCAGAATATCGAGTTTGGTCGGCGTGTAAGGCGTGATCCAGGGGCCGATGGTGATGGCGAGGATCAACATCAGCAGGATCAGGAGGCCGACGACTGCCAGCGTGTTGCTTCTCAGGAACAAAAGAACGTCGCGCATGGCTTTACTTCATCTTCTTCCGCACACGTGGATCCAGAACGCCGTACAACAGATCCACAACGATGGATGTCAGCACGAAGAGCAGCGCAAAAACGAGCGTCGTTCCCTGAATGACGGGGTAATCCCGGTTCTTGATGGCTTCGAACATGTAACGTCCGATACCGGGCCACGCAAAGATCGTTTCGGTGAGGATGGCACCGCCCAGCATCTCCGCGAACTTCAGGCCTATGACGGTAATGGCTGGCAGCAGCGAGTTGCGCAGGCCATGCTTGAGAATGACATCGCTGCGCCGCAAGCCTTTGGCCTTCGCTGTGCGAATGAAATCTTCACCCATCACATCCAGCATCGTGTTGCGAACGAAGCGGCCAAGCGTGGCGGCAAGGAAGGCTGCGAGAACGGCGGTCGGCAATATCAGATGCTGGACAGCACTCCACGCCGCATCGAAGTTGCCCGTAATGATGCCGTCCAGAATGGCAAATCCGGTCACGGACTGCGCTGTGACGAAGGAACTCATCCGGCCTGAAACAGGCAGCCATCCCAGATAGGTCCCGAAGATCAATTGCAGGATGAGCGCCAGCAGAAAGGCAGGCATCGAGACGCCGACCAGCGATGCGATGCGTGTGACGTGATCGAAAATCGAGTTTGGCCGCGTGGCAGACAGCACGCCAAGAGGAATGCCGATGATGATGGCAACGATGACAGCGAGAACCGAAAGCTCGATGGTGGCGGGCAAGCGGGAGAGGATTTCATGCGCAACAGGCTGACCGGTTTTCAGCGAAAAGCCGAAATCGCCCTGAAAGAGCCCAAGGACGTAATTGACGAATTGGAGAACAACGGGCTGATCGAGATCGAGCTGGGACCGCAAAGCCGAAATCTGTTCCTGCGTCGCGCCGGGTCCGAGGAGCGTGACCGCCGGATCGCCGGGTATCATGCGAACAAGCGAGAAAACGATGACCAGCACGATACACATGACAGGTATCAGCGCGATCAATCTGCGTATGATGAAACTCGCCATATCCCTGTTTCACTCATTTCTGGAAGATATCACTGTATACGCCTGATTTCATTCAGGCGTGATGCGGAGGCAGACGCCAAAGGCGCCCACCTCCAATCTTGGGATTATTTCTTGTAAACCGACCAGTATTCGTTCAGCGGCGGCGCGCTGTTGACGACGAGACCTTCGACATTGGCACGCGCAAACACGATCAGCTTAGGGCTGAAGAGGTAGGCCGCGGGTACACGCTTGGCGATTTCCTCCTGCACCTGGAAGTAAAGCGTCTTGCGGGCTTCCATATCCGGCGTCTGCTGTGCCTTCAGGATCAAGTTATCCAGCGCCTTGTCCTGCGGCATGCGGAAAGTCATGGCCGTATCGGCAAGCGAGGACAGGTAGCCGATGGTGATATGCGCATCGGGATCGTTGTACCAGGGCTGACGTCCATCCAGCGCTACGTCGAACTGACCGGAGGTCTGAAGCGCGCGTAGCGCGGGGAATTCGGTCTGTTCGATGGTAGCGTTGATGCCGATATCCGCAAGGTTTGCCTGAACGAAGGTTGCGACTGCGCCCCAGAGCGGGCCTTGGAAGCTGTAGAGTTTGAGAGAGATCGAAGACGGATCGACTTTCGCCTCTGCAAGCAGTTTCTTGGCAAGTTCAGGATCATAAGCCGGAGCCAGTTCCTTCATTTTCGGATTGAAGGCCCAGCTGTTGGATGTCAGCGGCCCATAAACGCGCTCCGCCGTTCCACCGAAAACGCCCTGCAACAGGCCGTCATAATCAATGGCGTGGGTAATCGCCTCACGCACCTTAACATTGGCAAAAGGTCCGTCCGTCTTTTTGTTGTTGAACTCGAGCTGGCGGATGATCTGGCTCGAGCTTTCGATGACCTTGATGTCCTTATTGGACTTCAGCGCCTCGATATCTTCCGCCGCGATTGCCGATAGCTGCCCCTGCTGCTGCACGACATCAACGCCGCCGCTTTCAAGCTCCAGCCGGCGGGTGGAAGCATCCGGGATGACGCGGTAGATGATCTTGGACAGCTTAGGCGCGCCGCGGAAATAATCGGGGTTGGCTTCAAGCACGACATTCGTATCGGCCTGCGCGGCCTTGAAGACGAAGGGGCCGGTTCCGACCGGGTTCGAAGCGAACTTGTCGCCGAACTTCTGAACCGCCGTCGGACTGACAATCGCAGACTGCGGCTGCGCCAGAATAGACAGGAATGCGGGATATGGCGCAGACAGCGTGATCTTGACTTCCGTCGGTGAGACGACGGCGATGTCCTTGATCAGATCGAATGTCGCTTTCACGTAAGGGTTGGAGGCCTTGGTGCGCTCCAGCGAAAACTTGACCGCGGCAGCATCGAAGGGCGTTCCATCCTGGAACTTCACGCCTTCACGCAGCTTGAAGCTGAACTCCTTGCCGTCCGGTGAAACGGTCCAGTTATTGGCGAGCCGTCCTTCGAGCTTGGTAAAATCAGGTGCCGTCCAGGCGACCAGCGTATCGAAAACATTGAGGATGATTTCGCTGCCGACAGGCTCCGCCTTGTTGGTGCCGGGCTCCAGGCTGACCGGATCGGAAGGCACGGCCACCACCAGCGTCTTCAACTGCTCCTGCGCATTCGCACTCGCTGCGCCCGCCAAAATCGGCAAAGCCACAGCGGCTGCTGTAAATCCTTTCCAGATATTCATCTGCCTGCCCTTTCCAAGCATGGGGCCACGCCCCGTTCCCGTGATCAACGCGTTAGATCGCGCTTTATCTTTTGTAATATACTACAAAATATATCAGCGCGATCGAGGCTTGTAAAGTAATCTGCTTCGACTTTAAACAGAGGGAAATTGCGCCTAATTTCTGAGCATTAAGAAGAATATCCATCCTTCTTTTTGTGCATTTCCGCAAAAAGAGACGGATGGTCGATTTCGCCCTTCAAGCCGGATCCGCGCCGAACACGACTGGTCGTGACGGGTCAGAGACCCAGGCCGACCATGAGCCGGGATACATGGAAGCACGCACGCCAATCGCCGCCAGCGCAAGTACTGTGTGAGCGGCAGACATGCCCGCCCCACAATAAACCCCTACCTCTGAAGAGCCATCGACACCGAGCGCTCGGTACATTTCCGTAAGCGTCGCGCTGTCGGTGAAATTGCCGTAGTCGGTGACGTTATCGGGCGCTGGCGCACTGACCGCATAAGGAATATGCCCTCTTGGCGGCTGCCCTTCAACGGCTGGACCGCCGATGTAATTCGGTCGGATACGCGCATCGAGCAGAACACCGTCCGTTGCAAGCTTGAGAGAGCCATCGGCATCGAGTTCCGGCATATTGCCGGTAGAAAGCTCGATGTTACTTGGAGTGGGCGAGGCAACGACATCGTTGACGGGAAGCCCGGCAACCTGCCATGCGCGAAAGCCGCCATCCAGAACCCTGACATCCGGAAGACCTGCCCATTTCAGAACCCACCAGGCGCGCGCAGCCGTCATACTACGGTCGCCGTCATAGACGACGATAGTGCTTTCCTTGCGCAATCCCCAGCGGCGCGCCTTTTGCTCCAGCACCTTGATATCGGGCAATGGCCGCTGACCGCCCTCTACCGTCGCGGGGGACTGGAAATCACTATAGGCTTCCGTATCGATTGCGCCTTCAATGCGAAGACCACTGAAAGACGGCTCACCGGTGTAGGGATTGATGGAATGGACAGCCAGAACCGTCACATCTTCACCGGCCTCCCGGAGAGCTTGCAACTCCACGGGTGTCAGAAGAACGGATTTGCGGATATCATCAGCCATGTCGCATTCACTCCTGGAGGCACGTGACGTTTCGTGATCCTCCACTATTAGAACCCGCTTGGCAAGCGCAAATATCTTACGTAATATATCACGAAATCGGTCCATCGTGACCGGCATTGCATTTCCAGTTTGGAGCAGCCGAAGTGTCCATTCTCACCGTGGAAAACCTCACGACTTCCTTTAGACGAAACGGTGTATGGACGCCGGTCGTCAATGATGTGAGCTTCGCTGTCGATGCTGGTGAAACGGTGGCAATCGTGGGCGAGTCCGGTTCCGGCAAAAGCGTCACGGCCATGTCGATCATGCGGCTGCTGCCGGAAAAGAATTCGCGCGTGAGCGGCAGCATCAAACTCGATGGCCGCGAGCTTTTGACGCTTCCTGAAAAAGACATGCAGGATATTCGCGGCAATCAGATTGCCATGATTTTTCAGGAGCCAATGACGTCGCTCAATCCGGTCATGACCGTGGGAAGGCAGATTGCCGAAGCCATGCGGCGGCATCGGCAGATAGGCATGAGCGCAGCGAAGGCGGAGACGATCAAGCTTCTCGATCGTGTTCGTATTCCCTCATCGACCAAGCGTTTCGATGAATATCCGCACGAACTCTCCGGCGGCACGCTACAACGCGTCATGATCGCCATGGCGCTTTCCTGCCGGCCCAAACTGTTGATTGCCGACGAGCCGACAACCGCGCTCGACGTGACGGTTCAGGCCGAAATTCTGCAACTGATCAAGTCGTTGCAGGACGAAGAGAATATGGGCGTGTTGTTCATCACGCACGACATGGGCGTCGTTGCCGAAATCGCGGATCGCACGCTGGTCATGTTCCGCTCCAGAGCGCTGGAGGCAGGGCCGACCGAGGAGATTTTCGACCACCCCGCCAATGGTTACACTCGCGCGCTGCTTTCCGCCGTTCCGAAGCTGGGCTCAATGGCAGATCATGCGCAGCCCGCCACCTTCCCGCTTGTCGATGTCGAAACCGGTCAGGTGATCCCGGAAAAGCTGACCTCACCGCCGCTCGAAAAGCCTATCCTCGAGGTTCGTAATCTCGTCACGCGCTTTGCGGTCAGAACGGGAATCCTCGGGCGCGTCACGTCTCGCGTCCACGCTGTTGAGGATGTATCGTTCGACTTGAAAGCTGGCGAGACACTGGCACTGGTGGGTGAATCTGGCTGCGGCAAGTCCACCACGGGCCGCTCGGTTCTGCGACTTGTGGAGCCCGTCAGCGGCACGATCAAGGTGGACGGCGAGGACGTGAGAGCGATGCCGCGAAAGCGCCTGACGAGTGCCCGCCGACAGATGCAGATGATTTTTCAGGACCCGTTTTCAAGCCTCAATCCGCGCATGCGCATTGGTGAAGCAATTGCCGAACCGATGATAGCCCATGGTATCGCCAAGAAGCGCGCGGCGCATGAGAGGGCAATCGACCTTTTGGAAAAGGTTGGGCTGAAGCCGGATATGGCAAGCCGCTTTCCGCACGAATTCTCCGGCGGTCAACGTCAACGCATCAGCATTGCCCGCGCGCTAACTCTCAATCCTAGCCTCATCGTGGCGGATGAGGCGGTTTCGGCACTTGATGTCTCCATCAAGGCGCAGGTCGTGAACCTGATGCTGGAACTTCAGGAAAGGTTGAACATCGGCTACCTCTTCATCTCCCATGACATGGCCGTCGTGGAACGCGTCAGCCACCGGGTGGCAGTCATGTATCTGGGAGAAATCGTGGAGATCGGAACACGCGCGCAGATTTTCGGCAATCCGCAGCATGATTACACCAAGCGGCTATTGGATGCCGTGCCCGTCGCCGATCCGCATAGACGCCAGCAACGCAAGCTGCGGACCGGAACGGAAATCGGCAGCGCGGTTCACCCGGTGGATTATGTGCCGGTGAAGGCCATCTATCGCGAGGCAGCGCCGGGGCATCTGGTCAAGCAGAACTAAAGCATTGGCACAAAATCGGGATCAATTTTGTAAAGCACGATGCGAGAATTTAAAGCGTCAGCCTGACCTGGGAGTTGGAAATCAGCGCATCCAGCAGGCCTTTGCGCGTGTTTTCATTGTGGTCAAGCATGGCTTGTCGTGCGTTTTCGCCATCGCGCTTGCGCAGGAATTCGACGATGCGCAGATGGTCCGCTTCCGTTTCCGGGTTAAGATCGCGCACGCGCGTTCCCATATAGAAGAAGCGTGCGCATTCTTCGAGATGGCTGATGACCAGCGAGGCCAGACGCGAATTGCGTGATCCGCGCGCGATGGCGGCGTGGAACAACTCGTTGGATGTGACGAAGGTTTTGGTGCTGACATCCTCACCGACGACGTAATTCGCCTGCGCCAGTTGATCGAGCGCGTCCAGTTCCTCATCCGTCAGGTTCTGCGCGGCAAGAGCGGTGGCCGTGCCTTCCAGCACACCGCGTATTGCGAAGAGATCGTTGACGTCCTTCAACGTTACCGGCGAAACGCGGTAACCGCGTCTGGGGAAAGCTTCCATGAAGCCTTCGACGCACAGACGTCCCAGCGCTTCCCGCACGGGCGTCTTGCTCATCTGAAGCTGCTCGGCAAGCTCCGGCTCGGACACTTCCGCTCCCGGAGCCAGTTCACCGATGATGATGCGCTCGCGCAGTGTGACATAAGCCTGCTCGGTCAGCGATTTCGCCCGCTTGTCCTGAGGGGCAGACTTTTCAGAAATGTTCAAACATGCCTCCGTGCGCGCAAAACGCGCTTTTTTGTCTTTGTCAGCCATGACGGGCCCGCAAGTCAAAGGATTTCAATTTCAGGCCTGTTTTTCCACACGGCGCGAAACTCGCTTTGACAGTGCGAAATGTGTGATATACTACGTGGTATATCTTAAATCTGCAACACCGTCTCGGTGTGCCATGTCGCAGGTGAAGGCGTGTCAGAAATCCTCATCATCAATCCGAACAGCTCGAAGGCCGTCACGCAATCGATGGAAGCGTGTCTTGAGCCGATACGCGCCAATGCGTCTCACGGCATTCAGTGCGTCGAGCTTGCGAAATCGCCGCCCGGCATCGAAACCGACGATCATGTCACGCAGGTGATTCCGAACATTATCGAGGCGGTGTCAGCATCTCAGGCGGATGCATTCGTGCTGGCCTGCTTCTCCGATCCGGGCATTGCGCAGGTCCGCAAGCGCGTTGATCGCCCGGTCTACGGTATCGCTGAGTCGGCTTATCTGGCGGCACATGCACTGGGTGAGCGTTTCGGTATCATCTCGCTTGGCCAGTCCTCTATCGACCGGCACCTCCGTTATCTAAAGGCGCTCAGGCTGGATCAGAGACTGGCGGGCGACCGCTCCATCGACAGGACCGTCAGCCAGCTTATGGCCGGAAACGTGGTCGATATCGTATCGCAAACAGCGCGCCTGCTGCGGGATGAAGACGGTGCCGATGTCGTCATTCTCGGCTGCGCCGGTCTCGGCGGCTATCGTGACGCTCTACAGCAGAGCCTCGGAATTCCAGTCATCGACCCGGTCCAAGCCGGCGCGACACTTGCTCTCACCCACCTCGATTTGGCATATGGAAGGACAAGACGATGAGTTTCGACCTGATCGTCCGCGGTACTGCGGTACTGCCTGAAGGCCCCTTGGAAAACGCCTGGATCGGCATCAGCGATGGCAAGATCAAAGCCATCGGCAGCGGCGAGGCACCCCTATCCGCCGAGGTTTTCGATGCGGGCGATGACCTGATCATTCCCGGTGTCGTGGATGGCCAGACCCACGCCTGTTCCTACGGCGGACTGCCCGGCATTCGCTCCACGACGCGCTCGGCAATAGCGGGCGGCATCACCACCATTGTAGACATGCCCTATGACAACCCCGCCCCCCTCAACACGGTCGAACGGCTGAACGACAAGGTTGCCGCGATACGGGAACATGCGCATGCCAATGTCGCGCTGTATGGCACGATCATTCCCGAGCAGAGCACCGACGACATCAAGCCGCTGATCGAGGGAGGCGTGGTCGCCTTCAAGATTTCGACATTCGAGAGCAGCCCGACGCGTTTTCCGCGCATCGCCGCACAGCAGATCCTTGCGACATTTCAGGCGCTTTCCGACACGGTTATTCCGCTCGGCGTGCATAATGAGGATCAGGAAATCGTTCGCGCCCACATAGCTGCGGCAAAAGCTGCCGGTCGCGATGGTATCGAAGCCCATTCGGAAAGCCGTCCACCGGCTGCGGAACTGGCGGCAACGGCGCAGTTTCTTGAACTGGGTGCCGCCGCTGGCGCTCATGCCCACATCGTTCACCTGACTACCGCGCGCGGCTTCCAGCTGGTCGATAATTATCTGGCCGATGGCTTTGCCGCGACCGGCGAATTATGCGTCCACTATCTCTGGTTCGATCCCGATAAGGACGGAGCCGAGCTTGGCGCCAAAATGAAGGTCAACCCTCCCATTCGCCCGGGCCAGATCGACGCACTATGGGAAGAAATCGTCGCGGGTCGCGTCGCCTTCGTTAGTTCGGATCATTCCAGCTGGCCAATCGACAACAAGTTAACGCCGTCCATCTTTGAAGCAGGTGCAGGCGTGCCCGGCCTCGAGACGCTTCTACCTGCCTTTTATACGGCCGCCGAAGCGCGCGGATTGGATGCACCGCAGATGACGGTCGAGCAGCTTTGCGAACGCCCCGCCCGCTTCTTCGGTCTCTGGCCGGAGAAAGGCGCGATCCGCGTTGGCGGCGATGCCGATCTTGCTATTCTGTCGCGTCACCAGAACATCTGGGACTCCTCCAAGGCTCATGACGAGTTGAACTGGAGCCCGTTCGATGGCCGCGAATTCTCGGTCAAGGTCGTGCGCACCTACCTTTCCGGCCAGCTGGCCTGGGATGGTGCCGACGTTCTCAATCAGCCAGGCTCGGGCCAATATGTCCGCCGTGGCCAATCCAACTGGTTCGAATAGGATTTGCGAACATGTCTCACATCAATTCTTCGACCAAAGGCGTCTTCGTCATTGCTGTCACGCCGTTCAACGAGGACGGCTCGCTAGATAATGCCAGCGTCGACCGGATGGTGGATTTCTATTACGAAAAGGGCGCGGACGGGCTGACGATCCTCGGCATGATGGGTGAAGCACCGAAGCTCACGCAGGCGGAATCCATCGAAGTCGCACGCCAGACGATCAAGCGCTCCGGAGACAAGCCGGTTGTCGTGGGCGTATCGGCACCCGGTCTCGCCGCCATTGGCGAGTTGACGAAGGCCGTCATGGATCTGGGTGCGGCGGGCGTGATGGTTGCACCTCCGTCTTCGCTCAAAACGGATGAGCAGATCATCGGCTATTATCGCAACGTCGTGGAAACGGTCGGCACCGATGTTCCGGTGGTGCTTCAGGACTTCCCGCTTTCGACAGGCGTGCAGATTTCATCGAAAACGCTCGGGACAATCCTCGAAGCGCACCCGAGCATCGTCATGGTAAAGCACGAGGACTGGCCGGGCCTTCAGAAGATCACCGATCTTCGCCAGGCCGAAGCCAATGGACGCCGCCGTACATCGATCCTCTGCGGCAATGCCGGGGTGTTCCTGACCGAAGAACTGCAGCGCGGAGCAGACGGTGCGATGACCGGCTTCCCCTACCCGGAAATGATGGTCGGCGTCTGCCGCCTGAGCCAAGAAGGACGCTTTGACGACGCGCAGGATCTGTTCGACGCCTATCTGCCGCTGATGCGTTACGAGCAGCAGCCGGGGCTTGGGCTTGCTGTGCGCAAATACATTCTCATGAAACGCGGCGCCATCGCGAGTGCCGCGCAGCGCCGCCCCGGAACCGCACTAAGCAGGCTTGCCACGGCTGAAGTTGAAAAGCTGATGGAGCGCCAGACTAAAAAACTGGAGTTGTTGAACTGATGGATCTCGGAATTTCTGGAAAATCCGCACTCGTTCTCGGCGCAAGCCGTGGCCTGGGCGCGGCGATTGCCGCCAGCCTTACCGCTGAAGGCGTGAAAGTCTATGCTGCCGCCCGCAATGCAGGAAACATCGAAAAATCGGACAACATCATTCCGCTTACGGTGGACCTCTCGGACAAGGCATCCGTCAGTGCATTGATCGACACACTGCGCCAAAAGGGCGGCGTCGATATCCTTGTCAACAACAGCGGTGGTCCGAAGGCCGGTCCCGCCGTTGGTCAGAGCGCGGACGCTTGGGTCTCCGCGTTCGAGACGATGGCAACGTCCATTTTCACGATCACCGATGCGATGCTCGAAGGCATGATTTCGCGCAAATGGGGGCGTATCATAACTGTCGGCTCATCCGGCGTTGAACAGCCCATTCCTAATCTTGCGCTTTCCAACGGCGTGCGCGCAGCCGTCGCAGGCTGGTCGAAGACGCTTGCCGCCGAGGTCGCTCAGCATGGGATTACGGTCAACATGATCCTGCCGGGACGCATCGACACGGATCGTGTTCGCGAGCTCGATGGCATCAAGGCGAAGAACACGGGTGCCGATATCGAATCGGTGCAGGAAGCCTCCAAAAAAGACATTCCCATCGGTCGTTATGGCAAACCAGAAGAATTTGCGGCAGTCGCGACTTTTCTCGCCAGCGCGAAGGCCAGCTATGTTACGGGCTCATCCATCCGCGTGGATGGAGGGATGATCAAGGGACTTTGATTTCGATGACCGATTTCGATCTCGTGCATGACCGCATCGGCACCGGCAGTTCCAAATGGAGCAAATACCCAGCCGATGTCTTGCCCATGTGGGTGGCGGATATGGATTTTCCCGCAGCACCGGAAATCATCGAAACCATTACCCGCAGGCTTCAGCATCCTATTCTCGGATATGGCGTGGCGAAGGATGAATTGCGCCACGCGATCATCGAGGATTTGAAGACGAAATATGATTGGACTGTCGCACCGGAGGAAATCGTTTTCCTGCCCGGCGTAGAGCCGGGCTTCAACATGGCGATGAAGGCCTTTCTCCAGCCGGGTGACGGAATTACCGTGCAGACGCCGGTCTATCGCCCAATACTCAACGCTCCTGCGCATTGGGGTCTGACACGGCATGATGCAGCCCTCACGCCAGCCGAGAGCGGGTGGGAAATGGATGCTGATGCCTTCAGTCGCAAAATAGCAAACTCGAAAGCCTTTCTGCTCTGCAACCCGCAAAACCCAACTGGCAAGGTGTTTACGCGGGAAGAATTGCTTTCCATGGCAGACATCTGCCGTGAACAGGACGTATTGGTCATTTCAGACGAAATCCATTGCGAACTCCTGTTCGATGGCCGTCGTCACGTTCCCTTCGCATCTCTATCAGACGATGCCGCCAACCGAACCATCACGCTGATGGCCGCAAGCAAGACCTACAATATTGCCGGACTGAAAACTGCCTTTGCCATCATCAAAAACAAAGAGATGCGAGAGAAGTTCTCCGCCTCCCGCCTTGGCATGGTCGACAGCGTCAATATTCTCGGCCTTGAAGCGACACTTGCGGCCTACACACGCGCTGCCGGGTGGAAAGCCGAGATGCTACGATATGTCGAGGCCAACCGGAACTTTCTTTCAGATGAGATCCGCCACCGCTTTCCCTCGATCCGTATGATCAAGGCAGAAGGCACATTCCTGGCCTGGCTGGACTGCAGCGCCCTTGACCTGAAACCGAACCCACAAGCGTTTTTCCTCGAAAACGGAAAAGTCGGTTTCAGCGCCGGTTCCGAATTCGGTGCTGATTACGACAGTTTCATCCGCGTGAATTTCGGTTGCCCACGCAACCTTCTGGTGGAGGGATTGGACCGGATGGAGAAGGCGTTGAGACTGGCTCACGCCCTGCCCTGAAAACATCACGATTCATTCAGCCACGGTTCACGGGCTGAAGCGCTAACTGTCTGCGGGGCCAAAAGGAGGCAGATCAGATGCGCAAACTCGTGTTAAGCGCAGCTCTCATTATCGCAGGACTATTTGCAAGCGGCGCCAATGCCATGCCAATCGGCAATCAGTCCGCACCCGGCAACTCGCTGGTTCAAAAAGCCGACTATGCCTGCGGGCGCGGCTACCACCTTTCGCCACGTGGCTATTGCCGACCTAACGGACCGCCACGAGGCTATTATGGCGGCGGATGGGACAGGCATGACCGTTGGGAAGATCGTCGTGAGTGGCGGGACCGTCAGGCCCGCCGCGAATGGCGAGACCGCCAAGACTGGCGCGACCGTCGCGGGTGGTATTACCAGCAGGATTATCGTTGGTGACATGAAAGAAGCCCTCCCTTGCCGGAGGGCTTTTCTCTGCCCGACGCGCAAACCAATCTGGACGTCAGCTCGTGACCGAACGAAGCGATTTTTCGATCTCTCCACCGCAATAAGATTGTCCATAATCCGCAAAAGCTTGGAGACGCAGTTTATCGAGCCGTTCGTCTCGCATCATCCGCTGGGATAATCCCCATATGAACGGGCTCGTTTTCTTCAAAAGGTCAGAGATCGGTAAAAAGCGCTCGGCCATGGTGTTCCAGAGCACTGCCGTTACGATGTCGGCCACGGTTGCGTTTTCTGTACCCAGCATGAAGCCGCTCTCAGATGTCAGGCCATGTCGCCTGCCCGTATCTTCGAAGATGGTCATCCATTTTTGGAGCCGCGGGGTGAAGTCTTGCCACTTTTCCGGCGTCCACATTTCGCGCCCGCCATCCAGTGTCAGTTCATCGATGACATCATTCGCGTCGTTGACGAGTTTGAGGGACATGGCACGCGCTTCAGGGGTTTGTGGCAGAAGATCGAAACGTTCGGCGAGATAAAAAGCAATTGCAGGCATCTGGGAGATTGCGAATTGACGATCCCGATCGATGAGAACCGGTGGACCCATGAAGGCAATCGGCTGCTGATCGACATCGCGGCCCATCAACGCTCCAATCGCTTCGGCATCATGTTCCTGCCATGTGCAATTACTGTAAGCGAGGATGGCACGGATGAACTGCCCGCGAAACGGCACCAGCCAATAGTACAAATCGAATTCAGCCATTTTATTGCTCCTTACCGCTTATGACGAACCAACCGAGCGCACCTGCTAAGGTTCCGGAGAAAACCGGGCTATCGTTTCCTCATCCCGCTTGCCGTCATAGAACTGATGTAGCGCTTGTTCAAAGGACGTTCCGGCACCGCTGATTGCGGCGAATAGAGTTATGCTTGAATGGAACTTCAAATCATCCGGTGAGCCCAGAATTTCATGCGCGGTAAGGTCTGCGTGAGACAGCATGGCTGCGGTACATTCCAGCAGACGGGCTCCAAGAACGGGATGGTCAAGATAGGCTCGCGCTTCGGCACGATTTGAGATGGCATAAAAGCGTGCCGTTTCAGAGCGCCCAAGCCCGGCGATCTGCGGAAAGATGAACCACATCCAATGGGAGGATTTGCGACCGGCGCGCAGCCGTCCAAAGCCTGTTCATAGATGTGGTGCTGCGCGTCGATGAAGCGTTGAAGGTTGAACTGCACTCGATACCCTCCATCTCTCGACACGCATCCGGCTGCATCTATTATGAATCTAGCCGTTGCTCGGTTTTCGCATCGAAAATATGAACATTTTCAATCGCGAAATTAAGGCGGGCAGTGCCACCCGCCTCCAGCGGAGATCGACCGTTGAGGACGAAAACGATTTCGGGTGTCGTCTTCGTCGTCACAAAGGTTGCAGACCCCGTGGACTCCACCGAGGCAATCGGGAGATCAAAACCGGGCTCTTGCGGTTCCGCAAGCTTGAGATGCTCCGGTCGAATTCCCATAAGCACGGCATGATCCGGCGGTAAATTCACATCCAGTTCAAGGGTCTGGAGTGTTGGCAGCTCTAGGATGACGGACTTGCCATTGCTGCCAGTTCTTGCCGGGATGAAATTCATGGCGGGGGAGCCGATGAAGCCCGCAACGAAACGGTTGGCCGGTCTGTCATAGAGATCGAGCGGCCTGCCCTGCTGTTCGATCACGCCGCTGCGCATGATTACGACATGGTCGGCCATGGTCATGGCCTCGACCTGATCATGAGTGACGTAAACTGAAGTGGCGCCGAGCCGGTCATGAAGGGCTCTGATTTCCTTGCGCATGTGCACGCGCAACGCCGCATCGAGATTGGAAAGCGGCTCATCGAACAGGAATGCTTTGGGATGGCGGATGATGGCTCTGCTCATCGCAACGCGCTGACGCTGACCGCCGGATAGTTCTCTGGGATATCTGTGAAGCAGGTCTCCAAGACCTGTGATCGCGGCCACTTCCTGCGCGGCCTTCTTCGCCTCGGCCTTCTTCACACCCTTGATCTTCAGGCTATAGGTCAGGTTCTGTTCAACTGTCATATGCGGATAAAGCGCGTAGGACTGGAAGACCATGGCAAGGTCGCGCTTTCGCGGTGGCACGTTGTTCATCCGCTCGCCGGCAATCATCAGGTCGCCGCTCGATATGGTCTCAAGCCCTGCGAGCGAACGCAACAAAGTTGATTTTCCGCATCCCGATGGCCCGACCAAGGCGACGAAAGCACCTTTTGGAATTGAAAGGTCGATATTCTTGAGAGCGTGATATGCGCCATAATGCTTGTTGACGCCGGTCAGTTGGATCTGGTTGGTCATTTGAGGGCTCCCGATGTGAGGCCGGAGACGATGCGCCGTTGCAGAAGGACGAAGATCGCGAGGATGGGCGTCACATACATGGTCGCGTAGGCCATGATGTTGTTCCACTCGCTCGTGTTCGGCCCCATGAAGGTGTTGAGACCCACGCTTGCGGGCTGAAGGCTGACATCCTGGATCATGGATTTCGAATATACGAATTCACCGAATGCCTGCATGAAGATGAGGATTGCGCTGACGAGGATGCCGTTGCGCGCAAGCGGCAGGACGATATTGAAGAAAGCGCCCACGCGCGAATTGCCGTCCACCAAGGCCGCCTCCTCCAATTCCATGGGAACCGCCATGAAGGTCGCCCGCACCAGAACCACGAAGAACGGCATGCTTTTGGCGGCAATCGCCAGAATGACGGCCAGCCGTGGATAATCCAGCAAGCCGATTTGTGTGAACCCGACGAAGATGGGCGTTACCATCAAGGAGGCCGGAAGCACCTGCAGCATGAGAATGAGGAACAGGCCGAGATCGACCCAGACATTGCGGTAGCGCGCGAGAACATAGGCACAGCCTGTGCCAAGAAGGGCAATCAGCGCGACCGAGCCGAAGGCGATGACGACCGAGTTCCACAGATAGCGTCCCATGTTCCGGCTTTCCCAGACGTAGGCGAAGGTTTCCCAACGCGCTGCGGACGGCCAGAAGCTCGGCGGATTGGCGAACATTTCCGAGCCGCTTTTGATGGACGTGACATACATCCAGTAGAGCGGAAACAGATAGATGGCGGCCATGATGATGGCCATGAGCAGCATCAGGCGATTGCGGGCTGTCTCGCTCATCCACGCACCTCATGACGTGTGGAGCGCACGTAAACTGCGGCAGCGAACATGACGAAGACCGTCATGATGACCGAAATCGTTGCGCCTCTGCCGAAATCATACTGGCGGAAAGACAGGTCCCATGCCCAATATTGGGCGACGTTGGAAGAGTTGTTCGGCCCGCCATCGGTGATGGCCGCGAAGAGATCGAATTGCTGCAAGGTGAAGATCAGGCCAAGTGCGATGATCGCGCCGATGGTGGAGCGCATCATCGGCAGGGTTATCGTCCAGAAGCGTTGCCAGGCATTGGCACCATCCATGTCCGCAGCTTCGTAAAGGTCGCCGGGAATTGCTGAAAGACCGACCGACAGCAGGATCATGTTGAAGGAGGTGCCAAGCCAGATATTGGCAATGACGACCGCCCAGAGCGAGAAATTGGGGTCGGAGCGCCAGAAGATGTTGCCGCTGATCAAACCGCTCTCGCGCAGGAAGAAGTTCAAAACGCCGAAATCGCCTGACAAAATCCAATTCCAGATGGCACCGACGACAAGGCCGGGCATGACCCATGAAACGAGAAACAGACCGCGCAGCCAGCTCGCACCGGGAAAATTCGTCCAGAAAAACAGTGCGAGACCGAAGCCGATGATGAACTGTCCGGCAATGGAGCCGACAACGAAGATCAGCGTATTGGTCAGGATCGGCCATGTTTCCGGCTGTTTGAACAGCGCCACGTAATTGTCCATGCCGACAAATGGGCGGATGAAGCTGCCAAGGCTGAACATATCAACCTCCTGAAAGCTCATCAGAATATTATAGATTAACGGTAGACCGGCCAACGCGAACAGAAACGCGAAGGGCACACCGACCAGCACCATGTCAAATCCACGGCCATCCCTGACGCTGGAGAATATCCGTCTCATCATAACCTCTTGTCATCGCTCGGAACCGCTCGACACATTCCCGTGCCGAGCAGCTCCGTTCGGGAGGAAACTGGGCTTCTGCCCGCAACCGTGCTCAGACGACGCGGGCAGGAAACCGATCAACCGCCAATCGACTTGATTTTTTCCGCAGCCTGATCGAGAGCCGCTTTCGGCTCCATCTGGCCCGTGAGCGCTGCCTGAATGGCATCCTGAATGGCCTTGGAAATCTTGGGCCATTCTGGCGACGGGCCGCGCGGCTGGGCGTATTTCATCTGCTCGAGGAAGGTGGCGAGAGCCGCGTCTTTTTCGGCATTGCCGGTTGGAGGCACGGGGATATCGGAGCGCGCCGGAAGCTGGCCGAAATCCTTGTACATCGTGGAATCTTTCGAGGCGAAGAACTCCAGTGCCTTGAAGGCTTCTTCCGGGTGCTTGGTGCTGGAGAAGATTGCCCAGTTGTAGTCGCCCATGGCCGACGAGCGCTGCGCGCCTTCCTGCGGAACGGGCAGAAGTGCAGTGCCCCACTGGAACTTAGCGTCCGTCAGCATACGGTCGATTTCCCACGGACCGGAGATGGCCATGGCCGCATTGCCGGCATTGAAGGTTGCCGTCGAATCCCACTGGCTGCGGGTCAGCGTATCCGGCGAGGTCAGTTTCTCGGTCAGTAACTGCTTCCAGATCGTCAATGCTCTGACCGCGCCTTCGCCATTGATGGCGTTGTAGCTCGCGCCACCCATCTGCGCCCAGGGCAGGAACTGGAAAGTCCCTTCCTCATTCGCCTTGGCGGAGAAAGTGATCCCGTAGACGTTCTTCTTGGGGTCGGTGAGCTTGCGCGCGGTTTCTACCAGTTCATCCCAGGTCTTGGGTGGGCTTTCGGGATCAAGCCCGGCAGCCTTGAACAAGTCCTTATTGTAGTAGAGCGCAATCGTGTTTGTCGCCTTGGGCACGCCGTAATATTTGCCGTCCCATGTGGCGGATTTCAGCGGGCCCGGGAAATAGTTCTCGGCTTTGATCGTAGTCGATTTACCGATCATGTCGGTCAGATCGAGAAACGCACCGCGCGATGCGAACATGGCGTGGTTGGGGTTGTCGATAGCGATGATATCCGGTGCCTTGCCTGTAGAATAGGCACGCATCGCTTCGCTCACCACGTCATCGAACTGGATCTGGCGATACTCGATCTGGACGCCGTTATTCTGTGCGTTGAATTCCTTGATGAGATTAGGCGCTGGCTGAATATCGCGATCCAGCGACCAGAGCGTGAGCTTCACATCTTCAGCTTTTGCCTGAAAACCAACCATCGCGGCACATGTCAGCGCCAGTGTCATGGCAATCGAATGCTTTCGGATACCCATAATTCTCCTCCTTTAAGGTTATCCCTACGTTTCTCCGCCTGCCGCCTCCTCACGCGACCGGCGCCTTTCCTGCTTACGACGGGTCTACGACAAAGCTTCCGCCGCGCGCCTGTTTGAGATGGTTGAGTGCGTGGACCTGCCCCGTCATTTCCAGAGCGTCGCGATAGACCGGATCATGCCAGCCCTCGATATCGATGGAACCGGACCAGCCCGCGAGGCGCAGTTCCGAAATGATGTCTGTCCAGTTGCTGTCACCGAAACCGGGGGTGCGCATGAACACGAACGGGTGCTTGCCGAAAATCCCGTGCTCGCGGATCACATCCCAGCGGATCGTCGCATCCTTGCCGTGAACGTGGAAAATCTTGTGCGCCCACTTGCGGATTTGCGGCAGTGGATCGATCAGGTAGACCATCTGGTGGCACGGTTCCCATTCGAGGCCGATATTGTCATCCGGCGTTTCGTTGAAGATCAGCTCCCAGGCATCGGGATTATGAGCTATATTCCAGTCGCCGGTCTGCCAGTTGCCATCCATGGCGCAGTTTTCGAAGGCGATGCGGATGCCCTTGTCGGCGGCGCGCTTGGCAAGCTCGCTCCAGATTTCCTTGTAGCGTGGCAGGCTCTCCGGCAGTGGCTTGTTGCGGACACGCCCAGTGAAGCCTGCAACGCAGGTGGCGCCGAAATGATGGGCGTTGTCGATGCAATCCTTCCAGCCCTGAAGGGTCTGCAAATCGAGATCGGTGCCTTCCAGCGGATTACCGAACATTCCAATCGTGGAAATCGTGATATCCCTGTCGCCGATGGCTTCCACACAGCGCTTGCCCAACTCGGCAATATCCTGACCATTGGTCGTCTGCCAGAAGAAGGGCTCGAAACTCTCGAAACCCATATCCGCGATCTGCGCGATCCGTTCCGCCGCCTGCCCTTTCGTCGCACTGACCATGGTGCCGACACGAATGGAATTTTTGCTATCCAAGCTCATCAATCTCTTCCCTATGCTGCAAGCTCGACACTGTTTCCGGAGCGGGCGCTTTCGATCGCACCGAAAACCATGGCAAGGCTTCGAATATTGTCTTCTCCGGCTGTTTCAGGCGCACGTCCCGTGCGTATAGCCTCAAGGAAATCGGCAAGGACGCTGGCATGCCCATGCGTTTCCTCCGGCTTCAGCGGCGCAGGAACCTCGACGGGCTGGAACCCGCGGAGCAACCCGTTTTCCTGACCAGCGACAGAGGCCTTGAACGTTTCCTCACCGTCCCAGGTCAGCATTCCCTTCGTGCCGACGATGCGCCACGCGCTTTCCCAGCTGGTACGCTCCCCTTCCGCACACCATGAGCCGCGATAGGTGAAGACGACATCGCCTGAAAAGCGGAAGACTGCGTTGGCGCAAGCGCCATGCGCATACCAGGAGCCGGGCGGGTTTGTTTCTAGGCAATAGACCGACAGCGGCGTCTTGCCGGAGACATAACGTGCAGCATCGAAAGTATGGATTGCCATATCGAGCAGCAGAACATTGTCCATCTGCTCACGGAAGCCACCAAAATGCGGACCGATAAAGAAGTCGCAATGAACTGCCGTGATGTCGCCGATCACTCCGCTGTCTACCAAACGGCGCATGCGGCGGACGCCGGAAATGAAGCGTCTGTTCTGCACCACGGAATGGATTTTGCCAGCCTTCGCAGCGGCGTGGATAAGATCGGCAGCCTCTTCCATGGAGTTTGCCATGGGCTTCTCGCTTAGTACGTGGCAACCATGAGCAAGTGCGGTGGTGACAACGGAATGCCGTGCGGCTGGAATGACGACATCGAACAGGATGTCGGCCTGTGTTTCTTCAAGAACGCTGGGCAAATCCGTTCCGGTCACAGCACCGGAAAGACCGAACTCCGTGGCAAGCGCCTGAGCGACTTCAGCATTGAGGTCTACAAGACCGACAATCTGCAGCGCATCTTTCAGTTCCGGGGTGGATTGAACTGCGCGAAGCCAGCCTTTGGCCATAGCTCCGCACCCACACAAAACGACCTTGTATGTCAAGAAAACCTCCCATGCACATCTACGGAACCGCGCCTCCTGCGCAACCGTAAACGTTTACGGAAACTATGGACATATCTGATATTTTGTCAATACTGGCGTGACCCAAGAAAATGAACGATGGATATCCGCATGAAGGGCATACGCCAGTTAGCCGAGCATCTCGACATCTCTATCGGCACCGTTTCGCGCGCCCTCAACGGCAAGGCAGACGTCAATCCACAAACCCGCCAGCGTGTTCTCCAAGCGGCTGAAAAGCTTGGATATGTTGCCAACCAATCTGGGCGTTCGCTGCGCAAGGGCTCGACCGGCGTTATCGGTTTCATGATGCAGACCGGCCCGGAAATTACCGGTCAGGGCGATACGTTCTTCATGAGCGTTTTCGATGGCGTGCAGACGGTGCTGGCCCGGCACAATCTCGATCTCGTCGCGCTTCTCTGCTCCTCATCCGAGGATCCCGACGCCTATCTTCAACGCACCGTCGCGCGCGGATTTGCCGATGCGATCATTCTTTCCGCCACTCGCCGAAACGATGCCCGTTTCGAGCTTCTGGACCGGCACAAGATACCGTTCATCTCGCTTGGCCGAAGCCTGACGGATGTCGGACAACCCTGGATCGATCTTGATTTCGAAGGCATGGCCGATGCCACGATGGAGCGTTTTATCCGTGCGGGGCACACGGAGATCGGCGTGATCTGGCCGGATGGCGATCTGAACCTGGGTTACGTATTCATCGAGCGATGCCGCCATGTGTTGGGCAGGCATGGCCTGAGCCTGCGCGATGAGAACATCTTTCGCGCAAAACCGAGCGAATCCGGTGGGTATGCCGTAGCCCGGCAGATTGCCGCTGCCCCTTCCCGGCCCTCAGCCATCACCCTCGTCAACGAAACACTGGTAACGGGGCTTTACAAGGGGCTGGAAGAATCCGGCCTGCGCCCGGGAAAAGACATAGCGATTGTGGGGCGCCACAGTCCTCACACGCAATTTCTGTCTCCATCGCTGACGGGGTTCAACCTTTCTCTTCGCGATCTCGGCGTCGGGCTTGCAGAGGCATTGCTTTCGGTAATGCCTGCATTTCAGGAAAATTACTCCGTGAATTCCCGTCAGCTATGGCCAATGGATTTGATCGAGGGTGAGAGCGGCTGAGCTTCGAGCAAATCCCAGCCGCTGTCATTGTTCAGATCGAAAAACCGCTATCGCACAGCCGCTTCAGATCGTCGGAATTCAACCGCTCAAGCGCGAGATCAGGCAGTATGTCGTTGTCTTCTGCAAGATCATGGTTGACGGCAGCTGAGAACAGCTTGATGCCCGCCTCATGCAGCGGGGCTGGCTTCCCCGAAATGCGACCAAGCAATACGGTTGGAAGCAATCCGAACGGGACATCCTCATAAATATACCGGCTATCGATGGTGGATGGCCCCATGCCGCCACGCCCTTCGCGGTGCATCTGCTGGTTCATCTCCGAAACAGACCCCATGGGGACGTGGAAGGACAGCGAAAAGTGTTCCCGAACCGTCTTCACGGCAAGACCGAAGTGTTCGGCGATGGCCAGACGCTCCGCGTCCAGCGCCTCGATCAGATAGCCCACTGCGGGCGTAACGTGCTCACCCTGCCCCCAGTTTTCACCCTTTTCCATGCGCGTCAGATTGAACATCGCGATGCCGAGATGGTTCTGCGGGTTGAGGTTGGAAAGGGCGATCGCCAGCAATCCGTCACGCTCCACGAACCGGTCGCCGAACAGCGTGTCGCATAGTTTCTTGCCTGCAGCAGCCGCCGACTTCGGCAATGTGGCGAAGTCCACCTTCTGGCGGACGGTATTTACCGAAACGCTTGCGCCATCTGCCTGTTTTCGCCCGGTCAGCAAGGTCGTTCCCCACACAATAATTGGCAAGGATATGCCGCGGGCGGCAAGCCGCTCGGAAAGGTAAAGCGCACCGAAGGAACTGTGGGAACTGATTAGAACCGGCTGCCCCTCTACCAGATGCGGAAGAGCGGCATCGAATACCTCACGATGACCATTGGCGGGCAGCGCGATCAAGACGGCATCCGCACCGGAGACCGCCTCACCGCACGAGGCGCTTGTCTCTATCGTCCCGGAAAAGGAAAAAGCTCCGGTCGCGGTGAGCGGAGTGCCACTGGCGAGAACCTTGGTGCCGGCACCAGATGGCGACCACATGACAGGCGTGTGCCCAGCCTGGCCAAGAAATGCCGCCATGCCGAACGCAATCGAGCCTGCACCGAGTATAGCAATCCGCATCCAATTCTTCCTTTCACACCATTACAGTCTGCTCACGCGCTCCTTTAAAGCTCATCATGCGGCCAGGGAGAAACCGGCAAACCGCATTAAGGTGAACACTGTTGCCCAACTGCATCAGCAGCGGGAACATCAGGCCGTCTGTAAATTTCGGAGCGATGCCGACAAGATAGGCTAACCCTGCAAGTGGAACAGGCAGCGTGATCACCACACAAGCTTCGCTTTTCAACGGCGTCTAATTTGCCCCCCTCACCGCATATCTTTTGCGCATTTTGCTTCTGGGAAGGTTACATTTTTCCCGCTCTCTCCCCAGAACGAAAATTTGTCTTTTGTCACTAGCGCATATGATGCGTTTAATGCACACTGAATTTGTCACAATGCATAGGATGCATGATATCCCATGGAGATACGTGAACTTGAGGCATTTCTGGCCGTCATGTCCGCCGGTAGCATTACCGGGGCGGCTCGTCTTTTGGACCGGTCTCAGTCGCAGGTAACGCGGCTCATTCAGGATTTGGAAACGACGCTTGGTTTTCCGCTTTTCGATCGCAACGGACCCAAGATCAGCCCCAGCGAAAAAGGCATCGCTTTTCATTCCGAGGCAGAGCGTTTTCTTGGCGGCATAGAGCATCTGCGCGAGCGTGCGCGCCTGATCGCGGAAAAAGCGCCCGCACCGATTGAAATTGCTGCAACGCCAGCTTTTGCCAGCGGCATCATGCCGCTTGCCTTGGCGGAACTTCCCGAAGCGCTTCTGCCGCCGACGATTTTTTTAAGAAGCATGCCTGCGGAGGCAGCGGTTCAGGCCGTGCTGGGCAGAACGGCAGATTTCTGCATCACCTCTCTTCCAGCGGAGCAGCCGGGCCTAGAGGCGCATGGATATTTCGAAGGTCGATGCGTAGCGGCGATCTCCCCTAACGATCCGCTTGCCGCAAAAGACGTGATATCCATTGCCGATCTGGCGGATCGGACGATCATCACCATGGCAAACCCATTTCGGTTGCGCCGCCGCGTGGATCAGGCGCTGGAAGCCGCCAATGTCCGCGCAAAGAGGATCATCGCCACAAGTGCGGCGATGAACGCGGTGCAGATCGCATCGACTGGCATGGGCGTTGCCATAGTTGAGCCCATCACCGCCTATGGCCTCAAGCCAGCGCAAGTCGAAGTGCGCCCGCTGGATGTCAATATTCCGTTTCTGTGGGCGATCTTCTCGGCAGCGTCCAGACCGCTATCCGAAACGGCGCAGCAACTGATCCAGCTGACGATCCGCATTACCGCCGCGCGCATTCCGGACTTCACCGCGCATGATCCCCGCAAGACGGGACGCGTCGCCGACATGACCTATGGCGGAGGCTCCGACGAAAGCCCGTAACGATGTGACGTCGAACTTCACAAACCGAATTTCAAATTGCCAACACGAACAAGGAGAGTGCCATGACATTTTCAGTAACAACGCGCCGTTCTACTTTGAAGCTTCTGGCTGCCGGTACCGGCATGCTCGCGGCCCCCGGCCTCATCCGCTCGGCCAGCGCGCAGAGCAAGGTCGTCAACATCACGACTTACGACAAGTTCGTGCCGCAGTCCTTCATCGATCAGTTCCAGAAGGACACCGGCATCGAGGTTCGCATCCGCCTGACGGACGATCAGGGCAAGCAGTACAATCTGCTCTCGGCTGAAGGCGCTACCCCTTCCACCGATATCGTGACAGTTACGGGACACCGCCTTTCGCAGTTCATTTCCTCCAACCTGCTGTCGCCGCTGGATACGGGCAGGCTGAAGAACTGGGACAAGCTCGCATCCGCCTATAAGGGTGCCAAGCAGCTGACGATCGATGGCTCGGTCTACGGCCTGCCGCTTCTGGCCGGCTTCGAAGGCCTTGCCAGAAACACCGATTACACCAAGCCTTCCGATACATGGGGCACGATGTTCGATGACGAATATAAGGGCCTGACGTCCTACATCATCACCGACTTCCTGTCCCTGACGATGCTTTATCAGGGCAATGACGGGGACTACGTGACTTATGAAGGCAAGAAGGATGTAGCCCAGGCAGCGACAAACAAGGCGCGCGACTTCCTCATCGCCAACAAGGACAAGGTGCGTAAATATTACGATGCCGGTTCCGAGGTGCAGCAGATGTTCCTCAACGAGGACGTCTATATTGCGCAGGCATGGTCCGGCCCGACGGCAAAGCTCATCATGGAAGGCCACCCAATCGAGCTTTCGGTTCCGAAGGAAGGGACCTATGGCTTCCTGTATTCCTTCAACGTCGTGAAGAACGCACCGAATGCTGACGCGGCTTACACCTTCCTCGACGCCATCCTGTCGTCACCAGAAATCGGTGCATCGATGGTGCGTCAGTCGGGCTTCGCCTCTGCCTTCGACGGCGTCGACAAGATTTTGAACGACCGCGAACGCGCGGCGATGGCTCTGCCGCAGGATCAGGTGGAGCGGATCAAGTTCTTCAGCTCCATCAACCGCGCCATGAAGAACGAATTGATCGACCGCGCCGCAGCCGAAATCAAGGCCGCTTAACGCATCGCGACTTCGAACATGGGATCGGCGCCAAGCCGGTCCCGCACCAATAAAAGCTTGTCCAGAGCTGGGAACGAAGATGGTGGATACGACAATGACGAGGAACCGACAGACCGCCCCTCCAACGCGGCAGAATTACGCCGGATGGATTGGCACCGTCGCAGGCTCAAGCCTCTATTCGAATACGATTGGACGCCTTGCCGACAGCCGCAAGGCGCGTCTTGCGCTGCTTGCGGGCTTTCCGTTGCTGTGGCTGCTTTCCCTGCATATCGGCCCGATTTTGCAGATGGCCAATATCAGCTTCATGGCAGATTATCCGCCTCAGCCGAATGCCAGCACGACCTATACGCTGGCCAACTATCAGCTGTTTTTCTCGGATTCCATTTACGTCATGCCCTTCGTCCGCAGCCTGATTTTTGCGGCGGTGGTGACTATATCGACACTGGTGATTGTCTACCCGGTCGCCTATTACGTCGCCAAAGTGTTGCAGCCCAAACAGCGTATGCGCGCACTTTTGCTGCTGCTCATCCCGTTCTGGGCGGGTGAGCTGATCAGAACATTTTCCGTCATCATGCTGTTGGCCAATCGCGGCGCGGTGAATGTCGTACTGCGCGAACTCGGCTTCATCGACCGCCCCATACCGATGCTCTATACCTCGTTTTCGCTGAGCTTCGGTGTCATCTATCTTCTGTCGCTTTACATGCTGCTGCCGCTCTATTCGGCAATCGAAAAAATTCCGCCACAGCTTGTCCACGCTGCCGCAGATCTCGGAGCCAGCCCTTTCCAGCGCTTCAAGCGCGTGATCCTGCCGCTTTCCAAGGACGGCATCGTCTCAGGATGCAGCCTCGTCTATCTGACATCGGTCGGCGTTTTCGCGGCCCCGCTTCTGCTCGGCGGTCCAAACGCAGTGATCTTCCCGGAAGTGATCGCGACGCTGTTCCACTCCTCCAACGACAAATGGCCAGAGGGTGCCGCCTTCGCCATGCTGATGCTTGCTGTTTCGCTGACGACAGTGGGGCTTTTCATGCGGGTCGTCGGCGGTCGTTCTGTTCGGTTGATGTAGGGAGATCGACATGCGTTCCACTTTCAACGATCTTCCAAAAACAGCCCTCAGCGCCAGCTACTGGCTCTTCGTCATCTATCTGCTTCTGCCGCTCGCGCTGATGATGGCGATGAGCTTCAAGGACGCCAACTTCATTGCCTTCCCCATCTCCAGCTGGACGCTGGACTGGTATGCGAAGGTATTACAGGACAAGCAGTTCATCGATGCCTCGCTCTATTCCATCGGCATCGCGCTTGCCACCACCATCGCGGCAACGGTGGTCGGCGTCTGGATTGCGCTTCTGATCACGACCGAGGGTATCAAGGGCAAGGCTATTCTCTTTGCGCTGGCCTGTCTTCCCGCCGTCGTGCCGGGGCTGATCAACGCCATTTCGATGCGCATCTTCATCCGCGTTATCGATATCCCAACAGGCACGTTTGCGATCATTCTCTCGCACACCGTCCACGCCGTGCCCTTCGTGGTCATCATGGTGCTGACGCGCCTGCGCTCCATGCCCGCCAATCTGGTGGATGCGGCGCGCGATCTTGGGGCGGACGCCTTCATCGCGTTCCTGCGCGTGACCATCCCCTACCTTATGCCAGCGCTTGTAGGCGGCATGATTTTTTGCGTGCTGACCAGTATCGACGACTTCGTGCGCACCTTCTTCCTTGGAGGGTACAAGCCTACCTTGCCGATGCTGATATTCGCCAAGGTGCAAGGCGGCATGTCGCCGGAAATCAACGCCATGGCGACCATTGTGCTGATCGCCACCGCCGCCGTCGGCCTTTATGCCGAACATTTCACCCGCCGTTCGAGGAGCTGAGGCCATGCAGCCAGTTGTTCATTTTAAAAACGTCAACAAGTCCTACGGCCCAGCACTTGCGGTGGATGATCTCGATCTTGCCATTGAGCCGGGCCAGTTCGTCACGCTGCTCGGCCCCTCCGGCTGCGGCAAGTCCACCACACTTCGCATGTTGGGCGGCTTCGAAGCCCCATCCTCTGGCGAAATCTATCTCGACGGCAAGGCGATTTCGCACCTGCCGCCGAACAAGCGCAACGTCAATATCGTGTTTCAGGACTATGCCCTGTTCCCGCATTTGACTGTCGCGCGCAACATCGCCTTCGGGCTGGAACTGAAGGGCATGGATTCCGCCTCCATCCACAAACGGGTGATGGAGCTGCTCGGCCTCGTCAAATTGCAGGACTTTGCCGACCGCATGCCGGACCAGCTGTCCGGTGGCCAGCGCCAGCGCGTGGCCCTGATGCGGGCGCTCGCACCCGACCCAAATGTTCTCCTGCTGGACGAGCCGCTGTCTGCGCTGGACGCGAAGCTGCGCCACGAAATGCAGATCGAACTGAAAGCCATCCAGAAGACGACCGGCAAGACCTTCATCTTCGTGACCCATGATCAGGAAGAAGCGCTGACCATGTCGGACGTCGTCGTGGTGATGAACAAGGGCCGCATCGAGCAGATGGGTTCGCCTGGTGATCTCTACGCCAGACCGCGCAGCCGCTTCGTCGCAGACTTCATCGGCCAGAGCAATTTCCTTGAAACGACCGTTAAATCCGTCGAGGGCGATATAGCAACACTTGAATGGCTGGGTCTGCCAATCCACGCCGTGACAAATGGCAGCCGCCATACGCCGGGCAACAAGGCCGTGGTTGCTCTAAGGCCGGAAGCCATTTCCTGCCTTTCGCAAAAGCCAGCAGAACGATTTGCCTTGAAGGGTCGCATCGAAAACCGGGTGTTCAAGGGTGCGCATACCGTTCTCTCGGTCACGCTGGACAACGGAGCGACGCTCGTCGCGCAGATCGATCCTGTTTCACTATCGCATCTCAGTAGTGATGATGTCTGGGTGACATGGCGGGATCAGGACGCAGTCCTGTTGGTGGATTGATCATGGCGTCTCTCTTTCCAAGCGCGACCTCTTTTTCTTTCAGGAGACGACCTGATGACATTTGAACGACAGGAAAAACTCGCCGTCCTCAACGCGCGCGTCCGGCAGGATCTGGAGTATCTCAATTATCCCGCCGCCAACTGGTCGAAGCCGTTGACGACGCTGGATGGTCAGAGCGTGAGCGATGTCGTGATCATCGGCGCAGGCATGTGCGGGCTCGTTGCATGGCACTCGCTGACCCGCGCAGGTATCGCCAATATTCGTGTCGTGGACAAAGCCGAGCAAGGCAAGGAAGGCCCGTGGGTGACCTATGCCCGCATGGAAACGCTGCGGTCTCCCAAAACGCTTCTCGGCCCGGCGCTCGGCATGGCGTCGCTGACTTTCCGCGCCTGGTACACGGCACAGTTCGGTGAACAGTCCTGGAACGATCTCTTCCGCATTCCGCGCCCGATGTGGATGGATTACCTGAACTGGTATCGCGAAGTGATGGAAATCCCTGTCGAAAACGGGATCGACGTGACCCGCGTCAAACCACGGCCCGACGGACTGCTGGAACTTGAAGTGAGCGGCGGCGCCCAGCCTTCGATCATCACCCGCAAGTTGGTCATGGCAACGGGCCGTGACGGGCTGGGTGAGCCGACTATCCCCGATTTCGTCAAGGACATGAAGCGGCTAAAAAGCTGGGCGCATTCTGCGGACCTGATCGATTTCGACAAGTTGAAAGGCAAGCGTGTCGTCGTCATCGGCGTCGGCGCTTCGGCGGTCGACAATGCCGCCGAGGCACTGGAGAGCGGGGCGGAAGAGGTTCGTTTGCTTGCGCGGCGCAAGGCCATGCCGACCGTCAACAAGCTGATGGGCATCGGCTCCTATGGCGTCACGGCTGGCTTCGCCAAGATCGATCCCGCGTGGCGCTGGCGTCTGATGGATTACTCCGTCAAGCAACAGACCCCGGCACCACATAACTCGACGCTTCGCGTCAGTCGCCATGACAATGCGTATTTCCATTTCGATTGCGGCATTCGCTCCATGAGGGAAGAGAATGGCGAAGTCGTCATCACCACCCTCAACGGGCGCGTTTTCCACACGGATTTCGTCATTCTTGGGACCGGGTTCTCCATCGACCCGATGAGCCGCCCGGAGCTTTCCCCTTTCAATGACGATATTGCCTGCTGGGAAGACCTCTACACGCCGCCCAAGGGTGAGGAAAATCCGGGCCTAGGGCGCTTTCCCTGGCTTGAGGATGATTTCGCCTTCACCGAAAAGACACCGGGTGCGGCACCATGGGTGCGCAACATCCACTGCTTCAACTACGGCTCTTCCGTCAGTCTCGGCAAGGTCAGCGGCGACATACCGGCAATCAGCGAAGGCGCGCTTTGGCTCGCACGCGGCATCGCCGCGTCGCTCTTCATCAAGGATATAGACTACCATTGGGAAGCTCTGCTGGCTTACGAAAAGCCCGAGCTTGATGGCAGCGAATGGACGGATGCGGACGCTGTTCCGCCCGCTCAGAAGATGGCCTGAGGCTCGACGGTGATCCAATACTCATTTCTATCAAGCTCGCATTACGGTCTCTGCAAGGAGGAAGCACAATGACTGACACACTCACCGGCGACGTTATCGACAACGTCCTCGGCCTCAAACCCTCGGATGAATTGTTCAGGCTGCGCGAACAGCGCGCCAAGATGAAACATCTGACGCAGACGAGTTACAATGCCGCGCTTCGGCCAGCCGAGCCCCGCAATTTTTCCTATGCGCTGCGTGCAGCCATCGCCGCCCGTATGTCCGCACTTTGGAAGGCGGATGAGCTTCAGGCTCATTATGTGACCGCTCTTAAATCGGAGAATGCGTCAGATGACGTTGTGGAGGTTGCCGATCCTGCATCTGCTGCACCGGGCGATGTCAAACTTACGACAATTCTCGCCCATGTCGACCTCGTGACCCTGTCACCGAAGGAGGCGACACGGGCAAACATCGACAAGCTCTATGCCGCAGGCCTGGATGATCGCGACATCGTCACACTGGCCGGGCTGATTGCCTATGTGAATTATCAGATCCTCGTCGTGGCAGGTCTGAAGATGATGAGGGATAACTGAGATGTCTGAACCCGTTCACGAATTCACCCTCGACGCACTGGAATGGAAGCCATACGTCAAGCCAATCGATCTGGCGCAGGCAACCCCGGAACAGCTGGACGCCATGAAAGTGACGCCGTCCAACACCAAAGTTTCCGATTACGTTCTCGTTCTGGCAAACGAACCCGAAGCTCTGAACGAACGAACGCCGCTCTTCAACGACATCATGTATAGCGAAGGCGGCCTTTCCCGTGGCGGTCGCGAAATCGGCGCGCTGGCAGGCTCCTTCGTCAATAAATGCATCTATTGTGCAGCCGTTCACGCCAATCGCTACATCCAGCTGGAAAAGCGTCCGGAGGTCATCGACGAAATTTACAACAACGGCCTTGAAGCCGATCTGCCGGAGTTCGAGCAGGCACTGTTCAATTTCGGTGTCGATCTGACCGCACACCCGAACGAGGTTGGTGTTTACCAATTCTATCACCTTCGCGAAATCGGCCTCGATGATCTGCAAATACTGGACCTCATACATTCCGTTGCGATCTTCGGCTGGGCCAACCGGCTGATGCACACGCTTGGCGAACCGCATCGGAAGGCTTGAGTGGATACATCCATTACCGATGGGGCGGACAGACCGGTCCGCCCATTTACCGTTGCGCATCGCGATGTGCTGAAGATCGCGATCCCGATGATGATCGCCTATCTGTCAACCCCGCTTGTCGGGCTGGTCGCGACGGGTGTGATTGCGCATATGCGCAATGAGACACTGGTCGGCGGGGTAGCGCTTGCCTCCGTCATCTTCGACGTCATTTTCGTTACATTCAATTTCCTTCGAGGGGCCACGACAGGCTTTACCGCGCAATCCATGGGTGCGGGAGATCGCATCGGCGAGCAACGTATGCTGCTGAGCGGGCTGATGATCGCCTTCGTGGCGGGCCTGCTACTGCTGGTGTTTCAGGTTCCAATCGGCGCCCTCGGCATGGCTGCGATGGGGGCCGACGGTGCGGTTGCCGAGGCTGCTGCGACCTATTTCCACTGGCGCATCTGGTCCGCGCCCTTCGTACTTTTCAACTTCGTTGCCTTCGGCTGGCTGATCGGTCGCGGAGAGGCCTTGTGGAGCATGGCGCTCCAGACATTACTGAACGGCCTCAACGCCGGTTTGAGCTATTATTGGGTGATAAGGCTCGGCCATGGCGTCGAAGGCGTGGCGATAGCCTCGCTCGTTGCCGAAGCGGCCACCGCCATTGCGGGAGCCCTTCTCGTTCTCACGAAAACGGACAGGGCGGCATGGCGCATGCCTGACCTTTCGGCCATGAAGCGGTCTTTCGCCGTTAACGGCGATATGATGATCCGATCCTTTGCGCTGTTAATCGGACTGTCGTTCTTCACCCGCCAAAGCGGATTCCTCGGTATCGAGGTTCTCGCTGCCAACACCATCCTTTTACGCTTCTATTTCTTCGGCGTCGCATTTCTGGATGGCGTCGCGACTGCGGCTGAACAGCTTGCAGGCCGTGCCGTCGGCGCGCGCTACAGACCTGCTTTCGACCGGACGATCCGCCTGACCACCATCTGGGGTCTGGTTTTCGCCGCTGCCGTATCATGTGCCTTCCTTGCGGCTGGCGACTGGGTGATTTCGCTGACTGCGCCGACAGATGCCGTTGCCACTCTTGCCGACGAGTATCTGATCTACGTCGTCGCCCTCCCACTCATCGGCATCATCGCCTTCCAGATGGACGGCGTCTACATCGGCTCCACATGGTCGAGACAAATGCGTAATCTGATGGTGATCTCGCTGCTGCTCTACTTCGCTGCGTGGTCCGTATTGCAGCCGCTCTATGCCAATAACGGCCTCTGGATTGCGCTGCTCCTGTTCCAAGGCGCACGAAGCATTGCCTTCCGACTGATGTTACCGAGGCTCGCGGCACGTACCTTTGGATGACATAAGGTCCGCTCTTTCAATTGCCACCCGACATAACGCTTTCTCTATTTCGCCCCGTGCCCAGGGAGAATGCCATTCTTCCGACAAATGCTTTTCTCAATAAGCGAGAATGGAAACGCTTACCTCATACATGCCTGAAGATGTTTACAGCCTGCTCTTGATGGGCGCGGTGGCTTTTGTCGTTATCTGGCTTGCAGCTTTCATCATCCGCAGGCTGATCGGCTTTGCCATTTTGGCTGCGCTCGTTATCGGTGGAGCGATGGTTTGGCAGAATCCCGGTCTGTTGGCAGCAGCGCCGCATATCATCGGAAACTATGTCGGCGGGACGGAAAACGCTCGCTGAGCTGGCGTAGAAAGCATATGCTTTGACAACCGAGATATGATCTCGCGCCCGTTGATCATCTAGCTCGACAGAACCATCTATAGCCTGATGGCAAAGAAAAAGACCAACACAGTTCCTTCATTGATTGAGACATGGACGCTCTCTCCGGCAGCGACCATGGGCTCATCCCTGCGTGCCAAAGGTATATTGATGGAGCTGCGGGCAAAGCTCGCCTGGTCCGTGCGCAAGCAGCTGGACATCAAAGGCATGAGCCTGACGCTGGCGATGCAGGAAGAAGACAAGGACGAGTTTAACGCTGCTTCAGCCGCCGTCTCCAGACTGCTCGAAAACATCGAGAATCTATCGATCCTGCCGCGTGAAATCGAAGACATATTGACGATTTCGACCACCGAAAGACGGCGCTGGCTGGACGATGGACGGCTGCCAAGTGGCGGCATCCGAAGCGTGAAGCTGCGGGGACGCGCCAAAAAGATCACTTTTCACGTGTTCGAACCGAAAGTGGTCGAGGAACTGCTCAACAGCGGCGTTATCGATGAGTGGCGTGAACACGACCTTGCCGCCAAGGCCGAGAACAGGCGGAGGGCGGCGCATCAGGCGAAACTGACGCGCTCGCTGAAGAAAGCCAAGGCCAGCCGTGGTGCAGAACGCACCTCCTCTGACCTGAATGGCTGGGAAGAGTTCGACCGCGACGGGCTCCTTCGTTGACGTCAGACGGTGGACGCCGCGGACAAAGGCCCCTGATGCACGACGATACGCGCATGGTAGGGCACGCGTGAATAGAGGTCGATCACGTCCTGGTTCACCAGTCTCACACAGCCCGATGACGTGGCCTTGCCAATGGACTGCCATTCAGGCGAGCCATGCAGGCGGTAGAGCGTGTCTTTCCCGTTTTGGAAAATGTAAAGCGCGCGTGCGCCGAGCGGGTTCTTTATGCCCGGGTCCATGCCGCCATTCTCTACAGAAAAGCGAGCGAGGTGAGGCTGGCGCGCGATCATTTCGTCCGGCACCTTCCAGCGCGGCCAGGGCTGGCGCCAGTGGACCACGCCCTCGCCTTCCCACGCGAAACCATCGCGCCCAAGGCCCACGCCATAGCGCATGGCGGTGCCGCCGGGCTCGACCACGTACAGAAAGCGGTTAGGCGTATCCACGACAACGGTGCCGGGCGTCTCACCCGTTGGGTCGATCACGCGCTGCCGATAGTATTTCGGATCGATCTTCTCAAAGGGTATCGCCGGAAGAAAATGCCCACCATCCTCAAGCGCCGCATAGCGCTGCTTCAGCTCCGCCTCGTCCGGCGGCACGATTGGTCGGCGTGCGACCGCCGGTAAAGGTGCTGGCGCGGAGCTGGTCTGGCAACCGGCCAAAGCAGCGGTTGCGGAAAGTGTGCCGAACATGAAGGTGCGCCGGGAGATGCGCTGTAGACGGGTCATGGGAGAATCCAGAAATGAGGGAGCCTCGTTTTCCCCAAATCGGGCACGACTGACAAGGTAGATGAGATCACATAATCGGCATCGGCCACGCTATGGTAGCGATCCCCGCTCTAGGTACTAATCCACGATTGACATCGTGATGCGGCCAGCAAGCCGACCCCCCGGGGGAAGAATTTTCAAGCCCCTGTCTTGCCGCTCCGCTTCAGGCATGGACAGAACGCCTGCCGCCATCGAGACCGGCTCCGGGCAGAGATAATTCTCCATTCGATGGACAGCGAGATGACCGAAAACCGGGTCCGCCTCAAGCAACAGCTCACCCCCGGCAAGCGTCACGCGTGCAAGTGACCAGTCGTTGAAATGCAGGGTATATCCGGTTGCTGATGGAATGGCGGGGCTGGAACACCGCTGCGGGGGATCGACCGTCGGAACATTCAGCGGGTCCAGCGGATATGCCAGTCTTGCATCGGTTTCAGCGTGAGATGAAACCGATGCGGCAATGTAAGGATGCCAGCCAAGACCGACAGGTGCGGCGATATCCGACCGATTTGTGATCGCCAGCTCCACGGTCAGGCGGTTGGCTTCCAGCCGAAAATGTTGTTCTGCGAGAAATGAAAACGGCCACTCCTCATCAGCTTGATAATCGAGGCGCAGCGTCAGGCGATCATCTGCGTGAGCCGCAACGTTCCAGAGACGGCGATGCGCTGGCCCGTGAATGGCGTCGGGTGCCAGAGCCGGATGCGCACGCAGATGGTTTTGAACGCCGCCATGGATAAATGAGGCGTCGTAAAGGCGGTTGTGGTAAGGAAAGAGCGGATATGCACCCGCGCGCGGCCACTGATAGGGCTCGAAACGATCCTCCTGAGTGGGCACGAGAATCTGTCCCAGCCTTGCATGGCTGAGATGGGTCATGCGCCCGCCCCATGCGGGACGAAAGCGGGCCGATAATGGCCCGCTTGCAATAGAAACCTCCTCAGGCGAATGCATAGGATCCGTCGGGACGCTTCGGCACGCGCCGCTGCCAATGGACGTAGCCGTCTTCCTGCATGGCCTTTTCGTCAATCTCGACGCCCCAGCCAGGACGGTCCGGTCGCAGTTCAAGATAGCCGTCCTTCGGCAGATAAGGATCGACGACGTATCGCGTAACGTCCTCTTCCGTGACGAGATCGTTGCCGCCATAGGCATAGACCTGTCCCTTCGGCAGGCGGTATTCAAGTATGCGGAAATTCTGTTGAGCCGCAGAAAAGTGCACATTGACTGCGGTTGCCAGAGGCCCCATCGGGTTGTGCGGCGCAATGCTGACGAAGTGGGCTTCGGCCAAAGTTGCGATGCGGCGCATTTCCGATATACCGCCGACCACGCAGATATCCGGCTGGATGATGTCTGCACCTTTTACCTGAAGAAGGCGAAGGAACTCGTTGCGATTATAGAGACTTTCGCCCGTTGCAAGCGTGCAATTCAGGCCCTGTTTGAGATCGCCCCACATCTCGATATTTTCCGGGCGAAGCGGCTCTTCGTAGAAAAGCGGATCATATGGCGCAAGCGCATTGCCAAGCTGCCGCGCGGCGGCGGGCTCGAAAATCTTGGCATGGGCATCGAAGGCGATGTCGTAATCTGCACGAACGGTTTCACGCAGCGTGCGGAAATATTCGGCGGAACTGCGCACCACCTCGCCCCAGCGATGCGCATGGATATCCACACGCCATGGGCTGAGCTTGAAAGCGCTAAAGCCCCAGCCTTCGTTGAGACGGTCGAACTCGTCTCTGGCGGCTGGCGCATCCGGAGCGGTATAGACGCCCGCATAGACCTTGATGCGATCCCTCACCTCACCGCCGAGCAACTTATAGACCGGCACCCCGGCAGCCTTTGCCGCCAAATCCCACAGGCAGTGATCCAGCGCCGAGATAGCCGACAGGCCGAGTGCGCCGGGCGGGAAGCGGTTCTGCTGCAACATCAGGTTATAGAGAAACTCTACCCTCGTGGGGTCCTGTCCTGCCAAGAAGTTGTAGAGATAATCCAGAACCGGCGGCAGCGCGAGATCGGGTCCATGATTGTAGCATTCGCCCCAGCCGGTCAGCCCATCATCCGTGTCCAATGCCACGATGACGCGCGGACGGTCCTTGTCGCGGGTGACGAACACCCGCATGCGATCGATTTTCATGCCTCAGTCTTCCTCATGAATTCAAGCAGATGGAAAATGCAGCGTCATCGGGCGGCAGCGCCGTTTTTGACTGCCGCCGGTTCGACATAACGGAACCGCCTCGTCCGGTCCCGATCCCGCGGGTCCGGCCTCGGGATGGCGGAAAGCAGAGCCTGCGTGTAGGGGTGATCGGGAGCGTTGCAGACCTTTTCGGCCTCTCCCACCTCTACCAGCTTGCCGCGATACATAACGCCGACCCGGTCGCACATGTAGCGGATGACGCCGATATCGTGGCTGATGAAGATATAAGCGAGGCCCAATTCGTCCTGTAGCTTCATCAGCAGATCCAGCACCTGAAACCGGACAGAGACGTCCAGAGCCGAAGTGGCTTCATCGGCAACGATGATGCGGGGTTTCAGCGTGATTGCGCGCGCGATACCGATGCGCTGTCGCTGGCCACCGGAAAAGGCATGCGGATAGCGTTCACGCCCGTTGGGGTCCAGACCCACCTGCTCCATCAGGGAACAAACGCGGTCCTCCAACTCCTTGCCCTTGGCTACGCCATTGACGAGCAGCGGCTCCCCAATCACCTGCGCAACGGTCATGCGCGGGTTCAGCGATCCGAACGGATCCTGAAACACCATGCGCAACTCCCTGCGCGCAGCCTTCAGTTCCTTGCCTTCGATCTTAGACAGATCGACAACCGAGCCATCGGCTCTTCTATACAGCATCTCGCCTGCGGTCGGATCATAGAGCCGCATGATGGAGCGGCCCATGGTCGTTTTACCCGATCCGCTTTCGCCGACGATGCCGAGCGTTTCGCCGGGCAGAAGCTTGATGGAAACACCATCCAGCGCCTTCATCTCACCGAAATGCATGGACAGGTCTTTCACTTCCAGTATCGGTGCTGCAGTCTGATCGAGCGGCGGACGGGCAAGGCGGATCTCGGCCTTCTGCTCCAGTTTCAGGACCGAGCCGATCAGCATCCGCGTATAGGGATCCTGCGGATTGTGGAAGATTTGCTCAACCGTGCCGTATTCCTTTACCACACCATGATGCATGACCAGCACGTCATCGGCGATCTGGGCGACGACGCCCATATCATGCGTGATGAACAGTACAGCCATGCCGTGAGCCTTTTGCAGGCGGGAGATGAGGTCGAGAATTTCCGCCTGCGTGGTAACATCCAGCGCCGTCGTCGGCTCATCGGCAATGAGAAGCTGAGGCTTGCAGGCGAGCGCCATGGCGATCATGGCGCGCTGACGCATACCGCCGGAATATTGGAAGGCGTATCGGTCCAGCGCTTTTTCAGGGTTGGGGATTTCGACCTGCCGCAACAGCTCGATTGCCTCTGCCCTCGCCTGCGCCTTGCTCATTTTCAAGTGAAGCCGCAGGGCTTCCGTGATCTGGTCACCGACCGTATGAACCGGAGAAAGCGACGACATCGGCTCCTGAAAGATCATCGCGATATCGGCACCGCGAACAGCGCGAATGGCGCGCCCTCGCGGGTCCAGTTTCGCCAGATCGGTCGATGAGCCATCCGCCTTATTGAGTATGATCGAGCCGGAGGCGATATAGCCGGGGCTGTCGATGATCTGAAGGATCGAGCGCGCCGTGACCGACTTGCCGGAGCCGCTTTCACCGACCACGCAGAGCGTCTTGCCCGGCTCTATCGAAAAGGAAATATCGTTGACGGCGCGGAAGACGCCGGTGCGCAACGGAAATTCGGTCACGAGGTTGCGGACTTCAAGAAGGGGCTTTGCAGGTTTCATCGAGACGACTTCGCTCATCTAAAGGCCCTCACTTGTTATAGGGGTCGGCTGCATCGCGCAGACCATCGCCGAGAAGGTTCAGCGCCATCACCGCAACGACCACCGCAACACCCGGCAGGAAGAGCCATGGGGCTGTCGCAATCGAGCGGATGTTTTGCGCCTCACGTAGCAGCACGCCCCAGGAAATCGTCGGCGGCTGAAGTCCAAGACCGAGGAAGGACAGCGACGTTTCGGCAAGGATCATTGCAGGTACTGCCAGCGTGACGGATGCGATGATGTGGCTGGAGAAGCTGGGCAGCATGTGACGGAAAATGATGCGTCCTTCCGGTACGCCATCCAGTCTTGCTGCGGCGACGAATTCTTCCGTTCTGAGAGACAGGAAGCGTCCACGCACCACACGGGCAAGCTGCGCCCAGCCGGTAAAGGACAGGATGATGGTGATCATCATATATTGCAGCGTTGCGGGCCAGCCCTGCGGCAGCGCCGCCGCCAGGGCAAGCCAGATGGGAATGGTGGGCAAGGACAGGACGAAATCGATCACGCGCTGCATGACGAAATCGAGCCGACCACCATAATATCCCGATATGCCACCCAGCACGATGCCGAGAACGAGCGAGAAAAAGACGCCGACCAGACCGATGGACAGTGAAACCTGCGCACCCTGAACCACGCGGCTGAAGACATCTCGTCCGAGGCGATCTGCGCCGAACAGAAAGAGCGGGCGTGTCTTGTCCGTGGATGCGAGCAGGTGGACATTCGAGTTGAACAGGCCGAGCACCGAGTACTCATAACCACGACCGAACAGTTCGATCGGAATTTTCTTCTTCGTATCTTCTACGAAGATTGCGGCAAGCGTTTCCGGGTCGCGCGTCAGTTTCAGCGGATAGTAGTGCAGCCCGATGGAAAAACCATCCGTCGTATCGAAGAGATGCACACGTTGCGGCGGATGAAACGTGGAGCGGGCGTTTTGGAGAATGGGATCGTTGATGGCGAAAAAGCCGGGCACGAGCGCTACGATATACATTGCTATCGTAACGAAAAGCGCTGCCATGGCGAGGCGGTGCCGCTTGAATGCCCACCAGATGAGCTGCCACTGAGAGGCAACGGCTGCGCGATCCGGGCGCGTATCGATGATTGTTGCGATGTCGGTCATGGCGCCCTCCTATTCGAGCCGGATGCGGGGATCGACCAGCGCCAGCAGGATATCGCTGATGAGCGATCCGATAAGCGTCAGGGCGCAGATGAGGAGCACGAAGGCACCGGCGAGATACATGTCCTGCGCCATGAGCGACTGAAGAAGCAGCGGCGCGGCGGTTGGCAGATTGAGAACGATGGCGACAACCACCGAGCCCGAAATGAGGTTGGGCAGAAGCCATGCAATGGTAGAAATGAATGGGTTCAGCGCAATTCTGAGCGGATATTTCGTCAACAGACGAAACTCGGAAAGACCTTTGGCGCGCGCAGTCGTGACGTAGGGCTTTGGCAGTTCATCCAGCATATTGGCGCGCATGACGCGGATCAGGCTGGCTGTGGAGGAAACCGCAAGGATGGTGACGGGCAGCCAGATATGCGCCATCAGATCCATCATCTTGGCGATGCTCCACGGAGCTGTCTCGAACTGGGCCGAGAACAGGCCACCGACATCCGCCCCGAACTCCACCGCGGCGACATACATCAGCACCAGCGCAAGCAGAAAGGACGGGATGGAAAGCCCGAAGAAGGAGAAGGCCGTAAACATGTAGTCGCCGATGGAATATTTGCGCACGGCGGAGAAGACGCCGATAGGCAGCGCAATCGCCCATGTGGCCAGCAGACTGGCAATTGCCAACACCAGCGTCAGCGCCATGCGCTCCCAGATCAGACCCGAAACCGGCTGCTGCCACTCGAAGGACATGCCAAAATCGCCGTGGCTGATGATGCCCCATATCCATTTGAGATACTGGATGATCATAGGGTCGCCGAGACCGAAGCGCTCGCGCAATTGCGCGGCGGTGTTCTGGTCGATGACTTCGTTCGAAGCGGCAAGCGTGGCGATATAGGTCGTCACATAGTCGCCGGGCGGCAACTGAATGAGGACAAAGGCAAGGAAGCTGACGGCAAACAGCGATGGGATCATCCACAGCAGCCGTTTCACGATGAAGACCAACATGTCGTTCTCACAATCACGTTTTGCAGCATATCCGCCTGCAGAAAGCGGATATCTGCCACTCGACCCAATCGAAAAGTGTCGCCGCGCGAACGGCGACACGCATCAGTCGTTTAGCTTGTGAAGGTGAACTGCTGCGGCAGCGCGGGACCGGGGTTCGGCCAGGACCAACTGTCCGGTTCTTTTTCTGGAACGTTGTGGAGATTGTTCCTGATGATGCCGAAACCGCCAACCGCAAGGCAGACGCCAATCGTTTCGAATTCATCCGCAGCGATATCGAAAATCTGCTTCATGATTTCGCCGCGCTTGGCAATATCCGCAGTCGAGCGCGCCTCGTCGAAAAGCTTGAAACGCTTCTTCTGGCTTTCCGGTGGCTCTTCGCCCTTCTGGCCGTTGGATGTGTACCAGAGTGCCCACGGAATGGCGTAGCGCGATCCTTGCGGATGGAAGGCGAAGAAGTCGCGCGGGTCGAGCATCGGGTCCAGTCCGCCGGGTCCCGGCCAGACGGCGGCATCATGGGCGTTGTCATCACCGCGCGTGTAATACAGAGCACGCTCGATGGTGTTGACCTTGATATCGACGCCGATCTGCGCCCACTGGGCCTTTACCAGTTCAAGCGTATCCACGAGATCGGGATAGAGCGTTGGAATGACATCGATGGAGAAGAAGATGGGCTGGCCATCGGGACGCAGGCGAATGCCGTTGTCATTCTTCTTGTCGTATCCGGCCTTGTCCAGAAGCTCGTTGGCTTTATCAGGATCGAACTCGCTGAACTGTCGACCAAGTTTCTCGTGATACCATGGATGCGTTGGACGTGGACCAGCCTGATAGGCCTCGCTCTGCCCGAAATAGACGATCTCGATGATCTCTTCGCGGTTGAGCCCCAAAGACAGTGCCTGCCGGAAGGACTTGTCCGCAAACATCTTGCGCATGGCAGGATCTTTGTGGGTGATGTTGAGGTAAATCTGGCACTGCTGAGCAGCCGAGGGTATCAGCGTCATCAGCCGGTAATCGCCCTTTTCCATGTTCTTGGAGAGCGTCGGCTTGTTGGCAAGAACGCTGATATGCCGCTCCTGAATATCGATCTTGCCCGAGATTACGTTCAGCATCAGGGATTCGACATCCTGAGAAATGCCGAAATTGATCTCGTTGATGTAGGGCAACTGGTTGCCCTCGGTATCGACCTGCCAGAAATACGGGTTACGGGTCATCACGACGCGCGTCGCGCCACCGGAATATGGCTCCTTGACGACCCATGGATCCAGCGTCGGCTTGTCGACATTGGACCAGCGGGACGGGATTTCAATATCGCCGCATTTGGCGCGGAAAAGCTCGGTCCAGCTGGAAACGCCCGCTGCCTTGATCTCCGCATCCAAGGCCGCATTGTATTTCGGCAGGAACTTGCTGCAATAATGCTTGGGGAACAGCGTGGGGTGCTGGCCGAGCGGTGTCGCGAGGTTTTCGAGATACAGCGCGTTTGCAGCCGCAAATTTGAACTTCACGGTGAAATCATCGACTTTCGATACATCGACGGCCTTGCCTGCCACGGATAGCTGCGCCGGGGTGGCGCTATAAAGCTCCTTGTTCTTGATGCAGTCTTCGATGGCAAACACCACGTCGTCGGCGGTAAAAGGATGGCCATCGGACCACTTCACGCCCTGTATCAGATGGAAGGTGAACTCGGATGCGTCTGGGCTGACTTCCCACTTTTCGGCAAGGTTCGGCAGAACCTCGGTGAATTCCATGTTCCAGCGAACAAGGCTCTGATTGCCGACCATGCGCAGGATGCCGTTATGGTCCGACGAGCCGCGCAGGCCACGCCGCAGGGTGCCGCCATAGGTGCCGACTTTTTCGAACGGCGTCACCACCATCGGGTTCTTCGGCAGACGATCCGCCAGAGGCGGCAACTTCCCATCCTTGACGAGAGCGGCCAGTTCAGGCGCTTCCTTGCCAGCAGCAGCGCTGGCCGAAGTGCCGACGAGAGACAGCGCAGCGACGCCCCCCAGCCCGGCAATAAAGGTACGGCGCGTCACGCCGTGCGAGATATCATCCCCATCGCGCATCGATCGATTTCCTCCCAAAAGATCGCAGGTCGCAGCAAGGTACAAAACCTCATTGCTTCAGCCTTCTGGCCAACCCGCGTGCCAATCCTCCATCGGCAGGGTGACCATATGGGTGTTTTCAGATGATTACAAGTATTGACAGATTTTTACAGATTTTTTATTCGTGGATAGAGTTTTCGTTATCAGGCGCCTTGGTTGCGTTTGGGAGTTGATCGGCTCCCGGACCGCCTGTAGACACGCGCTTAACGGCACAGGATACGAAAAGCTGAAAAGATTCAGCGATTTGCGACGAGAGGGCGCAGATGGATAATCTGACCACATCCGCTCCCCCCAGGAGCGAGACACGGCTGAGCGACATCGTGTACGAGAAGATCGTCGGGATGATCAGCGATGGCCGCTTTCCGCTGAACGAGCGGCTGCCTTCTGAACAAAGCCTGGCGTCGATGTTCGGCGCATCACGCCCGGTCGTCCGCGAGGCGCTGGAAAGACTGCGCAATGACGACCTCATCGTGTCGCAAAAGGGTTCTGGTTCCTATGTGCGCCAGCAGCCCGATTCTTCGGTTCTGCAACAGGTTCCCGTCGGCTCGCTTGCCGACGTGCAGCGCTTTTTCGAATTCAGATCGGGCCTCGAAGCATCTGCCGCAGAACTCGCCGCACGCAACTGGCAGCCCGCGGATAGATCGCGCATCGAGCAGGCACTTGCAGCGCTGGAGCTCTGCCTGGAGCGGGGCGATCTGGGCGCGGAAGAAGACTTTGCCCTGCATGACGCAATTGCCAGAGCGAGCCATAACCAGTTTCACATAACGGTACGCACCTGGTTCAAACCCCACTTCGCTATCGGGCAATCCGTAACACGCAGTCTCAGCCTCAAACGCACGCCTCAACATGTTCGTGACGTACAGAACGAACATACCGCAATCGTTGAAGCGGTGTTCGAGCGACAGGAGCAGGCCGCTCATGACGCGATGAAGGATCACATACTGAAAGCGCGCGCCCGCATGTTCAAAGGCGTGGGAGGTAGCGGGTGACCTGAACGTCCGAGTGAATCACGCAACACGAATGATGGAGGAGAATTCGTGAGCCAGCCCCGCATAATCGAGCCTGCAATTCAGACACTGATCGACACGCCTCTGCGCGTAGGCGAATCACCCACTTGGGACGAGCGAACCGGGGACCTGTGGTTCGTGGATATTCTGGCCCCGGCAATTTTCCGCCTTTCAGCAGCCGGAAAGCTTCAGCGATTCGACATGCCGACACAGATCGGCTGTCTCGGTCTTTGCCAGAGCAACCTCATCGTCGCAGCGCTGAAAACCGGCGTTCATCTGCTGAACCCGGAAAATGGCAGGCTGGAAATTCTTTGCGACCCGGATGAGGGACGAGCGGACAGCCGGTTGAATGACGGAAAAGTTGGACCGGATGGCCACTTCTGGGTCGGGACAAGAGATGAGGCCGAAGTCCCCACCGGCAATGCTCGCCTCTATCGCGTTTCGCCGGGCGGCGATGTGGAGCGCTTCATAGACGGCAATATGCTGACATCCAACGGTCTTGCCTGGAGCCCCGATGGAACGCGGATGTACCATTCGGATAGCAGCGGGCTGCTGCTTCAGGTTTTCGATTTCGACGTTCAGACGGGCAAACTCGGCCCCGCCAGACGCCTCCATGATTTTCAGCCGGATGAAGGCAGGCCGGATGGCGCCGCGACCGATAGCGAAGGCTGTTACTGGAGTGCCGGTGTACAGGCGGGCAGGTTGAATCGCTTCACCCCCGATGGCGAACTGTTCGAAATCTACAGGATGCCGTTCAAGGGGCCGACCATGCCCTGCTTCGGCGGCCCTGACCTGAAGACGCTATACGTTACCAGCCTCGTGACGGACACGAACGGCATTACGACAGCAGGAACGCTGGTGGCTTTCGAAGCGCCCGTTGCTGGCGCACCGGTCCACAAATTCGCCCTTTGACGATAGATTTCACTCCACGGGAGACCGATTGATGACGACATTTGATATTCGCCAGACGCTGCACGGCATTTCCGGCGTACCCGTTACGGCATACGACTCCGATGGAGAGATCAATTCCGATATAACCGCCGAGGCCTATGCCCGTGTGGCCAGGGCTGGAATCCACAACATTGTCGCGGCTGGCAACACAGGCGAGTTCTATGCACTGACGCCTGCTGAAATCCTGAAAGTTTACGAGGCCGCAATCAAGGGTGTGGACGGTGTTGCCCCTGTCACCGCAGCAATCGGGCGCTCTCAGCGCGAAGCAATTGCGATGGCGCGAACCGCGAAGGAACTCGGCGCCTCGGCAGTGATGTCTCACCAGCCGGTCGATCCGTTCGCAGCCCCGCAATCGCAAATCGACTATTTCCTTGGGCTTGCGGAAGATAGCGAGCTTCCTCTCGTGGCCTATGTGAGAGCAGATGGGTTTGCGGTGGACGATATGGTCAGGCTCTCCAGCCATCCGAATGTCGCGGGCATCAAATTCGCCACCACCGATATTATGCTGCTGTCCCGCGCTATTGCCGCCTCCGATAGCAACGGGGCTCTTTACATCTGCGGCCTCGCAGAAAGCTGGGCGCCAGCCTTCGCCGCGGTGGGAGCGCGCGGTTTTACCTCCGGTCTCGTCAATGTCGCGCCGCATTTTTCCATGCAGGTTCACGAGGCTCTCTTGGCAGGCGATTTCGACGGTGCCCGCAAGATCGTGGAGAAGATCGAGTTGTTCGAGCGGCTGCGCACGCGCTACAGAAACGGCGCCAATGTGACGGTGGTGAAGGAAGCCATGGAAATCATGGGGTTGCCGGTCGGCCCGGTGCGCGCGCCCGGGCTCGTGCGACTGGATGCGCAGGATCGTGCTGCCCTGGAGGAGCTTCTTACCAGCTGGCAGTGAGTTTTCGCTCAGCGCCTAACGCGAGTGGGCGTTGATCACTTCCAGAAATGCCTCCCCGAAGCGTTCCAGCTTGGACGGTCCGACGCCGGAAATATCCAGCATCTCATCCTCGTCGGACGGTCTTTCGGTCGCAAAAGCAACGAGCGTCGTATCGGGAAAAACGACATAGGGCGGAACGCCGAGGTCCTTTGAGATTTCCATGCGGGTGGCGCGCAATGCCTTGAACAGTTCGAGATCCGCACCCTCCAGACCGGCCTTGGCATTTGCGGAACTGGCGGAAGACGAGCGTGCGGCCTTGCCTGTCGTGGGGCGATCCTTACGGAAGCGCACCTCCCTCTCCCGCTTGAAAACGGCGCGCGATTCCGGCTCGAGCTTCAGCGCCCCGAAAGCCGTGTGATCGACGCTGATCAGCCCGGCGGCCAGAAGCTGCCGGTAAACGGACTGCCATGTCTTCGGCGGCAAATCCTTGCCTGCGCCGAAGACCGGCATATGAACGTGTTCGAAGCGGATCGTCTTTTCGTTTTCGTTGCCCATGAGCACATCGACAAGATGCCCCGTGCCGAAACGCTCACCCGTCCTATAGATCGCCGCCATCGCCTTGATCGCTGCTTCGGTTCCATCCCATGTCTCGACCGGCTTCAGGCAGGTATCGCAGTTGCCGCAATTGCCACCGTGAGACTCACCGAAATGCTTGAGGATAGCCTGCCTGCGGCAACCTGCAGTCTCGCAAATTCCCAGCAAAGCGTTGAGCTTGGCACGCTCTATGCGCTTGATTTCGGGGCTCGAGTTGCCGTCATCGATCATGCGGCCCCGCTGGATCACGTCTGCCATGCCATAAGCCATCCAGACATCTGAAGGCAATCCATCGCGACCGGCGCGGCCTGTTTCCTGATAGTAGGCTTCGACCGAACCCGGCAAATCCAGATGCGCGACGTAACGCACATTCGGTTTGTCAATGCCCATTCCGAACGCGACGGTAGCGACGAGGCAGAGCTCTTCTTCTTTCAGAAACGCATCCTGATGCCGATCGCGCAGCTCCCGTTCCATTCCGGCATGATAAGGCAGCGCATTGATGCCCTGTGCATTAAGCCAGTCTGCCGTATCATCCACCTTGGCGCGGGAGAGGCAATAAACGATGCCGCTCGACCCTTTGTGCCGCGAAAGAAAGCGCAACAATTGCTGCCTCGGCTGGTCCCGCTCGACAATTTCATAGGCGATGTTGGGCCTGTCGAACGACGTCGTGAACACTTCCGCAGACTGGAGCTGCAACCGCTCGATAATATCGTCTCGGGTGTGGGGATCAGCTGTGGCCGTCAGCGCCATGCGCGGAACGCCGGGATATTCCTCCACCAATCGACCAAGCTCACGATATTCCGGGCGGAAATCATGCCCCCATTGGGACACGCAATGCGCTTCGTCTATAGCGAAGAGAGACAGCTTCGTTCTACCGATAAACTCCTTGAAACCCGGCGTGACGATACGCTCCGGCGTCACATAGAGAAGGTCCAGCTGCCCGGAATGAACCGCCTGACGCACCTCCATGAACTCTTCTCGCGACAGGGAAGAATTAAGTGCGGCAGCGCGCACACCCAGTTGCTTCAGGGCTTCCACCTGATCGCGCATCAAGGCGATCAGTGGTGATACGACGATGCCAAGCCCTTCCCGGCACAGCGCCGGAATCTGAAAGCACAGCGATTTACCCGCGCCTGTCGGAAACAGCACAACGGCGTCACCACCTGCCATCACCTGATCGACGACTTCCTGCTGCCTGCCGCGAAAGGAAGAGTATCCATAAACCTGCTTCAACAGGGAAAGCGGACTTTCACGACCTGTATCGACAAAAAGACTTTTGGTGGGGCTCTCGGACTGCGGCATGGAATCGCTCGTTACGGTAAAGGCACTCTATGCCATAGAGTGCCTTTGAGCGCGAGCCTCGAGACAAATCTACGCTATTCGCCTAAGCCTCAACCGGCTCCCGGACATCATCCAGGAGAAAATGGACGATGACATATTTCGTCTCATGCACCCTGCCGCTTGGTGCCGTAACCTGCTCCACGCCGCCATCTGCCGGATGCCACTGCTGGTAATGGGGGTTGTTGGCAACGAGTGTGATGGCAGAGCCCGCACGGCTTCCTTGCAGACGGAAGCGGGTTTCGGCGAGCGGCCAGATTTTCTCGTAATCCTGCTCGGTAAGCCGAACTTTGAGTGCCTTGCGGCTTGCCGTATTATCCCCGCCTGAAGGTGTTATCGTGACCTCGTCTGCGTTTTCGAGCAACGCTGCGAATTCGTCCGGCCAGTTTCGTCTCATGAAAAACGCTCCTCCCAAAGCCTGTCTCTATCAACGAGAACAGTTTCGCTGCCCTGAGGCGCAAGTCAACCAAAAATCTTGGGTGGTGAAACTCCGGCTCGATCTCCAGCCGTATCCGCCTTACGGCTGCTTGGGCAGCCATGCATGAGTGAAACGATGCACGCCTTTCGGCTCGAAGGAGAGCGCGTTCTCTTTACCCAAAAGCCTGGCGCACAGCCAGATAACGGAAAGCCACATCTCCGTTCCCTGCAATCCCGGTCTATCAGGCTCGCTGAACGGATAACCTTCGTTCTCTACCCACTGCCCGTCGAGCCGCCGGAGTAAATCGGCAGCAATCTTCCGAGCCTCTTCTTTTCGATGTTCCGTTTGGAGACCACATAGAAGCAGCGGATGGATCGTATCGAGAAGATTGCAGGCATTGAATGAAGTGCCGTGAAACCTCTCGTAGTCCTCGTAGTTGGTCAAAACGGAATCGATCACAGCCTCTGGGTAGGGGACCGGCAGATCGAACTGTGCGTAGGTGCCCCTTGTCAAGCGATAGAAGCCGTTAACCGGCTGAAGAAGCCCCTCTTGTGCGGTGGCATCACCCCACAATCCGGTTTGTCTATCCGCTTTCAGCGCAAGCCATCCCATCAATGTGGCGAGATTTTTTCCAAGTCCGAAGTGGCGCTGGTTAAAGTAAAGTGCGGTTCCGATGGCATCGAAAGTCGCACCACAATGCCACGCCCTTTTATCCCACGGCAATTCTTCCAGCCATGTCACCAACGCCTTAGCATCAAGAACCTCTACAAAGGCGATTGGGTGAAGCGGCGCGGCGCCAAGGCATTCGAGAGCGTAGCCGACGGAGAGGATGTTATAGAGCGCGGAAGAATCTCGCTCGGGTGGATTTCCATAGGGCCGATCCGGCTCGGAGAACAGACCCGTCGTTGGATCCTGAAAGGCCTGGAGTTGCTCTATGACCGGTTTCGTGTCGAAGACGTCGTGCTGCTGGCCGAAGGCGGAAGCAATTTCTATGGCATCGCAAAGATGCCTGATCTTGCTTTCGACCTTGCCGGAAGCATCCGACGACAGGAAGCGGCCTTCTACGCTGTAATGCTCAATCGCCTGCCGCCAGTTTGATGAGAGCTGAGCATCCAGTCGCGCCAAGAGCTGATCGACATCATCCTGTTTCGGAGAAGGCGTAGACGTTTTACGGCTACCGATAACACGCGCGGGAATCCCGCCCATGATGGCATAATCCGGCACTGCTCCTCTCACAACCGCGCCCGCCGCGATGATAGCGCCCTTGCCGATCACCGCTCCATCGAGCACCACGGCGTTCGCACCGATCCAGACATCCTCACCAATCTCGATCCCGAGACGGGTGAGAGGCTGTCGATAGATTGGAACGTCGAGGCTTTCGAAACCATGGTTGAAGCCGACGATGCTGACATGGGAGGCAATACGGGTATCATTGCCGATGCGGACTTTGCCGGAGATGCAGGCATAGGGATTGATCGAGACATTGCTGCCCAGTTCCAAATCGCCGCGGACGATGGCGTTTCCGGCAATCCAGGAATTCTCGCCCATGATCAGGCGATCAGTATGCACTTGCGCATTTTCGGCGATGTAGACGTTGCTGGCGAAGCTAGCCCCAGCATAATCCACGAGCGCTGCCAAACGGGCCTGATGATCCTCATCATCTATATCGTTCTGCGTCCGCTCCCATGTCAGGATATTCAGCCTTGCTTGCCGCTGCTTACGTCCCGCACCGAGTTCCATTGCCTCAACTCGCGCTTTTCAAATCGAATGCTTCCACACGCCGCCCTTCGGACCGGAACAAGGCTTCCAGTGCTGCAATATCAGGAGGAGCAGGTGCTGTAGCCAATGCGGCGTTCGCTGCTTCGCCATTCGGCAGCGCCATCGCTGCGGTTATCAACACCGTCTCGCCTGCGGAGATGCCTGCGCGCAACTGCGGAACCAGTGTGCGCCCGTGAATGAGGTTGGTGTTGGCGATTGCCTGATGCGCCACGCCCTGTCGGCGCATATCGTGCGACAGATCGATGATCGCGCTGATATCCTGCGCACCGAAACACACCGCACGCCCCTCGCCTGCCTCAACCATGTCGGCGTTAAAGTCAGCGCGGGAAATGGCAAATCCGCCTTCGGATGTTTCAAGCGCGCGCGGCGTGGTGATCCTGTGCAGTCTCACATGCCACGGATTTTGCGGTACGAGCCAGGTTTCGATAACGACATCGCTCCAAGGCCGCCAGCGGGAATAGAGGCAATCGCGCGCAATCAGCGCTTCTTCCATCGTTTCGCGGGTTCGAAAATGAACACCGTCATCTGAAAGGCCGAGCATGCCGTCAAAGCTTGCCGCAGCGAAGTGACGATCATCTGCTTCCATGTTGAAGGCATAGCGGGTGGAATAGACGAATTTGGAGTATTTCTCCTGTGCACCGCGCATCTTGTCATGCTGCTGGCCGGAGGAGAGAAGCACAACATTTCCGGTGGTATGAAACGCCACCATTCCCGGCTTCGGCAATGGTATCGGCTCGTCAAACTCCTGCGCAGCTTCTTCATCGACTGACCAAAAAGGATGATCCTGCGGCAGAGCCAGCGGCAGGAAGAACTTGAGCGCCCAATAGGGTGAGCAGGGCGAATTATAGCTCTCGCTCATCAACAGGTTCGGATAGCCGTAACCGATGGACAGAACACCATCGCGATCACAGATGGGGCGTTTCGACCACCATCTGATGTGACGCATGTAGTAGCCTTTGATCTCAGGCCAAGGCAGAGCCTCAAGATCGGCAAAGGCCAGACCTCCCCAGAAACCACCCGCTGCGAAACGATATGTCTGGCTGCGCCCGAAAGCGACCGAGGCGCCATCAGGACCGAACCAATGGCGGATATCGCTTGCAAAGCGTTTTGACCGCGCGAGAAAGCGCGCCTTGCGCTCCTCATCACCCTTGGCAAGCACCGTATAAATCAGGCCGTAAAAATGCATGGCGAAGGGAATGTAGTGATCGACCCGCCTCACGGGACCGTCGCGATACCAGCCATCGCCGATATCGAATGCCTCCAGCTCATCGAGATAATCCTCGGTCTTTTTTCTGTCGAACGGGATGCCGACGCGCTCCAAGCCAAGATCGATCAGCACGCGGAAAAACTTCCAGTTATTATCGACGAATTCCCGTTCGCGGGCCGCAACCAGGTACGAGGCAATATTGGATTTGTCGTGATCGTTCAGCGGCTCCCAGATATGTTGCGGCACCATGGCGAGCGCGAAGCCGATGGCTGCCAGTTCCACTAGCCTCTGATTTCTATCCGCAACATCGCCCCAATATTCCTCATGCGCGGGATTGGTGCCGTTTGCCAGACCGCGCCGGTAAAGGTCCCAATGCGGAAAATCATAACCGCCTGCGGCCAGCGGGACGATGCCCCAGAGAGGCCGCGCGAAACCTTCCAGTTCCGCTGCCGGATAATCGAATATAGCGCCGGTGGCGCTCAGCCGCACCCGCGCTCCTCCATCGGAAAAATACGGTAGCAGTGGGCTGAACAAATCCAGCACGGCCTTGGCGAGATCGTCTCTTGTCAGAAGCGGGTTGTGAAAAAGCGGATTGGCACTGGCGGTCTGGTGATGCACGGCCTTGATCTTTCGATATCTGGCAGGAAGGCCGCCGCAGCGTCTGCTGCGACGGCCAAACATATTTACTTGATGGCTTTGACGCCTTCGTCCATCTCCTTGAGACCGTCATCGATGGAGATGTTATCGGTCATCAAGGAATCGTGGACACGGTTCAGTACGACCTCGATACGGGCGGCATTCGGATTGACTGCCATTTCTAGATAAGCCTTGCCAGCCTTCAACGCTTCCTTGCTGTTTTCGTCCTGCGGGAAGCCCGGCAGCGCCGCGATCTTCTGCGCGACGTCATCCGATCTCAGTGCCGGGAACGTGCCGGTGGCGGCAACGATTGCTGCCCCTTCCGGCCCGGTGGCGAACTTGATGAAGTCCAGAGCGGCTTCCTTGTGCCCGGAATTCTTGTTGACCGAGAGGCCGGAAATCTGTGCAGCCGTCGTGCCTGCCGCTACGCCGTCCGGATGCGGGAACTTCACGATACCCCAGTTTGCGCTCTTGGATTCACCCGAGGCGACCTTGGCAATCTGCGTTCCCACGAACCACGTACCCATGGGCAGCATGCCTATGGTGCCATTGAAAAACAGCGCGGAGTAATGGGTGTTCGATGTTTTCAGCGATGCATAGGACGGAATTGCGCCGCTCTTCTGCAACGCCAGTGCGCGCTCATACCAAGGCTTCAGGAACTCATAATTCCCATCGACCAGCGTATGCTTGCCATCCTGAATACCCGGCAACTGCACCGTGGAGCGCCAGGTGTGCAGCAAGGCGCCATAGGTGCGGTTGACGCCCATTCCGCCCTTCAGCTTGCCCGCAATCTCATCGAATTGAGCCCAGGTCATGTCGTTGCTCGGATAAGGCACACCTGCCTTATCGAAAATATCCTTATTGTAATAGACGACCCAGAAATCCGAGCGGAACGGCAGCGCATAGATCTTGCCGTCAATCGTGAGTTCCTCGATCAGACCACCATAGGAAGCCGCGTCGATCTTCTGTTCGGTCATGAAGCCAGTCAGATCATCGATATTGCCCGCGCGCACGAGGTTGGCGTAACCCGGTACATCCTTGATCGTGACGATGTCGATGTCTTTCGAACCACCCGTCAGCTGGGTCGAGATCATCTGCGTGTAGTCCTGCGATCCAAGATCGACCGCTTCGAACTTCACATTCGGATGCTTGCTCTGGTAAGCCTCCATCAGCGGCTTGAAGTAGGCCCCTTTGTCGAGATCCCACAGTGCCCATTTCAGCGTTACCGGCGCATCGCTTTGCGCAAGTGCCGCTCCGGCAAAACCCGTCGCCACGGCGAGTGACGTCGTTGCCAAGGTGAAGGCGCGTCTCGTTAGTTGAAGTTTCATTTTAGGTTTCCTCCCTAATTAAATGATATCGCTTTACTTTTATGATTCTCTTTATCTTGCCGTTCGTGCCGCGAAACACAGGGCGAACATGCCGAGTGAGAAATTGATCGTGGCCGGCATGAACACCGAAACGGGGTAGAACAGGATGTGAGCCAGCCAGAGCAGAGCGACGAAAGCCAAAGCGCCCGCCATCGGCAGCGGTCTTGCCAAGGCAAGCAAGGCTGCTCGCTTCAGGCTGTTCACGACATCGGCCTTCTGTTCACCGAGAAGAACCACGGCGTAAGCAGAGACGATGAGCAGAAACAGCGTAACGACGATGCTGACGGCAAGCGGCACGCTGTAAATCAGTTGTTCACGCGCCGCCGAGGCGTAACTGATTGCGGTGTAAACCGCTGCGCCCGTCACCGAGAAGCATAGGACGCACAGGGCAGTTGCCCGGATCGCATGGGTTTTCAATGCCTCCAGAAAGTCCCGCAGCAGATAGACATTCTCATCGGCAGCGATGCTCCGCGATACCCGCGCCATGGCAACCGTCGCAGCGGGTATAGTGATGAGAGGGAGGCTGGCGATGATGAAGAGGAGATTGAGCTTCACCATCTCCCACCATTCGCGCTTGAATATATCGAAAAACAGGGCAAGACCCGTCGGCTGCGGGGCGTCCTTCGCTATTCCAGCGCCCTCCTTCACCCACATGTCCGATAGCCACTGCATCGCACCGCCCCTCAGTAGAGAATGGATCGTTCAGTTTCAGGATCGAAAAGCTGGCAGTTGGTCAGATCGGCAACGAGCTCGACCTCATCGCCGATTTTCGCGCGGAAGCGAGGCGACACCTTTGCGACCAGAGCAATGCCGCCCGCCAGCAGATTGAGATGTACCTCCGAGCCCATAGGCTCCGCCAGTTCTACAGTTGCCCGGAAGGGCGACGTATTTGCCGGATCGATATCCGCAGGCGCAAACTCGTGGAAGTTTTCAGGGCGAATACCGAGAACGACGTTCCTGTTCATATAAGGCTTCAGCCGCGATGCATCTATCGAGCCGGGCAGGACCATTTTCGCCCCTTCGAACTCGGCGACGACAGCGTCTCCATCCTCTCGAAGAACGACGGGCAGCATGTTCATCTGCGGCGCACCGATGAACCCGGCCACGAACATGTTGATCGGGCGGTCGTAGAGATTTTGCGGCGTATCGACCTGCTGAATATGGCCGTCCTTCATCACGACGATGCGGTCGGCCATCGTCATGGCTTCGATCTGGTCATGCGTGACATAGATGAAGGTCGCATCGAGGCGCTTGTGAAGCTTGCTGATTTCGGACCGCATTGTGCCGCGCAGCTTAGCATCCAGGTTGGACAATGGCTCGTCCAGCAGGAAGACTTCCGGGTTGCGCACCATAGCGCGCCCAAGGGCGACGCGCTGTCTCTGCCCACCGGAAAGCGCTTTCGGCTTGCGGTTTAAAAGATGCGTAATATCAAGTATCTGCGCCGCTTCCTTCACCTTGTTGTCGATGAAGTCGCGCGGCGCCTTTCGGAGCTCGAGACCGAAGGCCATGTTCTTGTAGACCGTCATATGCGGATAAAGCGCATAGTTCTGGAAGACCATCGCAATATCGCGATCTTTCGACGGCACGTCATTCATCATGTCGTTGCCGATGAGGAGTTCACCGCCGGAAATTTCTTCCAACCCGGCAATCATCCGCAGTGTCGTGGACTTGCCGCAGCCGGATGGCCCGACGAGGATGATGAATTCCTTGTCGGCAATTTCGAGATCGATATCGTGAACGACCTTGAGCGCGCCGAACGTCTTGTTGAGTTTTTTCAGGGAAATGCTGGCCATATGATCCTCACGCTCTCACCAGTATGAAGACCAGCGGCGGGAAAGCCGGATGAGTGCTTCCATGTAATAATAATCGCCCCAGGCCACGCATTCGTCCACGCCCTCACCCCGGCAGGTATTATGCGGCGTCTTCTTGGAGTAGGTGCCGTGGAGAAGTTGACCATTGGAAATGGCAGGGTCTTTCACCGAGTACACGTCGACAAGGCTCTTCACTATGCGCCTTGCCAGCTTCCGGTATTCTTCCGCCTTCTCCGGTGTTTCAAGGTCGGCCATTTCCAGCAGCCCGCACGCAGCGATGGCCGCGGCGGAACTGTCCCTCGGCTCGCCATCCTTGTCCGAGAAGACGAGATCCCAATAGGGAACGAGATCGGTCGGCAGGCGGTCGAGATAGAATTTGAGCAGCCGTTCGAATGCATCGCGGTAAGCCGGAAGCCGCTCGTAACGGTAGGAAAATGCCATTCCGGCAATGCCCCACGCCTGCCCCCTCGCCCAGAAGCTTTCGTCGCTGTAACCCTGCTTGGTAACGCCACGCACCGGCGCACCGCTTTCCGGGTCCATGTAGAATGTATGATAGGTCGAATCGTCCGGTCGCACGGAATTAGCGAGCGTCGTGCGGGCATGGGCCAGCGCCACTTCGCGATAGTCTTCACGGCCCGTCTGTTCGCTCGCCCAGTAAAGCAACGGCAGATTCAGCAGGCAGTCGATGATGTAGCGATATTCATTAGCGTTACCCTTACGGCCCCAGGCCTGAATGAACTGCCCGACTGGCTGGTAGCGCTCCATCAGCTGATCAGCGGCAAGCAGCGCCGCCTGTCTGCCGTCTTCATCGCCAACGAGCTTCCACGCAGCGATGCAGGATGGAGAATAGAGAAATCCCATATCGTGATGGTCGGTCTCTATGCGGTTTTCGATGCGGTGGAGAAAGCTCTGCACCTGAATTTGCGCGGCATAGCGAAATGTCTTGTCGCCCGAATGTTCATAGGCAAGCCAGATTTGGCCGGGCCAGAAACCCGCCGTCCACTGGTCATTCTCAACTGCGGGATAGACATTGTCGACGCTCGAGTGATTTTGCGCGCGATAGGTGAACGCAGGCAGATTTCGGCGCACCTGAGCAACAGCGACATCAAGTGCCTCCGTCACATCCTGATCGGTAATGGGCTCCGGCCCTGCGGTTACGACATCGAGCATGAAATCAACCTTTTATGCCGGAAGACGCAACGCCTTCCACGAAGAAGCGCTGAAGTGCCAGAAACACGATCAACACCGGTATGAGAGCCACAACGGAAGCCGCCATGATAAGCCCGTATTCCGCCGAATATTGCGAGATGAACATGCGCAGCCCGATCTGGATCGTCTTCAACTCCGTCTTGGTCAGATAGATCATCGGGCCGAGGAAGTCGTTCCAGGTCGTGACGAAGGTGAAGATCGTCAGCGTGGAAAGCGCGGGCTTGGACAGCGGCAGCATGATCTTCGCCCAGATCTGGTACTCGTTCATGCCATCGATGCGGGCTGCCTCGCATAGCTCATTGGGAATGGACATGTAGAATTGCCGCATCAAAAACACACCGAAGGCGGTAAAGGCTTGCAGCAGGATCAACGCCAGATGAGTGTTGTTGAGCCCAAACTCACGCATCAACAGAAACTGCGGCACCATGTAGACCTGCCAGGGCATGGCAATGGTGGCGATATAGCCAAGGAACAGCGTGTTCTTGTAAGGAAAATGCAGCTTGGCGAAAGCATAGGCCGCGAAGCTCGATGTCAGCAACTGAAGCACCGTTACGATGATCGTCAGCTTCGACGTGTTGTAAATGAAGAGCGCGAGGGGAATCTTCGTCCAGATTTCCGTGTAATTCTCCCATCGCGGCTGCGATGGTATCCATTCAATCGGGAATACGAATACATCGCGGCTGAGCTTCAGCGATGCCGACAGCATCCACGCGAATGGCAACAGCATGATGACCGTGATCGAGATCACCGCGACATAAACGGCAATCGTCTGGAAGGAAATTTTGCGACCCTTGACGCGCATCGCTCAATCCTCCCGCTGCCGCTTGAACTGGATGACGGTGACGGCAAGCACGAGGAAGAACAGCACCAGCGCAATCATGCTCGAATAGCCGAGATCCCAGGAAATGAAGGCCTCATTATAGATGTGATAGACGAGCACCAGCGTCGACGTTCCCGGTCCGCCCTGCGTGATCATGTAAACCTGATCGAACACCTTGAACGACTGGATGGTGAGCATGACAGTGACGAAGAAGGTCGTGGGACCCAGTTGCGGCAGCGTGACATGGATGAATTTCTGCCAGGCATTCGCGCCATCGAGACCGGCAGCCTCGTAGAGCTCGGAATTGATGCCCTGAAGGCCGGCAAGATAGATCACCATATAGTAACCCATGCTCTTCCAGACGCCGAACAGGATGACTGTCACCATCGCCCAATGCCGGTCCGCAGCCCAGCCGGGCATGTCCGCCGGGTCGAGACCCAGCGTGTAAAGAAGCATGTTCACCGGCCCCATTTCGGGATTGAAGATCATATTCCAGACAACCGCAACGGCCACGAGCGAAGCGACATAGGGGAAGAACATTGCCGTGCGAAAGAAGTTACGGCCCCAGATTTTCTGATTGAGCAAAATGGCAAGGCCAAGCGCGCAGGCAAGAGTGGCTGGCACGGACACGACCGTATAGATGATCGTGTTCCAGAACGCGGCAATGAAAGCGCGATCCTCAAACAGCCGCCAGAAATTATCCAGCCCGGCAAAGCGCATGGGGTTCGAACCATCCCAATGCATGAACGCCAAGGCGAAAGCGAAAAGGATGGGACCGAGCGTGAAGATCGCAAAGCCGAGGAAATTCGGCGCGATGAAGGAATAAGCGATCAGCGCATTTTCTATTCTGCGCCTGCGCTTTGAAACAATCCGCACCTTCTTCTTGCGAAGAGGCGACGCCTGCTCTTCGGATACGCTCGCATTCGCAATCGCCACCGACACCTCCCACGGCCATTAAACTGCGGCGCAACAAGCGTTCCGCACATCCGGCCATGACAAAGCGTCAGACCGCCTCCTGTTGTCTGGATAACACATATTTTGTATTGGTCAAACAACTTTGCATATGATCATACAAATTTGTGGTTTTGTGAAAATACGTATGATAGGGAACTAGGCACACGCTGGGACAAGGGAGAGGCGAAGGCAGTGTTTGCAGAACTAGCACAAGCGTTTCCTGCACATCTGGCCCAGTTCGGCAGAGGGATCGACGCCGAGCAATTGCGTCTTGCCGCCTCACCTCAAATACGGGTCGACATCATCAAGAAAGCCCATGAAGCGGCCTCTAAGCCCTGGTCCGTCATCCTCGCAAACCATTATCGCGACTACACCCGAACCGGCAACCGCACTCGTTTCGAGGAACTTTATTTCTCCCGGCGCTTGAAATTGAACGCGCTGGTGCTTGGCGAATGTCTGGAGGGCGATGGGCGGTTTCTCGATGAAATCATAGATGGCCTCTGGCTCATTTGCGAAGAGAGCGGATGGCAACTGCCTGCCCATAATTCCCACATTCGCGGGGGCGCCCGCGCGCCGATGCCGGATATCGACCACCCGGTCATCGATCTTTTCGCTGCGGAAACCGGCGCGAACCTGGCGCTCTGTCTCCACCTCCTCGCTCCGGAACTGGACCGTACAGCGCCGGGCACGACGGAGCGCGTGCGAGATGAGATCGGCAAACGGATCACTCGCCCATACCTCTCGGAGCATTTCTGGTGGATGGGCAGCGGCGACGAGCGGATGAACAACTGGACTGCCTGGATCACCCAGAACGTCCTCCTCTCGACCTTCCTTTTGCCGCATGACGATACGACGCAACATCAGGTCGCGCGCAAAGCCCTGAACAGTCTGGATGCCTTCCAGAAAGATTACGGCGCAGATGGTGCCTGTGAAGAAGGCGTTCTCTATTACGGCCACGCAGCGCTCTGTCTCTTCGGCGCAATGACAATCCTCGATGAGGTTACCGGCGGCAAACTCAAACCACTTTTCCACTCATCGAAAATACGGAACATGGCAGAGTTCATTCTGCACATGCATGTTTCAGACAGTCGATACTTCAACTTCGCCGACGCGCCAGCGAATTATGAGACCGCAGGAATTCGCGAATATCTGTTCGGGGCTGCCGTCGGCTCTCAGCAACTTCAGGCCTTTGCGGCAGACCGCTGGGATGCTTCGACAGATCGCTTGATTACATTGGAATGGAACCTCTGGTACCGGGTTCTTGCACTTTTGACATCTGACAAAATGACAGCAAGCACAGCTGCAGCCGCGACGAAAGACGCCCTCTACCCAAGCATCGGCCTCTTCATCGCACGGGATTCCACTTACGATCTCGCCGTGAAGGCGGGCACGAATGGCGAGAGCCATAACCATAATGATGTGGGAAGCTTCACCCTCTACAAGAACGGAAAGCCGCTCCTCATAGATGTGGGCGTGGGCAGCTACACGGCCAAGACCTTTTCCGCATCTCGCTACGATATTTGGACGATGCAGTCCGCCTACCACAATCTGCCGATCATTGGCGGCATCATGCAGTCTGCGGGAAGCGAATACTGCGCGCGTGATTTCAAGGCCGAATTCAATGAGGAACGGGCCTGCGTTTCTTTCGATATATCCGGCGCTTATCCCTCACCCGCTTCCTCCCACCGTTACCTTCGGTCCGTGCGCCTTGTCAGGCATAGCCATATCGAGGTTCAAGATACCTATGAAGGCGACGATGAAATCCAGCTTGTTTTGATGAGCCTCGAGGCACCTGTTTTTGAGGCGGGAAAGCTTCACTTGGGCGATCTTGCGCAGATCGGCATGGAGGGTTGCGGCCTGCCATCCATCGAAACGATCCCGATAGACGATGCTCGGCTTAGGCAATCCTGGCCCGAACAGATTTACCGAATTGTGCTGAAGGCGAGCGAGAAGAGCTTTCGCCTGATCATCAGATAATGAGGATGCCAATGGAACTGACGATCAAGATAATCGCCGCCGACGGATCGGTGTTGTCAGAAACCGGAGGTGGAGACGAGGTTTTTCTGGTTTACAAGCAGACCTATGTGGGCGGAGAAAGCATCGTCATCGAAACATCGGAACCGGGCTTTGTCTGGCTTACTCTGGATGCAGCCTTGCCACCGGTCATGGCCTTCACGTCCGGTGGAGCCTATGCTTTTCCGGTTCCTGCCAACAAACGGGAATCCTATCCGCCGCAGGCCTTTAACGGCAATCTTCACCGCATTTCGGTGCGCTGCGCGCAGCCTCACGAGGCCTGCTCCCGGCGCAACCTCGCCTTCAATCCGCTTGACCATCACGGCAACGAAACCCTATTTCCGCACGCTTCCGCAAACGTGGAAACGCGCGGAGAAGCCGCATTTGCCGCAAGAAACGCAATCGATGGGGAAAAGGCCAACGATAATCACGGGTTTTGGCCCTATACCAGCTGGGGCATCAACAGGGATCCCGCTGCGGCGCTGACGGTGAATTTTGGCCGCGAGGTGATTATTGACGAAATCCGGCTGTACCTGCGAGCGGATTTTCCCCACGATGCATGGTGGCGAAAAGCAGCCATCAGCTTTTCAGATGGCGAAAGGCTGTCGCTCGATCTGCGCAAGACAGGCACGGCTCAAGCCTTTCCCATCAGCGAGAAAAAGGTGGTATGGATCAGGCTGCACGATCTCGAAAAGGCGGAAGATCCCTCACCCTTCCCGGCACTGACCCAGATTGAAATCTGGGGCCGGGACCAGCGCATCGCAGGCTGATCAACGCGGCCTTCAGCTGGAGGCGATGCCGCGCAGATCTCGCATCATATCGCGGTAACGCTGCTGGCTTCCGCGCAGATGTTCCTGCATTGCAAGCTTGGCTGCCTGCTCGTTCCTGTCGGAAATCGCAACGACGATAGCTTCATGTTCACGATGAATGAGCCGCCGATAAGCCGTCTGGTCGGCCTGATCCGTGCTTGGAACGGCCTTTGATTGGGGAATGGCAGCCGGTCCGTGCAATTCGAGAAACTGAATGAAAAGCGGGTTATTGGTTGCAGCAGCGATGGCAAGATGCAGCGCCAGATCGGCGTCGCGGATCGATTGCTGCTGCTCGATGCAGCAAAACACCTTGGCGTGACAGTCCAGAATAGCTTCTTCCTGCGAGGGGGAGCGGCGTGTCGCAGCAAGCCCGGCCGCCTCGATTTCCAGAGGCGTTCGAATTTCCAGAACCTCGAGATCCGATGAAATGCGCGCCTTCTCACCCTTCATATCCGTGGAACGGGCCTCCGGCTTGCGCAAGACGAAAATGCCTGCGCCCTGCCTGACTTCGACAAGGCCGTCACAACGAAGAGCGGTTACAGCCTCGCGGACCACCGTTCGGCTCACACCATGCGCTTCCGTCAGCTCCACTTCGCTCGGCAAACGCTGACCGGGGCCATATCTGCCAGACAATATTTCTTCCCGAAGGAACCCGCTTACCTGACTGACGAGCGAAGCGCCGTTTTTAGGACGGACTTTTTCTTGAGAAGCCATACCGAGCCGGATTCCGCGATTTTGAGAAGACTACCTACGCAAAAGGTATGATGAATTTTGAGAAAATTCAACATCAATGAAATCTGTCTGATCTATTTTAGCTTTATTATTCGCAGATTACGCGTCGAGAAGAACTAAAAAACGGGCATTAATCGATATTAGCGATCTACCACACGTCCGCGAGCTATGCTCTTGCATGGCTGCGCGGGCAGGTTAAAGTCGCGCTTCATTGGATGGCTTTGAGATGCTGATTACATCGTTCTTTTCGCTTGCCCTTTTAGGGACGAGCCCAGCGCAGGCCGGGAACGGCGTTGATCATTATGTCATTCCGGTACAACTCGACGCCGCCGCCACCCCCGGCCCAAAGTTTGACGCGGCCCGGTGTCGCGGCATTGCCGACCTGTCTTCCAAAGCTCAGCCGATGTTCCAGCAGAAGGAAAATGGAGAGTGGGAGTGCAGCTACCTGCTGGATTACACGGAAACGGGCCACACGCCGTCAGTCTTCATCCAGATACGTGGCGTGGAGCCGGGGCGGTGGAGCAGCTTTCGCCTGAAACTCAATTTCGGTTCTATCCTCTCACGTCAGGCACTGGGCGGAAGAGCGGCGTCGATTGTCTATACGCTGATCGGTGACCAGACGCCGCTGCGGGAACTCGGCGTAACGCTTGCTGGCGGTCGGGATTTCGAACTTTTGTTTAATGGCATGAGCCTCAAATACAAGCAGGAACGCTTCGATAAAACGCGTTTCAACCTGTCTGGCACGAATGCGCCTAATCCAAACAAGGAAACGACAGAGCAGTAAGCTGCCCTGCCTTCCTTCTACGATTTACGCCAGCACAAGATGCCCCGATGAGACCTCGCGATATTCTCTTGCAGGTGGGACGTAACCAACAGGGCGAACCGGGCTTTTCAACTCGTCGGTACCCGCATTGCGCCTGATGCCGCGCCGTGCGGGGTCCGGAACGGGCACTGCCGCCATAAGCTTCTTCGTGTAGGGATGTTGCGGGTTGGAGAAGATATCCGCGCGCGGCCCGATCTCAACAATCTCTCCGAGATACATAACCGCGACGCGATGGCTGACGCGCTCCACCACTGCCATGTCATGGCTGATGAAGAGAAACGCGATCTTGAACTGCTCCTGCAAATCCATCAGCAGATTGCAGACCTGAGCCTTGATGGAGACATCCAGCGCGGAAACGCTTTCATCCGCCACGATGACCTTCGGATTGAGTGCGAGTGCCCGCGCTATCGCGACACGCTGGCGCTGACCGCCGGAAAATTCGTGCGGATATCGATCCATCATCGTTGGCGAAAGCCCGACACGTTCCAACAGATCCGCGGCTTTCTTCCGCGCTTCGGACGGCGAGGCGGTGCGATGCTTGATCATCGGCTCCGCCACCGCCGACCCCACGCTCATACGCGGATTGAGGCTGGAGAAAGGGTCCTGAAAGATCATCTGCACGCTGCGGCGCATGGAGCGAAGTCCCGTCGGATCGAGCCCCAGAACATCGAAGCCATCCAGCGACACCTGACCGGATTGAGGTTCTACAAGCCGCGTGATCGAACGTCCGGTCGTCGACTTTCCGCAACCGGATTCACCAACCAATGACAGCGTTTCACCCTGAAACAGATCAAAGCTGATATTTTCCACCGCATGCACGGCACCGGTGACACGACCGAAGAGGCCGGAACGGATCGCAAAGCGGGTGACGAGATTTTTGACCGAGAGAACCGGCGTTAAGCCACCTTCCACCGTATCGGCCAGTTCGGGGCTGTCGCCAACCTCACCCGTCTGCATGTCGACTTTGGGAAAAAGCAGCGGTCGCTCGTGCCCATCCATCGAACCGAGTTTTGGAACAGCCGCAAGCAGCGCCCGCGTATAGGGATGCTGACCACGATGGAAGATATCTGACGTATCGCCGGTTTCGACCTGATCGCCGCGAAACATTACGATTGTCCGGTCCGCAATTTCGGCGACCACGCCCATATCGTGGGTAATGAAGAGAACGGCCATGCCTTCCTCTTCCTGAAGTGTCTTGATCAGGTCGAGGATTTGCCCTTGAATCGTTACGTCGAGCGCTGTCGTCGGCTCATCGGCGATCAGGAGCTTTGGCCGGGAGGCGAGCGCCATGGCAATCATCACGCGCTGGCGCATGCCGCCGGAAAACTGATGCGGATATTCATCGAAACGATTGGCCGCATTGGGAATGCGCACCTTCTCCAGCAACCGAACGGTTTCCGCTCTCGCTTCCGCCTTCGTCATCCCCTTGTGGCGGATCAGAACTTCCGAAATCTGCCGCCCAACCGTGAAAACGGGGTTGAGCGATGTCATAGGCTCCTGAAAGATCATGGCGACATCATTGCCGCGAACGTGGCGCATATCCTGCTCAGAGAGCGAGAGGATGTCTTTTCCATTCAGTTCCACATGCCCCTCGATGCGGCTGACCAATGGATCGAGAAGCCGCATCAACGACAGAGAGGTAACGCTTTTGCCGGAGCCGCTTTCGCCGACAATCGCGACCGTCTCTCCAGCCTTCACCTCAAAGGAAAGATCGCGAACGACCGTCTTCCATTCATCATCGACCTTGAAGGAGGTCGTCAGATTACTGACGCGCAGGACCGTTTCAGCAGAAGAATGCCCGTTGGTCGTCATGGCTCATCTCCCCACGGCATAGGCCTGCATCAGGCGCGGCGTTGCGGCAGCGCGAAGCAGTCCATCGGCGTCTCTTCTCGCAGCGGTTAGACGCCCAACCGTCCAGGGATCGGCTGGCGTGACATCGTGTCCGCGTTTTTTGAGCTCGCCCAAGGCCGCCTCGCCGATGCTGGTTTCAATCATCACATTGCCCGGCTGGCGCGTGCGTGGATAGAAAGAGCCGGGGAAATGCGAGGTGTGGAACAGCGGCAGATCGATCGCTTCCTGAAGGTTCAGGCCAAAATGCGCATAGCGCAGGAAGAAAGATAGCTGCCATTGATCCTGCTGATCCCCACCCGGCGTACCGAAGGCCAGCGTGGGACGGCCTTCGAACAGCGCGAGCGATGGCGTCAACGTGGTACGCGGACGCTTGCCCGGCGCAAGAGAGGTTGGCAGTCCCTCCTTCAGCCAGAACATCTGCGCGCGCGAATTGAGGCAGAAGCCGAGCCCCGGAACGATGGGCGAACTCTGCAACCAGCCGCCCGATGGTGTCACGGACACCATGTTGCCCTCCCGGTCAATGACGTCGATATGGACCGTATCGCCACGCTTCTCGGTCAGGTGAGACATCGTCGGTTCATAGACCGCGCCTGTGCCCTGCATGGAATTGAGCATGGAAAGCGTCAGGTCACGCTGGTTCTCGAAGCCCGGCAAAGCGCCCGGACGAAGCTCCATGGAGGCCTTTTCGGTGATCAACTTGCGGCGTTCGTCGTTATACGCGTCCGAAAGCAGGGTCTGCATCGGCACCTGAGCAAATTCCGGATCGCCATAATAGACCTCACGGTCGGCATAGGCGAGCTTCATGGCCTCTACGACCGTGTGTACGAACTCCGGCCCCGCAGGGTCCATGCTGGCAATATCGATGCCCTTCAGCAGCGCAAGCGATTGCAGCAGAACCGGGCCCTGCCCCCATGGTCCCGTCTTGGCAATTGTCCAGCCATGATAGTCATAGGTGGTCGGCGCTTCGATGGTGGCTGTGAAACCGGCCATATCATCTGCGGTCAACACGCCTTTGTGGCGCGTGCCGCTTGCATCCATCACTTCGGCATGGGCCAGAGAATCCGCGATCTTCTCCGCTACGAAGCCTCTATAAAACGCATCGCGCGCGGCTTCGATACCTGCCTCGCGTCCGTCCTTGGCCTCGGCTTCCTTCACGATCCGCTTCCATGTTTCGGCAAGAACGGGGTTTTTGAAGTTGGAAAGGGGCTGCGGAACGGCACCGTTCGGAACCCATGTCTCGTAAGATGTCGGCCATTCAGTTTCAAAGAAATGCGCAAGGCCAGCGATGGATGCAGAAACGCGCGCCAGTAGCGGGTGGCCATTTTCGAGGTAATGGATCGCAGGCTCCAGAACGTCGCGAACGCTCATCGTGCCGTAGTCCCGCAACATCAGCATCCAGCCATCGAAGGCACCGGGGATGACGGTGGAAAGCAGACCATCTCCCGGAATGATATCGATGCCTTCGTTTCTGTAATGCTCGATTGTGGCGCCTGCCGGTGCTGGCCCCTGTGCGCAGATGACCTCTACCTTGTCCTTTTTCTTCGAGTAGATCACGGCGGGCATATCACCGCCCGGTCCGTTCAAATGCGGCTCAAGAACCTGAAGAACGAAGCCAGTCGCGACGGCGGCGTCGAAAGCGTTGCCGCCTTTTTCAAGGATGCTCATGCCAACGGAGGAAGCAATCCAGTGCGTGGAGGTCACGACACCGAACGTACCGAGGATTTCAGGGCGGGTTGTGAATGCAGTCATGTATAAAATCCTTCAATATATCAGTGTTCACGCGGATCGAGCGCATCCCGAAGGCCATCGCCCAGAAGATTGAAGCCGATCACGACGAGGAAGATTGCAGCACCCGGCCACATGGCCATCCAGGGTGCCTGTGAAAGATAGTTTTTCGCCACGTTCAGCATGGAGCCCCAGCTTGCAGCGGGTGCCTGCTGCCCCAGCCCAAGGAAGGAAAGGCTGGCCTCGGCAATGATAGCCGTCGCGACGGTGAGTGTCGCCTGCACGATGATAGGCGGCACGATATTCGGCAGAATGTAGCGCAACATGATATCGTGATGACCAAGGCCGATGGACCGCGCACCTTCGATATAATCCTCCGTCTTGACCGCCAGAACCTGAGCGCGCGTCAGGCGGATAAAGATAGGCATGGCTGAAAGCCCGATGGCGATCATCGCGTTGGTCAGGCTCGGCCCCAAAAAGGCGGCAAGTGCAATCGCCATGATCAGGAACGGCATCGCGAGAAAGGCTTCGGTTATGCGCGAGATGATCTGATCGAGCCAGCCGCCGAAATAGCCGGAGATAAGCCCAAGCGGCACGCCCGTCGCCACCGCGATGGCAACGGAGATGACGCCCGCCATCAGGGACGCCTGCGCACCCCAGATCATCCGCGAGAGAATGTCTCTGCCAATATCATCGGTGCCGAACCAATGCGCCGCCGAAGGTGCCTTGCGAATGGTGCTCCAGCTGGTCGCATAGGGATCCGCCAGCGGCAGGAGTGGCGCGAGGATTGCCAGAAGCGCGAAGAACACGATGATGATGAGGCCCGCAATCGCGCTTTTATTGCGCTTCATCTTCTTCCATGCGCGGTTTTGCGAGCGCTGGGCAACGGGCGTGGTTATCTGCAATGTCGTGCTCATATCGCAGTCCTCATGCGCGGATTGAGGAGAACGGTGACGACATCCGCAAGCAGGTTCATCAGAATAAAGCCGATTGCAGTGCACAGCACCACACCCTGTACCACAGCGTAATCACGGGTGAAAACCGCATCCACGATCAGCTTTCCGAAGCCGGGAATGGTGAAGATTTGCTCCGTCAGAACCGCACCGGCCAGCAACTCTCCAAACAGCAGGGCCGAGAGAGTGATGATGGGCAGAAGCGCATTGCGGAAGGAATGGCTGAGCACCACCTGCCAACTGGACAGGCCCTTGGCCCTTGCAGTGCGAATATAGTCCGACTTCATCACGGAAAGCATGGCGGAGCGCGTATGCCGCATTAACGTTGCCGCGAGGGCATTGCCCAGCACGAAGGACGGCATGATCATGGTCTGTATCGACCGCACCGGATCGACAAAAATCGACTCGTAGCCAGACGCTGGAAGCCAACCGAGTTGCACGGACACCAATAGAATCAGCATGATGCCGAGCCAGAAATTCGGGATGGACAGGCCTGAGAGAGCGACGATGTTCGAGACGTAATCGATCCAGGTATTCTGCTTGACCGCCGCAAGAATGCCGATGGGCACGCCGATGACCAAGGCGAAGAACATGGACATGATAGCGAGCTGGATCGTGACCGGGAGCTTTTGCCCAATGAGTTCGAGAACCGGCTGGTTGGTTCTGAGCGAAACACCGAAGTCACCCTGAACCACGGAGCCGAGCCAGTAGAAATACTGATAAACGACGGGATCGTTCATCCGGTATCTTTCGCGCAGCAGGTCGATGACCGCGGGGTCACGCTCCTCCCCCGCCATGGCGAGGATGGGATCGCCCGGCAAAAGTTTCTGCAGCGAAAAAACGAAAATCGAAATGATAAGCAGCGTCGGTATGGCAACCAGCAACCGCTTGCCGATGTAGATATGCATAGGACCGATCCTTGAAACGCAAGACGCGCCGGGGACTGGACGCAGACGCTTAACTCAAGCGCCTGCGTCGCGATATCAGTGGCTTACGAACCTTTCTTCACACCAGTCAGGCGGATCATGCCGTCTGCGGACGGGGTAAAGCCGGTCACGGCTTTAGATGTCGCGTAGAGGTAGGCCTGATGACCGAGATAGATTATCGGCAGGTCTTCATCGAGGATTTTGGTCGCCGCATCGTATTTCTGCTTGCGCACTGCGTCGTCCGTCGAAGCGCGCGCCTCGTTCAGCAGCTTGTCCACTTCGGGGTTGCAATATTTGGTGTCGTTGATGCCGCCCTTGCAGGTAACGAACTGGTGGATGTTTCCATCCGGATCGGAACGACCGGACCAGTCTGAGCGCGACAGAATGTAATTGCCCGCCGTCTGCTCCGAAAGCAGCGTGGCGAATTCCGTCGCCTTCAGCTTCACGTCAAAGCCTGCCTCCGCCACCATGGCCTGTATCACCTGCATCATCTGCGTCTGCGTGGTGTTGTTGGCATGCTGCAATTCTATTTCGTAACGTTCGTAGCCTGCTTCCTTCATCAAGGCCTTGGCTTTTTCGACGTCTCGCGCAGGAACGGGGATATCCTTGTTGTACCAGGGGCTGCTCGGTGGCCATGCCTGATTTCCGGCCATGGCCGTGCCTTCGAAGACGACCTGATTGATCGCCTCACGGTCGATGGCGAGCGAGAAGGCCTGACGCAGGCGCTTATCCTTGCCGAACGGATTGTCCGCACGCGCGCCGTTGCCGATATTGGCATACATGGCCAAGTAACCGGGGCCGACAACTTCGCCATAGGTCAGCTTCGGATCCTCCTTCACCGACGCGGCATCGGACGCGGAGATGCGCTCCGCCAGATCGAGATCGCCTGCACGCAGATTGGCCAGACGAACCGTCGTGTCGGGGATTGGCAGGAAGGTTACCTTGTCGAGGAAGATATTATCCTTGTTCCAGTAATCGGCAAACTTCTCCAGCACGATGCGGTCCTGTTGGATGCGCTCAACGAATTTGAATGGACCGGCACAAACGGGTTTGGAGCCAAAATTCGCGCCAAGTTCCTTGCCGGCCTTGGGCGAAATCATCATGCCTGCGCGGTCGGAAAGCTGAGCCAAGAGGCTTGCATCCGGGCTCTTAAGGGTGAACTTGATCTGGTACTCACCGGTCGCTTCGACCTTGGCGACGGAAGCCAACTCGCTCTTGCGGCGGGATTCCGGCATCGTCATGTTACGTTCGATCGTATAGACCGCAGCTTCAGCATTGAACGGCGTACCGTCATGGAACACGACGCCTTGGCGCAGGTCCATTGTCAGCGTTCCGCCATTGTCACCCCAAGCCCATTTGGTCGCCAGCTGAGGCACGACCGAGAGATTGTTATCCAGATCCACCAGCTTGTCGCACATGCTGGTATAGACCAGACGGCCTACAAAGGTTCTCGATTGCGCCGGATCGAGCACATCGGCATCATCCTGCAAGCCGATGCGGATATCGGCGGCGAGTGCCGAAGTCGATAGCAGTGCTGCTGCAAGCAGATAGCTGGAAAATTTCGCGATTTGTCTCATGTCGTTCTTCCTCTGGTCGGTTTTTAAGGCAGCCGGTTTTCCGGTTCTTGCCGATCTGGTTTGTCGGTCAGGCGTCTCCCTGCGATGCGTGATCGAGGTGATCCATCGATGTCTGGCGGATGAGACGCTCCTGAAGCGTCAGCAGGTGGTTGCGCATGGCTTCACCGGCCTTCGACGGATCACGCGCGGCAATCGCGTCGATGATCTCGGCGTGCTGATCGCGCGATTCCTTCAATGTATGATCCAGCCTGCGCGCACGTTCGCGAACGGCCTGCCATGCCGGATCCTGTCGGACGCGGTTTATGACGTCGAAGAGCGACAGGAAAAGCTGATTGCCAGCACTTTGGGCGATGAGACGGTGTAACGATCCGTCCCAAAGTTCCCGCCAGTCGGCATCCGTCCGCTCATAAATCTTCGCGCAGGTTTCGCGCATGCGCATAATATCCGCAGGCTTCGCACGCATGGCCGCCAGTTGCGCAAGTTGCGGCTCGATGCGCAGCCGCACTTCCATGATTTCCATGAAGTTGGTTCCGGGCACGAGGCTCGCGGCATGGTCGCCCCAGCTATCCGGTCGTTGCCCAAGAAAGGTTCCGGCTCCCTGTTTGCGCCAGATCAGCCCCTCCGCTTCCAGCACCTCAAGCGCCCGCCGTACCTCGCGCCTGCCCACGCCCAGACGATCACTCAGCGTGCGCTCTGTGGGCAATTTTCCATCGCGACCAAAGGCACTTACGCCAATAAGCTCACGCAGGCGTTCAAGTGCATAATTAGCGTTTTCCGGGCCAGAGATGTTGGAGTTACCGTTCATTGGTTCGTACCAATTTCATATTGGTTCAATGAACTCGCAACGCATCCTTTCGTCAAGCCTAAAATTTACCCATGCAGCAAATTTATGCAGACACCACTTACACTGTCAGTTCGCAAGCGCTGCGACAGGATCCAGATTGGAGGCGTTGCGGGCTGGGAGGTAACCGAAGACAACGCCGATCAGTGTGGAGCAGACGAAGGCGGCGATGATGGATGTGGGGGAATAGATCAGCGCGAAATTGCTGCTGAGCATTCCGAAGACGACGCCGAACGAGAGGCCGCACAGGATTCCCATGATGCCGCCGATGATGCAAACCAGAACCGCCTCGATCAGGAACTGCCTCAATATATCGTTGCGGCGCGCGCCGACTGCCATGCGAACCCCGATTTCCGATACCCGTTCGGATACGGAGACGAGCATGATGTTCATGACACCGATGCCGCCCACCAAAAGCGAGATGACGGCGATGGCCGAGACCAGAATCGTCATCGTCTGCGTCGTGCTGGTAATCGTCTTGCGGATGTCATCCGTGTTGAGAATGTAGAAATCCTTCACGCCGTGACGCTGGGTCAGAAACGTCGTAACCGCCTGCTCCGCCAACGCGGCATCGACATCATCGCTGACCTGCACGGTGATGCTGCGCAAAGACAGGCTACCAAGGAAGCGTGCCTGAACCGCCGTATAAGGCATATAAACCGAAAGGTTCTGGCTTGAGCCGAAGCCCCCCTGCTGCGCCTGCGTGATGCCGACGATGCGTGCTGGCACCGTCCCCACAAGCAGGACCTGGCCGATTGGATCGCCCGGAAAATCCGCAAACAAGGCTTTGCGCGTATTCTCGTCGATCACGACTTCCTGCGCCTTCTGGCTGACACTCGCTGCATCGAAGAAACGACCGCTCGAAAGCTTCGTGCCCTTGGCGACGAAGTATCGCTCGCTGACGCCATTCACCAGAGCATTGGCTTCCTTCGATCCGAAACGCACCGTGGAGGATGTGGAAACCGTTGGCGTAACCGCTGCGACATATGGCTGCTTTGCGAGCATATCCGCATCGGATACGACAAGCGTCGTGATCTTGCCGGATCGAATATCGCCAAAATCCTTGCCGGCAAAAATTTCCAGCGTGTTGGTGCCGAGGCTTGAGATATTCTGCAAAACCCGCTGCTGCGTGCCCTGCCCGAGAGCCACCACGCCGATCACCGACGCGATACCGATGATGATGCCCAGCATCGTCAACAGCGTTCGAAGCTTATGGGCACGCATGGAAAGCAGCGCCATGCGCAATGCTTCACGCAGAGAGGACAGAATGTGACCACCGCTATTGCCGGTCTGCCGTTGCTCCGAACCATCCGCTACCGGTGTAGCTTCGAGCGCCGCCGCCTTGCCGCCCTTGCGATCCGAGACGATATGGCCATCGCTGATCTCGATGATACGTTCGGCTTTCTCGGCAATCGACATATCGTGCGTTACGATGATGACGGTGCGCCCCTCTCCGTGCAACTCGCGGAGAATGCGCAGCACCTCTTCGCCGCTTGCTGTATCCAGCGCACCAGTGGGTTCGTCTGCCAGAATGATTTCGGCATCGTTCATCAGCGCACGCGCAATGGACACACGCTGCTGCTGCCCACCGGAAAGCTGGCCGGGCCGATGGTCCAGACGCTCTTTCATGCCGAGCCGCGTGAGAAGCGCGGTTGCCGTCCGGCGACGTTTCTCCTGTCCTTCTCCGGCATAGATTGCCGGGATTTCGACATTTCCAAGCGCAGTCAGTTCTCCCAGAAGATGATAGCGCTGGAAGATGAAGCCGAGATGTTCCCGGCGCATGGCCGAAAGCTGATCTGTGTCCAGATTTGCGGTTTCGCGGCCCGCAACCGTGTACCTGCCCGAACTTGGTCGATCAAGGCAGCCGAGAATATTCATCAAGGTGGATTTGCCGGAGCCGGATGGGCCAACGATTGCCACCATCTCCCCGGCTTCGATCGATAGATCGATATTCTTGAGAACACTGATCGTGCCATCGCCAGATGGATATTCCCGGCAGACGGATTGAAGAACGATAAGAGATTCCGGCATGATCAGAACCCCATGGGCGGAGGTCCGCCAGGCCCGCGTGATGCAGAACTGGAAGCGGCAGCGGTCGCTTCGCCGGTGATAACGCGTTCATTTTCCGCAAGCCCCGACCTTATTTCCGCCGTTACCTTGTCATTGAGGCCAACTTCCACCTGTTTTTGAGCAATCGAGCCATCGGCAGCCATCACACGCACGGCATACTTGCCATCGGATGAAGCGCTGCCCAGCGCCGCGGAAGGCACGGTCAGAACATCACGCGCTTCGCCGAGAACGATATGAACTTCTGCGGTCATATATGTACGGAGTTTTCCATCAGGATTGGGAACGTTGAAAACGCCATTGTAATAGATCGCTTCCGATGAGGAACTGCTGGAACTAGAAGACGTGGATGTGGAGCTGGACGAGCTAAAGCTCGAATCGCTTCTTATCGATTCCGGTGCCGGTTCAATTGCGGCGAGCGTCGCCTCATATCGGGTCTGCGGCTCTCCCAGTACAGTGAAATAGACCGGCAGACCTGCCGTGACGCGCGTAATATCGGCCTCCGATATCTCGGTCCGCACCGTCATCGTGTCCAGTTGGCCGATGATGACGATGGTTGGCGCAGACTGCGTGGCATTCACGGTCTGGCCCTCCTGGCTGACAATCGAGAGAACTGTGCCATCGATTGGCGCCGTGATCTGCGTGTAACCGAGATTTGCCTCAGCCGTTTCCACGGCGACCTCCGCCTCCTCGATCTGCGCATCCAGCGCCTTGATCTGCGCATCGGTTACAGCAAGAGCAGCCGCAGCACTTTCAAGCTCCGAACGGGATGTCGTGTTCTTCGACGCCATGTCCTGCTGTCGCGCAAGGCTTTGCTGGTTGAGCGTGCGGGTCGCCTCTTTCTCCACGCGTTGCGCTTTCACATTCGCCAGCGCCGCCTGCGCGGTGCGCAAATTGTTTCGCTGCGTAACGGAGTCGATTTCAGCTACCAACTCACCTGCCTTCACGGTCTGGCCCAGCGAAACATTGACACCGGTGATACGACCGGAAACCTGCGCTCCAACGGCAACCAGACGCGATGGCTTCAAGGTGCCGGTGGCGAGAACCGTCTGCTCCACGCTACCGCGGCGCACCTCAGCCGTCATGACGTTCGGCGTTGCCGCACGCGAATAGCCAAGAGATACCCAGCCGCAGGCCCCGGCGGCGGCGATGGCCGCAAGCGTTATGATGATCCGCTTCATATTCATCGGCTGGGTGCTCGCCTGGACATCGCGCATCTTTGCGGCGACTTTTTTCTGTCTTTGACGGCGCAGCGCAAGCGCGGCTCTTCGGACTTTTGCGTCTGCGACGCAGCGGCAGACTTGGCAGATTTCTGGTCCGCATGAGCCACCGAAAGCATGAGGCTGACGCCAAAGGCGAAGGTAAGCACAGCGTAATAATAGCGCATCTTGTTTCCTAAAAAAGTTCGGGGGATCGCGGCAGACGATCCCCCTTCGGTTGTTCCCAACCGTACCCCTCCGGTGTTTGGGGGCAGACTTCGGAGGGGATTTCGTCCTAGCCCTTCGGACCGTTATCGCCGGGCTGGAAATCGTCATCGGACGGACCGGGACCGAAGTTCGGCCCATGCGGCGGCGGTGGCCTTCTCACAAGGTTGCGATCAAGTTCAACCAGCTTGTCGAGCTGCGCTGGCGAAAGGCTTGCCTTCAGAGAGGTGAGAGCATCCTGCAAGTGCTTGGCCTTCTCGGATTTCTCCAGAATAAGGCCAGCCAGCGCCTCACCGGGCAATTGCGGCTTGGCTTCCGGTTTCTTTGCATCTTGTCCAGCGGGAGGCGGAGGGGGTGCCGAAGGCTCTCCTGTGGGCGGCGGCGGAGGCGCAGCATCCGTTGACACGAGATCAAGAAGCGCCTCGGTATATGTGCGCCATACGGCAAGCTGGTCAGGCTTCACGCCAATGTAGATTTCGGCAGCGGCAAGCTTGCCTGCCAGATCGAAAACGGCAACTTCGTGCATCTTGCCCGCACGTGGACCACCGGGAAACGGAAACGATGGATCATGGTGCGGCCCGCCCAAATCTGCGGCGCCCTGAGGTCCTCTTGGTGGCTGGAGTGCGCCATCTTGCGACTGCGCCTGAACCATAACGACGGAGCCCAGCACGGTTGCGGCTGCAAGCGCGGTGGTGATCAAAGAGCGTTTCATCATCAAATCCTTCCATATTGGAACGACCTGACGATAGAGCGCCTACGTTTCCGGCATTGGTCACAATGTTTCCGCGATGTTTCCGGCCAGCGCGATTTTGTAACCGAATGTTTCCGTGCCGGTTCCGGCAAGGTTTCGTTGCAATTTTCAGCACGCGGCGCTTTTCGTCTTCTATATAGTGGGGATCGAAAGGTTGGTATTCATGACAGCAGCTTCCGCCACACATGTCCTTATCGTGGATGACGATGCAGAAATCCGCTTGCTTCTGGCCAAATATCTGGGCGGACAGGGTTTTCGCGTTTCCACTGCCGCCGACAGAAAGGAGTTCGAGCAGAAGCTCTCCGCCTCGCAGCCGGACCTGATCGTGCTGGACGTGATGCTGCCGGATGGCTCCGGGCTGGATATTTGCCGAAGCCTTCAGGACCGAAGACCGCGAACGCCTGTCATCCTTCTCACCGCTCTCAAGGAAGACGTCGACCGCATTGTCGGCCTTGAGATGGGGGCCGACGATTACCTCGGGAAGCCCTTCAACCCACGTGAATTGACCGCCCGCATCAAGGCCGTTCTGCGCCGCGCAGCCCCCGTTGTGCAACAGCAGCAGGATAGTCTCATCTACGCCTTTGCGGGCTTCAATGCCGACCCGGAACAGCGATCCGTCATTGGCGAAGATGGCAGCCAGATCGACCTTACGGGCGCCGAATTCGATCTGCTGAAGGTCTTTCTCGACAGGCCCGGTCGCCTGCTTTCCAGAGACCAGCTGCTGGACCTGACCCAGGGCAAAGACCGCGGTCCGTTCGATCGTTCCATCGACGTGTTGATGAGCAGGCTCCGCAAGAAGCTTGGCGATGATGGCGACGCCGCCCTTTTCAAGACGGTGCGAAATGGCGGTTACCAGATGACGGTGCCGGTTCAGGCTATTCCGGTGCAACGATGAATTCACTGCGAAACCGCATCGCGGCACTGCTTGTCATCTCCATCATTGCGGTTGTCGCCCTTGCCACCTTTACGGCAATGAAGACACTTCAACCGCCTTCGCCTGCCGCAACAATTGAACCGATTGCCCGGCAATTGGCCTTTGCCGTGAAGATCGCTGAAGCTGGCAATGACGCCGCCCTCGACGGCTATTACAAGCTGAGCCAGACCCCGCCGGAAGGGGAAAACGAGGAGATGCTCTCCCATTTTCTCGAGACCGCGCTTTCCAGCAACGGAACGCCTTATGTGGCAACGGTCGTGCGGCAGCCCGGTCGCGAAGCACCCACCGCTGCTATCGCCTTGGAACGCGGCGGTTGGCTTGAAACTGAAATTCCCAATCTCGGCCCGCCTTCCGGCGGGTGGAAATCCTTCGGCATGTGGATCGCGCTCATCGTTCTCGGCAGCGCCGTCGTCTCCATCGTGGCCGCAAGAAAGATGACCCGCCCCCTTGAGATTTTGGAAAGCGTGGCAGACCGTATCGGGCCTGATGGTGCGTTACCCGCACTGCCCGACGCGGGGCCCGCCGAAATCCGCACTACCGTCCGCGCCATCAACTCCTTGAGTACTCGCTTGAAGTCCGCCATGGAAAGCCGCATGCGCCTCGTCGCGGCTGCCGGTCACGATTTGCGGACACCAATGACGAGAATGCGGCTGCGGGCGGAATTTGTCGAAAACGACGAAGAGCGCGAGAAATGGCTGAACGATTTACAGGAACTGGATGCCATAGCCGACAGCGCCATCCTGCTGGTGCGCGAAGAGGTGACGAAAACAGCAGTGGAGCAGACAGACATCGTTCAGCTTCTACGGCAGATCGTAAAAGACCTTGAGCATATCGACCATGCAGGCCCGATAAGGCTCATAGTGCCTGAAGCTCCGCTTCTCATAAACGCAGCGCCGCTCGCCCTGAAACGCGCCCTGCAAAACCTCATCCTCAACGCCGCCACGCACGGAAAATCCGCCGAAGTCACAGTCAGCCGCCAATCCCACAAAGTTCACTTGAACATCACCGACCAAGGCCCAGGCATCCCCCCAGATCTGATAACCCGCGTCTTCGAACCCTTCTTCCGCGTAGACCCCGCCCGCCGAAAATCCGTCCCCGGCGCAGGCTTGGGGCTGGCTATCGCCAAGGAGATTATTGAGCGCTTTGGAGGAAAACTCGCCATCTCCAATAGAGATGAGGGAGGATTGCAGCAGATGGTTTGTTTCGAATTGGCGAAAAGCTGAGTGCGTGACCCGAAATTTTGCTGGATCGAAGATACCGCTACTTTTTATTTCGATCACTCAAGGATGCTTCGCCGTTGAAATGCGGCTTGAAAGCCTCAAGCGCTTTGACCAACATCGTGACGCTATAGCGATCTATCTGCTCCTTGTAGCTTGCAATCAGCCTATCCCTCTCCGCCATGACGGCAGGGGACGCGTAGAAGTCTTTCAGCTGCTTTAAGTCGTCTTCGGGCAGGGTCGACAAAACCCAAGTCAGTTGTGCCTTGGCTATCCCTCTTGAGACGTCTCTATCAAACCTTATTGGATTTCCCTCTCGCTGACGAAGCTCAGGTAAAATATCTTCCGCCAATCTTTTTGCTTCATTCCCGTCGAGGTGGGCTAATTCTTCCGGTTTTTCCGTAAAATAGATCTCTAAAGCCGCATTCATTGCCGCGCCAGCAACTGAATTTTCTGCGAAAAGTTCTGGAAGTGCGAAACTATCGGCAAGCGCCTCCAGCTCTTTCACCCTCTCTTCAGAAGCGACTTTCTCAGGTGTCGAAGTTTGTGTCCCCTGATTGGCAAGCTTGGCATTACTCTCCTTCAAAAGCTTTCCAATTGCTAAAAGCGCAGGCGAATCACAGTCACGACTACCAAATTTTTCAATCAACTTCTGTGATAATGCACTATCCCCAAACACCTCAGTAACGATAGGTCGCAATATTTTGTCTACTGTCGAAACATCTTTGCTCTTTTCTTTCGAAAAGTCCTGTTCCGCGTAACCAAGAAGAGTCGGGACATTGTCTGCTATCAGCTTTACGTTCTCAACTTCCAGCAAGCAGCTTGATTGAGCCTGCGTAGGCTCCAAAAACGCTAAAACCGCGACAGTAACACCAATCGGCCACATCGCCTCAATAGACAGAGCTCTACTACGCTTTCGATAAATTTGCATTACGCCAAAATTAAAATTTAAATACTACCTCAAAAGACGGATCGATAATCTACATATAATTGAATAATAATTCACATCACTAATTCTTAACTCCTTCGGCAAAAATTAATCTGAAATACTGATCAAGCGCTATTGACGTATTCTCGCTCAGAATATCCTTATAAGTCTTTTTCAACGCTTCCGTTTTCGCAATTCCAGTTGGGCTGGAGTAAAACATTTTCAACGTGTCTAATTGGTCATCCGAAAGCGTCGCCAGTGCATAGCTTAACTCGTTGCGTGCATATTCCTCAGTGATAACTCTAGAGTATGCACTCTGATTTACTTCCCGCTCCCGAAGATTGGCCAGAAAATTCGGTAAATCTGCCAAGAATTTTTTTTGATCTTCCTCATTAAGTTCATAGATGCCGGGATCACTCGATATTTTCAAAGCAACACCGACCGCCTGCTGAAACGAGGCGGCATCTGCCGCAAGCTTTGGTGAAGCCATCAAGTTTGCAACGTCATTGACTGTCTCTCTAGTCTTCGGGTTACCGAGCCGCGCTTGAATGCTTTTCCCCGCTACCTCATCTTTATCCGTGTATATTTTGTCAATTTGAGCGTAGCTCACGATTAGAGCGGACACAGCTTTGTCTAGGGCCTTAAAATTTTGATAATCGTTATCTGGCTGCTCAATTGCGGCCACTATAGTCCGCTTCATTTGCAAAAGGTCAAATTTTTGGCTTATCGCCTTCAGCATCAAAGGCTTTGTCTTCGCCACGTCTAGCTTGGTGCCCGCGGCTTCGATAGCAACGGAATTCTCCACCATTGCATTAATGTCTGCTAGACGTTGATCCAAACGCTCGGCTCTAATCACCACAGAATCGATTGTGTTGTTCGCTTGATCAGCAGATACATGCGAAGCAGTCAGCAGGATGACGCAAACAAGGCAGGCAAATGCGCATAGTTTCAGCAAACAAATCTTTTTGACGTGCGAGGTGAAATCATTAAACAGCATGGTAAGACCTAGATTACCTTGACATCAGTTAGTTCTTTCGGCCTAGCTTCAATAGAAAGGCGGTTTATGATTTGCTCGGCTTTTAGCAATTGCGCATTCCCCGTCGGATCAAAAAAACGTTCCACGGCGGATTGCTCAGGATAGAATGACGAATTCCCAGTCAACTTACTCAAAGTGTCAATGCGTTGCCGTATTTGAGAGCCCAAATTCTCATACTTCACCCGTTGGCCAATGTTTTTTGATGTGATCGGAATCCCTCCCGATTGAGGGCCTATTTCCCTAGGATAGTCAGTTGAAGATGGAAGCTGTGCAATCGGCGTCCTACTAAATTCTACATCCTGAAGAAGCATTGTGGTACTGGACGTTACGGATGCAAACTTAACCAATTTATCCGACTCTAACACCGCGTCCATGTAAAACAGCAATTCCATCTTCTGGGACAAGCGATTTTCATCCACGCGGCGGGCTTCTGGTGGGTTGCAGAATGGGGTCTTGCCGACAAGTTCCGCAATGTGGGTTTTGTTGGCGTCGCTGATGCTCGCGTCGTCTCGCACGCCTTGTACGAAATTATGCACGCAGATGTGGTTTACGTTGATGAAATCCTCCATCCGGGTGAGGAAGTTCAGCGCGGTAGGGGCGGAAGCAATCGCATCGCTGCTGGTCAACCCTTCGACCGCCGCTGTGACATGCTTACCTGCGAGCTTCTTTACTTCGTCAAGAACACCGCCCAAGGCGAACATCAGGACTTTGCTTTCGCTTACAGCGTGAAACGCGTTAAAGGTTGTGTTCAGATTTTGGTTGCAAATGACCCGAAGTGCCGCGCGGCCAGCTAACGTCCGCAACGAAGTCGTTGCGAAGACTGCCATCATTACACTTCCAGTCAAAATGGATGCGGACATGACGAACAGTTCCGCTGCCATCTTGTCGCGCGCGGCCTGCTCCTGCATCTTCTTGTTATAATTGTCTATGGCCAGATCATAAGCACGCACATAAGGGCTTGCTACGTTCAGCTGCCACTGGGATTTGTATTTGGGCAATTCGATGAGAATATTGTTCAAACGATCGGTCGCCAAAGACACGGTCTTCTCCATTGCTTGACTGAACTTAAGGTTACTGGTCTTACTCTATCAACATTCGTTACTTAAATACGCTTGCAGGGAAGCGACTGCTCGAGGGCAGCGAGTACCAAAATGGCTGCGTTTCCGTTCAATTGCTCCACCGATAGATCACCGAGATAGGTGTACACGCGGTCCTTAATCTCGTGCGGTGCAACTTCGCCCGCTCCGCACCATTTTCCGTGACTGGTGAAATCGGCCACGCCGGCAATGTAAAAGTTCGCCTTGGTTATGGATATAAGACGTCGCGCTTCTGAATCCGGCACCTCTGGGGCGTAGTTTCCTTCAATTGCACTCTTCAGTTCTGCACCAGAGATTATCCAAGTCCGCTCAGCGGATGCGGCCTCAGTGCTTGAAAGCAATATCATTGCCCACACGAGCGAAAGTAAAAGTCCGACATCTATGCGAGCCACCTTTGACTGAAGTGCCGAAACCATCACACATGTCCGAATTGGAACTGTCGAAAACCGTTGAACTCAAATTTCAACGACATCTCGGCGTCGAAAACTACCTCGAAGAAGTCGGCGCCGCCCCAGAAGGGCGGCACCGGAACTGCTTTAAGCAGCCTTCGTGGTCGACAGATCGTAAGAAGCGATCATTGGAGACTGCGGAGAGTTATTGTCATCAAATGGCGTGTACTTCACTTCCATCTTGGTGAAGTTCAGCTTGATGGTCTCAACCGGGCGGTCACCGCTGGAATCCACCGAGTAGCTGGCGATAAGCGTGTTCGTCAGCAGGTATTCGATGTAGGTGTTGCCCGGGTTGCCGGTGGTAACGAGGTGGATCGTTGCCTGCTTGCCCTGGCGGCCGGCGCAAGCTTCGCCAAACAGCTTGGTGGAGGACGAGTCACTGACCTTCGTGAGGATGACTTCCGAAATCGTCGGCTCGGTTGCCTCACGGTTTGCAGCGGCACCTGCAGACGTATTGATGTTGCGCGTCACGTTCCAGTGGATGGCTTCGATATCCATCCACTTGCGGTGTTCCTCATGGGTTGCATCACCCTGAATACCGTCCAACTGCAGATAAATCGGCATGCTGTAAGCTCCTATTTAAAAAATGACCTCTTGCTGCGAGGCCGCGTTACCTTTCAACCTGACGCCGCACCCGCCGGGAGGCCCCTTTGGATGCGACAACTTTATCCACTCCAGCAGCCTCTGCCGGAACGAATTCGTCTAATTCCCCAGCCGCTTCGGCACGAATGCCGAACCGATTCCCATCAAAATCGACAGTGACCCTGCCCACCTTTTCGCCAGCGATGACCTTTTCGAGGAAGAAGCTGGACAGGGGTGGAAGAAGATCCTTACCGATCATGATTTCGATTGCGCGAGCGCCGATATCGCTGGAGCCCGCTTTTGCCACCAGCGCCGCGCGCGCCGCTTCCGAGAGGCTGAGTTCCGCGCCATAAGTCGCGCTCACGCGTTCGCTGATCTTGCTAATCTGTATGTCCACGATTTTTGCCAGCTGTTCAGCACCAAGTGGCATGAAGGGCAAAATGATCGTGCGACCGAGAAATGCCGGTTTGAACTGCTTCGTCAGTTCGGGCATCAAAAGCGCTTCCAGCGCTTCACCTTCCGGCATGGTGTCCGGGTCTGCCGCAAGCGCGGACAGCAATTCGGAACCTGTATTCGCGGTCAGGAAAATCGTAGTGTTCTTGAAATCGACATCGCGGCCTTCGCCATCGCGAAGCACGCCCTTGTCGAAGACCTGATAGAAAATATCCTGAACACCGGGATGCGCCTTATCGATCTCATCCAGCAGCAGCACGCCGAAAGGACGGCGGCGCACGGCTTCGGTCAGCACACCGCCCTCCCCGTAACCCACATAGCCGGGAGGAGAACCGAGCAGCAGGGAAACCTTATGCTCTTCCTTGAACTCCGACATATTGATGGTGGTGAGATGGCTGTTGCCACCATAGAGAAGATCAGCAAGCGAGAGCGCCGTTTCCGTTTTGCCCGTGCCGGACATGCCGACGAGGAAGAATACGGCCGGAGGACGTCTTGGATCGGAGAGGCCAGCGCGCGCCGCGCGCATCGCATCTGCAATTCGTCCAATCGCCAGATCCTGACCGATCACCCGCTGCTTCATCCGGTCATCGAGGGTGCGCGCGCTTTCGATTTGATCTGCAAGGAGCTTACCAAGCGGAATGCCGGTCCAGCGAGATACGACAGAGGCGATAACTTCCCGATCAACCACCGTTGGCACCAGCTTCTCAGATGCATCGGGTCGCGGCGAAGCAAGACGCAAAGGCGCGACGTTAGACGGCTGTTCTTCAGCCTCTTCGGAAGCCTGTAACTCGCTCAGCTCCGCATCATAACGAGCCTGCAATTCCTGTTCCTGCACATCAAGCGCAGCCAGCTCTTCTTCGATTGCAGCGATACGCGCATTCAACTCATCATCCGTAGGTTCGCGCTTCAGCCATTCCAGTTCAACGGAAAGCAGACGGCGTTCGCTGGTGATGTTGCGAAGCTTCTCCGGTAGCGTCTGCCGAGCAAGCGAAACCGCCGCGGCGGCTGTGTCCAAAAGACTGACCGCCTTGTCCGGAAGCTGACGCGCGGGCATATAGCGGGCCGAAAGCTGTACGGCGGCTATAATAGCGTCATCGCGAACGACAACATTGTGATGCTTGATGAAACTGTCCGCAACGCCTCTGAGCATGCGGATCGCGGTTGCCTCATCCGGCTCGCGCACGTGAACGGGCTGAAAACGACGCGTCAGAGCCGCATCCTTCTCAAAGTATTTCTTGTATTCGCTCCACGTGGTGGCAGCGACTGTTCTCACCTCGCCGCGCGCTAGCGCTGGCTTCAGGATATTCGCAGCATCACCCTGACCAGCGGCACCGCCAGCGCCAATCAGCCCATGAGCTTCATCGATGAAAAGAATGATGGGTTCTGCCGATTTCTTGACGGCATCGATGACACCGTGCAGACGACGCTCGAACTCGCCCTTCACACCCGCGCCAGCCTGAAGCAGCGAAAGATCGAGCGTGAGCAGCCGAACATTCCTCAGCTTTTCCGGCACGTTGCCCGATACGATTTCGAGAGCAAGTGCTTCGGCCACTGCGGTTTTACCCACACCGGCTTCACCGACAAGGATAGGATTGTTCTGGCGACGGCGCGTCAGAATATCCACCATCTGCCGCAACTCGTCGTCACGTCCGATAACCGGATCGATCTTTCCGGCCCGCGCATCGGCGGTCATATCCTGCGTGTAAAGGCGCAGAAAATCGTTTTGGTCTGAAGGCTGCACGCTCCCGCTATCGAGAAGTCCTGCGTCCCGCGCGTCGCCGTTCGCGGCAGTACTGCGCAAACGCTCAAGCGCGTTGCGGTCCATGTTCTTCAATGATGGGAACACTGAGCGAACCAGCGAGCGCAAGGACGCTTCCTCATCCAAAGCCAGAAGCAAATCTGCAAGCACAACGCGGTTTCGACCTGCTTCCAGTGACGCAAGCAACCAAGCCTCACGACCGGCAGACAGAACGTTTTGCGAGAGAGAAAGATCTTCCCCGTCGCCAACGATAGCCTCGCCAAGACTGCGATCGATTTCCGACTGAAATACCGCGAGTGGAATTTTCAGCTCATCGAAGACAGCAACAAATTTTCCAGAATCTACAACCGATTTCAGCCAGTGAGGCACATCCACATATCGGTGGCCCATCCGTACTGCAACCGAAGCCGCAGCTTCGAGAGCAACACGCAAGTCAGGCTCAAGCGCTTCTATGAGGCGATTGAGATCGATATGCGACATGCGAAGAGCCTCCTGCCCTGGTTCATTCCACAACGTTGCGTAGCATAACTAAGATGATGAAACTCACTTGTCCAGCCAAAAGTTGATTTTTTATTTCGCGAGCTTAGTTGACAGTCGCCACACTTTAGACACATTTAGAATAAGTCTGTTTATTGAATAACCTTACGTAACGGAAGTAACCGTCATAAAAGTATTATCTTTTTCGGAGGAAAGACTGCCTTTGGACGCGACATTTGTCAAAACAAAGATAGAATATTCGGGCGATTGCGGAGAAAATATTCGAAGCAATGCAAGAACTCGCGAACTATATTACAGAATTAAGGATGAAAGAAACCAGGCTAGAGCAGAGGAACGCACTGTATCGCCGCAGGAAGTTCTAAAGGTTTCCAACAATTGGGATAGTGTCAGCAATCTCGGATTGCAAATTATATATTCCGAGAGCAAGGACATCGAAATATTGGCGTGGCTGGCAGAGGCCAAGTTAAGGCTGGATGGCTTTCCCGGCCTGCGTGAAGTTTATGAGTTATGCGATGATATTTTTCACAACCATTGGGAAAATATTCATTCCATAGACGACGATAGTGAAGAAGATAAATTTGCACCTTTCGCGGGTCTGAACGGTATTGGCAGTGAGGGAACGCTGGTTCAGCCGCTCCGCCTCACCTCTCTGATCCCCGGACGCAAGTTCGGCGAGGACAGTCTTTGGGACTTTCAGCTGGCGCAGCGTCCAAATGAGAGCAAGCGGAAGGAAGAAATCTATCGCGCCGCCTCCGAAGCAGGAGTAGCGGCCATGTCCGCGCATCTTGCGGAGGTCAATGCATGCCTCTCGATCTTTGACCGGTTGATGGCCTTGCTGACGGAACGCTGCGGCCAGTTTGCGCCGCCCAGCTCCAACATTCGCAACGTGCTGATCGAAGCGGCAGCGGCCATTCGCGCTCTTGGCGGGCGGGAGCCGGAGGGTGTTCAGCCGAGTGAAACGCCTGCTGTTTCCACAGATGAAGGCACAGTTCAGATGGCGGCAACAACACCTTCCGTTTCCCTCAACCCAGAGGGAATAAACTCTCGTGATGAAGCGTTTGAAACTCTTCTTACGGTTGCGCGTTATTTCCGTCGTACTGAACCGCATTCACCGATTTCATTGGCTATCGAAACATTGGTTCGCAGGGGGCGCATGGATTTTTCGGAACTGCTTGCCGAGCTTCTGCCCGAAGCTCAGGCCCGCAATGCCGTACTGACAGCGGCGGGCATCAAGCCCGGCGGAGAGAACAACGGAAACTAATGAACGGAGTGCCAAGGCTGCATTCCACAACATTCAACCATGCGAAAGCGCATGAAGGAGGTTTAGATGGCAAGTGTACATGAGAAGCTGGAGCGGGTTCGCAAGCCTCGCGTTCACATCAAATACGAAGTCGAAACGGAAGGCGCGATGGTCGTCAAGGAACTGCCCTTCGTGGTTGGCGTTCTGGGCGATTTTTCCGGCAACCCCACGCAGCCGCTGAAGCCTTTCGGCGAGCGCAAGTTCGTGCAGGTGGATCGCGACAATTTCGATGAAGTCATGCGCCGCATGACGCCGGGTCTCAATATTGCCGTTCCCAACACGCTGCAAAATGACGGGACAGACATTCAGGTAAACCTGAAATTCGAGAGCATGGAAGATTTCGAGCCCGGCTCGGTCGTTCAGCAGGTGCCGGCGCTGAAGGCGCTTTTGGATGCGCGCAACGAACTGCGTGACCTTCTCTCCAAGGCAGACCGCTCGGAAGATCTGGAGCGCATGTTGGAAGACATTCTGCAAAACAAGACGGATCTCGCAAAGCTGGTTTCCGAACTGAAAGACAAGAACGGCGCTGGCGAGTAATCGCGCCGCCACCAAGAAGTTTCAAGCGCCCCGGCACCGGGGCTTTAAACGGTTCTAGCGGCAAGAAACAGCCGCATGTGGAAGGATTGAAACATGAGCGCCGAAAGCCTGCTGAAAAACGATGCACAGGCCACAACCGCCGAAGATCAGGGCCTGCTGTCCAAGGTGGTCGCTGCCACTCGCCAGACCGAACCGGACCGCGCACAAAATCTGCTGCGCACCCTGACGGATCAGGCGTTGAAGGGAACGGTCAAATACGACCGGAACCTGACGGTCACTCTAAACCGCGCCATCGCGGATCTGGACAAGACGATTTCGGAACAGCTGGCTGCCATCATGCAGTCACCCGAATTCGCCAAGCTGGAAGGCACGTGGCGCGGCTTGAACTATCTCGTCAAGAACTCCGAGACGAGCGTGAACCTCAAGATTCGCGTGATGAATGCGAGCAAGAGGGAAATCGGTCGCGATCTGGAAAAGGCCGTGGAATTCGACCAGTCCCGTCTGTTCAAGTCGATCTATGAAGATGAATTCGGCACGCCCGGCGGTGAGCCTATCGGCGCGATCATCGGCGACTATGAGTTCGACAACTCGTTTGACGACGTGCAGATGCTGCAGGGCGTTTCGGCAATCGCGGCAGCAGCCTTCGCGCCCTTCATCTCGGCAGCAAGTCCCCGCATGTTCGGCTTCGAAGATTATCGCGATCTCGCCCGTCCGCGCGATCTGGAGAAGATTTTCGACACCGTGGAATATGCAAAGTGGCGCAGCTTCCGCGAAAGCGACGATTCCCGCTTCGTCACCCTTGCGCTGCCCCGCGTGCTGGCACGCATGCCATACGGACCGAAGACAAATCCGGTGGATGAGTTCGGTTATGACGAGACAAAGGGTGCGCCGAATGGCGATCTCCAGCACGACGAATATTGCTGGATGAACGCTGCTTACGTGATGGGCACGAAGCTTACCGACGCCTTTGCGAAGAACGGCTGGTGCACGGCAATTCGCGGTGCGGAAAATGGTGGCAAGGTGGAAAACCTGCCGATGCACGTCTTCTCCAGCGATGATGGCGATCTGGATCTGAAATGCCCGACGGAAGTCGGCATTACCGACCGTCGCGATGCGGAACTTGGTAAGCTCGGCTTCCTGCCGCTTTGCCATTATAAGAACACCGACTATGCCGTGTTCTTCGGCGCGCAGACGGCACATAAGCCGAAGCTTTATGACCGTCCGGAAGCGACGGCCAATGCCGCCGTTTCGGCCCGCCTGCCTTACATCATGGCCACATCCCGTTTCGCCCACTACCTGAAGGTCATGGGCCGCGACAAGATCGGCTCCTTCATGGAAGCGTCCGATTGCGAAGTCTGGCTGAACCGCTGGATCGCCAACTACGTCAATGCCAATGACGAAGCGGGTGAAGAAAGCCGCGCCAAATATCCGCTGCGTGAGGCAAAGGTCACGGTTCAGGAAGTTCCGGGTAAGCCAGGCGCCTATAACGCCGTGGCATGGATGCGCCCATGGCTGCAGATGGAAGAACTGACGACCTCGCTTCGCATGGTCGCCCGCATTCCATCCAAGAACTAAGTCGCACGGGACGGATGCTACCATCCGTCCCGCCCCTCACCCCGGAGCAATTCCATGGCGCAAAAGTCCTTCACGGACGCCCGCAGTCTGATCGATCAGCTCATCGCATCAATCGACGATGCGCTGAACGAGCAGGTGAATGCTATTTTGCACCAGCCTGATTTTCAGGCGATGGAAGCGAGATGGCGCGGGCTTGCCATGGTTGTGCGGGAGGCTTCCCGCAGCGCGGAAGTGAAGGTGAAACTGCTCAATGCAAGCTGGCGCGATCTGGCGCGCAATTTGGAAAAAGCGACTGATTTCGACCAGAGCCAGCTCTTCGAGATCATCTACAGCCGTGAATTCGGCATGCCCGGCGGCGAGCCCATCGGGCTCATGATCGGCGACTACACGTTCTCACCAGACGACATGGATGGCGTGGATTCCATTACCGCGCTTTCGCAGATAGGCATGGTCGCCGCTGCCGCCTTCTGCCCTTTCATTGCGGCTGCATCGCCCGAGGCCGTGGGCTTGCAGGACTTCGGCGAGATGAGCCGCGTCCATGATTTTTCGTGGCTGAAGCAGGAAAAATCCCGCCTGAGGTGGAACGCGTTGCGCGCCCGTGACGACTCCCGCTTCCTGGGGCTGGTAGCGCCGCGCATCCTGCTGCGCTCGCCCTACCGTCCCTATTCCCGTCGTCGTGACGATGCGTTTCCATTTCGCGAACATGTCGCCGAGAGCGGAGAAACCCTGCTCTGGGGCAACCCCGCTTTTGCATTCGGAACGGTCGTCGTCAGAAACTTCATCGATAGCGGCTGGTTCGCCGATATTCGTGGCGTGACGCAGGATGCGGTCGATGGCGGCATGCTTTCGCCCTATCAATTGCCGCCGCTCGATCTCGGGATCGAGAGCAACGGCCTTTCCGCCCAGCCACCTGTCGAGGTGCAGTTGACGACGGGTCAGGAACAGCAGTTTTCCGATCTGGGCATCGTTCCGCTCTCAACGACCTATCTTTCCAGCATGGCGATCTTCAACGCCAATCAGTCGCTGCATGCGCCGGGGCATTATTCCAGCGAAAGCGCGCGCCAGAACGCGCGTCTGGCAGCAATGCTGCAATATGTGCTCTGCGCTTCGCGATTCTCGCACTATCTCAAGGTCATCATGCGCGATGATATCGGCCAGTTGAGCGATGCCTCTACCATCGAGCGCAAGCTGGAAAGCTGGCTGTCATCCTACACGCTCGGCAATGATGACGCTGAAACGACACTTCGCACGCGCTACCCGCTGCGTTCCGCCGGCATCAGCGTCTTTGAAATTCCCGGCAAACCGGGCAGCTTTTCCTGTACCGTCCGTCTCCAGCCTCATTTTCAGCTGGATGATGTTTCGACCAGTTTTCACCTCATCGCCGAAACGACGACGCCGTCCGCGTCACTGTCGCGTAGCTCGGCTGAGCCTCAAAGGATATCCGCATGACCCTGCGCGCCGAAATTTCCCAGCTTCTGGACGAAAACCAGATCGACACCGCGCTTAACCTCGCCAGGGATCACGTCAAATCCGCGCCCTCCGACAAGGAGGCCCGGCATCTCTATATCGATCTTTTGATCCTCTCACGGGAATATGAGAAGGCCGATGCCCAGTGCAATCTCGCCGCGACCTTCTCGCCGCAGGACAGCGTCGGCTTCTCCCTGTTGCGCCAGCAATTACGGGCCATGGCAGCACGCGATGCCTGGTTCGAGAAGGATGCAGTGCCGGAATTTCCCGGTGGCCCATCCGAGTTGGATCAACTGGCGATCAAGGCCAATATTGCTGCGCGCGAAGGCAATATCATCGACGCTGCCAATGCGCTCAGCGAACTGGATGAAAAGCGCGGCGATATCTCCATTACCTTCAACGGCAAGAGTGCAAGCGATATTCGCGATCTGGACGACCGCGTTCCACATGCGCTGGAAGTGCTTACCAATGGCGGACGGTATTTGTGGATCGATTACGGGCGGATAGAAAGCCTGACGATTGGACCGATGACCCGCCCGCGAGACCTCGCATACCGCGATGCGGAGCTTACGCTGAAGGACGGTGCCGTCGCATCGGTTCTGGTCCCAGCTATCTACCACGGCCCGGACAAAGCAGCAGTCCTGCTGCTTGGCCGTGAAACACGGTGGGATGAGGACAGCGGACCGCTCGTGACCGGCCAAGGTCAACGTTGCCTGCTGATAGGTGACGATCTTGTGCCGTTCCACGAAATCGCCAGCCTGACCGCGTCCTCCGAGACTGATGAAAGGCAGATTGCGCGTGGTTGATCCGCTAGAGCAATATCGGCCAAAGCAAAGAACCCTGTCCCGCTCCGTGCTGGACCGGCTGCTTGATGACGCACCGGATATGGATAGCGATCCGCTGCTGAGCCTGTCCGATCAGGTGCGGGAAATGCGGGAACTGATCCGTCGGGATTTGGAGGCGCTGCTTAACACACGTCGCAACCCTGCCGGTCCGCCTGCCATTCTGAAGGAGCTTACCGACGCGCTGGTCTGCTACGGCGTGGATGGCGTTCTTTCGGCAAATCTCGTGACCGACGCATCCAAGGAGAAGCTTGCGCAAAATATCGAGCGGCGCATTTCCATGTTCGAAACGCGCCTGTCCGACGTGCGGGTGACGATCCTAAAGAACCGTATCGACGGCGACCGCGCGCTGAGAATGCGCATACTCGCGACGTTCCGTCTGCATGAAGGCATGCCGCCGATCAGCTTCGAGTCCAAGATCGATCCATCCACCCAGCGCTTCCTTGTGGAGTCCGCCAATGGCTGATGGTTTCCTCGAGAAATATAATGACGAGCTTTACGCGCTGAGAAAGCGCGCTTCACGCTTCGCAGCCGCGTTCCCCAAGATCGCGGGACGCCTGCGCATGACCGGCGATGTGGCGGATGATCCGCATGTGGAGCGCCTGATCCAGAGCTTTGCCTATTCCGCCGCCCGCGTTAGACAAAAGCTGGATGACGAATTTCCGGAACTTTCCGACAGCCTGCTCGAAACGCTCTATCCGCATTATCTCGCCCCGCTGCCGTCGATGAGTGTCGCGCATTTCGAGCCGAGTCCAGCGCTCGCGACAGTTCAGACTCTTGAGCGACACAGCGAAATTCTGGCAGAGCCTATCGCTGGAGAAAGCTGCCGTTTCCGCACCACGCAGGATGTGGACGTCGTGCCTTTGGAGATTTCCGGCGCGATGCTTTCAGGCCAACCAATCGATGCACCTTTTTCATCCGCATCCGCCGGTGCCGCAAGCTGCCTGCGCCTTTCTCTGCGCAGCACATCACCCAGACCTTCGACATTCCAGGATATGGGGCTGAAAAAGCTCCAGATATTCATTTCTTCGGCATGGCAACAGGCAACGGCACTTTATGAACTGCTGGCCAATCACTGCGTCGGCATGGCGCTGGCGCAGCATTCGGAAGATCGGAATGCAGTTTTCCTGCCCGCCTCCAATCTCAAGCCATCGGGCTTTTCGCGGGATCAGGCGATGCTTCCCTACCCGGCCAACAGCTTCGATGGCTACAGGCTGCTGACCGAATTCTTCGCGCTGCCGCAAAAATTTCTCTTCCTCGATATCGAAGGGCTGGACCGCTGGGCAGGCGGCGATTGCGAGCTTTATATCTACCTGAAAGCCGCCGATACGCGGTTGGAACGGATGGTGTCGGCCAAGGATTTCGTGCTGAACGCATCGCCCGTCATCAATCTCTTCCAGCAGAGCTGCGAGCCCCTGAGCCTCGATGGTACCCGCACGGAATATCGCCTCTTGCCGGATGCGCGGCGCCAGCGCACGCGCGAGATTTATGCTGTCGAGAATGTTCAGTTGACAACGCGGGATGGCCAGATGGAGAAGACCTCTCCCTTCTTCGGTCGTACCCAGCGAAACAACGGTTCGAACGTCTTCTGGCAGACCTATCGTCGCTTCGATGAGGATGACGGTTCGTCGGACACCGACATCGCCTTCGTGGACGAAAAGCGCGGGCCACTCGGGCCGCTGGATATCGTTGCCAGCGTCGATACGCTGTGCATCAACCGTGAGCTTCCCAGCCAGTTGCCTTTCGGCGGCGGGCATCCATATCTGCAACTTTCCAAGGGCAACGAGGCCGTACAATCGATCCAGGCGCTGATGCCGCCGACACCGGGCGTGCGCATGAATGAGCGCACCGCGCGGGAATGGCGGCTGATCTCGCATCTCCTGCTCAACCATCTCTCGCTGTTCGATAATGGCGGCGCACCGCTGAAGGACATTCTGTCGCTCTACGCCTTCCGGGATTCGCCCGAAACGCGCCAATTGGTCGATGCGATTGCCAATGTGGAAGCGCGCAATTCCCACGCGCGCATCGGCTCCGCCATGGTGCCGGGAACGGATGTGACGCTGGAATTCGATCCATCGCTGATCGACAGGCCCGCGGCTTACGTCTTCGCAGGAGTGCTGAACCACTTCTTCGGTCTTTACACCTCCATCAACAGCTTCACGCGCCTGACCGTTACGATGCGTGGCCACTCCGAGCCGATTGCCCGGTGGCCCGCACGCGCGGCAGACCGCCCACTGCTTTAGGAGCGCCGATGCAGCCTCAAGCAGATACCCTCAGGCAAAAACAGGAAGCGCTTCTCAGCAGCGATCCCGGTCGCTTCGATCCGGCAACTGCATTCCGTGTAGCGCAGCACATCAGCGACGAGGAAAAGCTGACGGTCGGTTCGCATGGTGGAACCAGCCCGATTGCGGTTTCCGTCAGCGGTTTTCGCAAGAAGGGTGCGGATGCCGAATTGCGCTCGGCGCTAGCGCCAATCGTTGGCCCGCTCGGTTCTCTGCCGCCCTCCTACGGCGAAATGCTACAGCGCGAAGAGCGCAATCGCTCCAAGGCGCTGGCGAGTTTCTTCAATCTTTTCGCAGCAAGGTTCAGCGAACTTTTCGTGTCTGCCACGGAAAAATACCGGCTGGCGCGCGGGCTTCGCTGGGCGAAGAACCGCCGTGAAAACGCTTTCCGCAGGACGCTGCTGTCGCTAACCGGCTTCGGCACACGCGGCATCACGGAAAATGCTGGCGTCAGGGAAGACGTTTTGCTGCGGTTCAGCGGGCTGATTGCCAACCGCAACAGAAACTCGACGGCGCTGACATCAATGCTGTGCGAGTTCACCGGGCTACAGGTCAATGTCGAACAATTCCGGCGTCGATGGGTGCCGATCCCCACCCATGAGCAGAGCCAACTGGGCCAGCCCGGCGGCTTGCTGCTGGGGCAGAACACGACAGCGGGCAGCACTATCGAGGACTTTGCCGGTGGCTTTCGCATCGTCATCGGACCGGTTGGCTATGCGGATTATCTCGCGCTGTCGCCGGGGTCCCGGCGGTTGGCGGAAGTCTTCGCGCTGACACGCCTTTTCACCGGCAGCGCCTTCGATTTCGACGTGCAGGTTATCCTCAAGAAGGAAGACATTCCGTTCTGCCAATTGGGCCAGAGCGACACCCCTGCCCGTCTGGGCTGGAACAGCTGGGCCCGCATCGCGCCAGCCGAAAAGGACAGCACGGACGCCATCGTGACCGAGCGCGAGGGCTCGGCTCTAACAGAGTTGAGGGTTTCGGCATGAAGCTCGCCTTGAAGGAAAAACAACAGGACGGCAGATTCCAGCCATCGCGCTGGAGTTTCGAACATGGCAGGCGCGTGCTTGGCCGCTCGAATGATTGCGACTGGCAGATCGATGACGGAGAACGCCGTGTCTCGAAAATCCATTGCACGCTGAGCCGCGACCGTGAAGGCTTTTCGATTGTCGACCAAAGCGCCAACGGCACGCTGGTCGATGGCCGCGTTCTGCTGGAAGGCCAATCCGCACGGTTGAAAGACGGCTCTCGCATCGACATCGGCGGACAGACTTTTGAGGTCGCGATCAGCGGTGAGCCAGAGATGGATTTCGGTGATCCCGACCGCGCGCTTCGGGTCAGCGACGAGCAGCTGACGATTTCAGCTATTCTATCGGACATCGCACCGGGTGGTCGCTCCGCACGCGGTGTTCTCGGCAATAGCAGCGCCAATGATGACTGGCCGGATGAAACAAAGCGCGTGCAAGGCAAGAAGGCCAAATCGATTTCCAAAAATGTGGAAATCGGCTGGAGTGCGCCGCCGTCTTCAGCGGGCCTCGGCACAGTGCTGCCGGATGACTGGAACGAAGAGCCTGTCGAGAGCAGCAAGCACGAGCATACCGATGCGCTCAACACGCCGGTAAAGGTTGCCCGCCCGGCTGCCCCGGCGAAGCCCCGTGAGGATTTCGATGCCGTCTTCACCGGCCCGGAGGAGACGCTTGACGACGAGCCTTTGGAACCCGTGTCCTTCCGTCAGGATGATCGGCTGGCCGAACTCGTATCTCACCTTGAGCGGGAATGCGCGGAGTGTCTCGCGGTCCTCGACATCGAAAGCGAAGCGGGTGGTCATGCGGAGCACGCGAACACCGCCGCCCGGCTAGAGGCACTCATCCGCCAGCAGCGTCTTCTCTTCACCTCGCTGGAAAACCTGATGCGCGTTTCCACGCAGAAGCTTGAGCCGCGACTGCTTGAGGCAAAAGCTGATGTCGGGAACGATTTACGCTCGAAGATCGAGCGTAAAGACTGGCGCGGCGTGATTACCAGAACCGACTACTGGTCCTTTTACAAAAAGCAATTTGACGAAAGTGGGCGTCAACTGTCGATCCGGCAATTCCTGCAACAGGCAGCGCGTGGCGATGCCGAAGAGCAGGAAAAACCGGCGACGGATGAAGCGAATTTCAATGGGGTAAGCACAGAAAATGAGGCATGAAAATCGCGTTGCCTGGAGCGAGGGAATGTTCCTTCGCGTTCAACATTTCCAGCAAACGGACCGCTGGACGGAGCGACTGGTCCGCAATACGACGCGCAATCTCTCCCCCTATCCCTGGGGCGTGGCTGAAATCGGCATAGACCGCAGCGCGCTGGCAATCGGCCAGTTCGCGCTCTCCAATCTGCGCGGTATCCTGCCGGATGGAACGCCGTTCGAGGCACCGGAAGATTCCGATCTGCCCGCTCCCCTCGAACTGGACGAGACGGTCAAGAATGCCATCGTCTATCTGGCGTTGCCTGCCCGGCAGCCGGGCAAGGCGGACATGTCTGCGGTTCCACGGCCCGAGACGAACAGTGTGCGTTTCGTTGCTTCCAATTACGAAGCGACAGACGCCAATGTGGACACGGATTTCGTTGCACCTATCGATGTGGGCCGCCTCAGCCTTAAATTCCTGAAAACGGGCGATGATATTTCCGGCTATGATCTCATAGGCTTGGCACGCATTATTGAAGTGAGATCTGATCGTGCCGTTATTCTCGATCCCGATTTCATTCCGCCTAGCCTCAACTGCGCGGCATCGTCCCGTCTCAACGAATTGCTGACGGAGCTTCTCGGCATCGTGCGCCATCGCGCGCAGGCGATCTCCGAACGGATTGGCGACCCGACTATTCGCGGTACCGCGGAAGTGGGCGATTACTTCCTGCTGCAAATCCTCAACCGGGCCGATCCGTTGCTGGCGCATCTCTCCGCCAACGCCACGCGCATGCATCCGATCCGCTTATACGAAGACTGCATCCAGCTTGCCGGTGAACTGGCGACATTCACGACGGAAAAGAAGCGGGCGACGGATTTTCCGCCATATCGTCATGACGATCTGAAGGCGAGCTTTGCCGCTGTGTTCGATGATCTCAGAACGTCGCTGTCTGCCGTTCTAGAACAGGCCGCCGTGGCCATCGAGCTTGTCGAGCGCCGTCATGGCGTGCGTGTCGGCACCATCCACGACCGCAGCCTTCTGCGCGATGCAGGCTTCGTTCTGGCCGTCCGGGCAGACATGCCAGCGGAAGACATTCGCCGCAGGCTGCCAGCGCAGATCAAGGTCGGTCCAGTGGAGCGGATTTCGGAACTGGTCAATGTGGCGCTGCCGGGCATCCCCGTGCGCTCGCTGCCGGTTCTGCCACGCCAGCTGCCATACCGTTCCGGCACGATCTATTTCGAAATCGATACCAAAGCACCTTTGTGGAAACAACTCGAAACGTCCGGCGCCATCGCGCTGCATCTTGCAGGCGATTTCCCCGGACTTGAGATGGAAATGTGGGCGTTACGCGAATGAGCAACGAAAAGCCCTCCTCCTGGCAGGACTTGCCGACGGTGGTCGAAATCACCGAGGAAAGCCGCCAACGCAACCAGAACGCCCGTAACATGGCGGCCATTCTCGATGACATTATCGAGCCCGGCGAAGCGCCGGAACGACCGCGCGGGGAAACCGGCGCGCTGCCCATCGATGCGCTTCTCTCCAATTTCCGCTTCGGCGGAGAGGAAGTGCCAACGCTGGTTCAATCCGCCGCACCGCTGCTCAATCTGGCCCATGTGCTTCGCTTCAGCGATGCACAACCGGACCCTGAGCATCTGCGCCGGGCCTGCCTCGAGGCGATCACCCGTTATGAACGCGATCTCGCGTCTGCCCGCATAAGCCCGGAGCGCGCGAGAGCCGCCCATTATGTCGTCTGCGCCACGGTGGACGATGTAATCCTCAGCAAGCCCTGGGGCGTTCGCGCCGGTTGGGCGCGTTCCGGCCTCGTCTCCACCTTCCATAATGATGTCACGGGCGGTGACCGGGTCTTCGATATTCTCGACCATTTCCACCAGTCGCCCGGCGCGAACAAGGACCTGCTGCTGCTGATCTATCTGTGCCTGTCGCTTGCTTTCGAAGGCCGCACGCGCGTTTCTCCGAAAGGCGCACTGGAACTCGCCCGCATCCGCGACAGCCTCTACAAAACGCTGATCGGCCAGTACGGCGTGTTCGAGCGCGAGCTGTCGCCGCACTGGCAAGGCGTGGAAGCACGGCATACGCCGCTGAAAACCATGGCCGCGCTATGGACTTTGCTTTCCCTTCTCACCCTTGCTTTTGCGCTTGGCTATCTCTTCTTCACGCTCTCTCTCAACGGCGCATCGGACGCAACCTTCGAGCGGCTTGCCAAATTGCCACCGTCGCAAACACCAAGCGTCTTGATAGCCGCGCCACCTGAACCGCCCCAGCCCGTGGTCCAGGAGGAGCCGCCAAAGGTTGCCGAAGCGCCGCCTGTGGTGAAACCACCTGAGCCGACACGGCTTCAAAAGTTGATGGAGTTTCTGGAGCCCGAGGTTCAGCAGAACCTCGTGACACTGGCCGACGTCAATGGACGCCTGCGGGTGCGCATCAACAATTCCGGCCTGTTCGAAACCGGCAGCGCAGATGTGAGCCCGAAGTTCCGCGATCTGATCCAGCGCATCGGCGGCGCACTTTCTGCCGAGAAGTTCCGCGCGGTGGTGATCGGCTACACGGATAATGTTCCGATCAAGACGGTCCAGTTCCCATCCAACTGGCATCTTTCGGAGGCCCGCGCAAAGGCCGTTGGCGATATCCTCACCCAATATACCGGGCCAGAGGCGATCCTGACCGAAGGTCGGGCCGACAGCGATCCACTGGCGGATAACAGCACGCCGGAAGGCCGTGAGATGAACCGCAGAACCGAAATCATGGTGCTGACCAACCCAGATGAAAAGCTGAGCGATGCCGGAATTCTATCGCCAGCCATATCCACGACACCCGGACAGCAGCCAGGAGCCCAGCAATGAATCCGCTGAGTTATTTTTATACGATCCGGTCTTATGTCGATAGCTACGCAGGTATCATAGGTCGCCGATTTGTTTCGCTGATCTGGGCAATCGCGCTTTGCGTCGTCATCTGGTTCTACGGCTATCTCATTGCCTTCGGTGATTTCAAACCGTTCGGCACCACACAGGCTCGCCTTATCGCCATTGGCGTCATTCTGCTGGTCTGGGTCGTCTATATTGCCATCACCCTGTTCCGCGCCCGCAAGCAGGACAAGGAGCTGGTCGACAGTATCGAACAGGAAGCTCTGGCCAACCGCAATGCGGAAGTCGGAGAGATACAGACCCGCCTGAAGGAAGCGCTTGCGCTTCTTCGCCGCGTTACCAAGAAACGCTTCGGGTATATCTATGACCTGCCCTGGTATGTCATTTTCGGTGCACCGGGCTCGGGTAAGACGACTGCGCTGACCAATTCCGGTTTGCAATTTCCTCTCGGAGATGCACTGGGCGAAAGCGCCGTGAAAGGCATTGGCGGCACCCGCAATTGTAACTGGTGGTTCACGGATGAAGCCATTCTCATCGACACTGCCGGGCGCTACACCACGCAGGACGATCTCGACGGTTCCTCGAAGGCAGGCTGGGAAGGCTTCCTCAATCTCCTGCGGCGGTATCGCCGCTCGCAGCCGATCAATGGTGCGCTGGTCACGCTTTCCATCCCGGATCTACTGACCCGAGACCCGGAGGAGCAGCGGCAGGAACTGCGCTCCATCCGCCAGCGCCTGTCTGAACTGGACGAGTATCTTCACGCACGGGTACCGGTTTATCTGGTTCTGACCAAGGCTGATCTTCTCGATGGCTTCGTGGAGTTCTTCGACGGTTTCAACAAGACTGATCGGCAACAGGTGTGGGGCACCACTTTCAAGCTGGATGAAAGCTACACCTCGCCATCGCTGCCGCAGCGTTTCATGGAAGAGTTCGAGCTTCTGCAACAGCGCGTCGACGCCATGCTGATCGAGCGCTTGCAACAGGAGCAGAACGCGGAAATCCGTGGTCGCATCTTCCGCTTCCCCGCCGAAATGGCAAAGCTGAAGGACCGACTGCATGAAGCTCTGGGGGAGCTCTGCGCAAGCTCGCCGCTGATCGAAGCACCCCTTCTGCGCGGCGTTTACTTTGCTTCCGGCACCCAGCCGGAAGTGAACACAGCAACGACCCGCGCGCGTCGCAGCTACTTCCTCTCGCGATTGTTCAAGGAGGTGATCTTCCCGGAAGCGGCACTCGTCATGCGGGACAAGCGACTCTCGGGCCGCCAGCTTCTCGTTCGGCGCATCGCTTATGGCGTCTCCGCAGCCATTGTCGCCATCGTCTTTACCGGCTGGATCAGCACCTATTTTTCCAACACGCAGGCGCTGGCAGAAGCGGACCGAAAGCTCAACGCCTATGAACAGCTGGTTCAAGGCATTCCTGTCCGTGATGTTTCCGATGCGGATTTCCTGCGCATCATGCCTGCTCTCGATAATCTAAGGGACGCAAGCTCCGGCTTCTCCAAGGATCGTGTCTGGAAAGTAGGTTTCGGCCTCGATCAGAAAGACAAGATTGCGGGACGGCAACGCGATGCCTATCAACGCGCGCTGAACGCCCTGCTTCTGCCGCGTATGATCGTGCAACTGCAAAAGCAGTTGGCGGATGAAAAGGATGTGACGAGGACGTTCAACTCGCTGAAACTTTACGGCATGCTGGGCGGGCTTGGAAATCTCGACCGCGATTTCCTGACCGTGCAGGCGCAGAATATGTTCGCCTCGCTTTATCCGGGTGATGGACGAGCGGCTGCGCGTGCATCGCTTAACGGCCATGCCCGTGCTCTTGCCGATGGAATTCTGGCACCCATCGAACTCGACGCTCGCCTGATCGCGAAGGCACGCAAGACCATCAAGGAGCAGGCCATCGGCACGCGCGCCTATGATATTCTGGCCGGATTGCCGCAGGCTCGCGCTTTGCCGGAATGGACACCATCCTCCGCCTTCGGTCCTCTTGGCGAACGCGCATTCGAGCGCAAAAGCAAGACTCCTTTGGTGGATGGGATAGAAGGTCTGTTCACGGCAGATGGCTATCGGAACGTGGTCATTCCGCAGGTGTCTTACGCCTCGCGCGTGGCGCTTTCCGAGGCCTGGGTGCGTGGATCGGATGATGCCATTCGCGGCGCGACCGTTGAGCAGGTGGCGCAGGCGGCATTGCAAATCTATTTCGACCGTTTTGAAAAGCGTTGGGCCGATACGCTTTCGGATATTCGCGTGAAGCCCTCGCAGTCTCTGGGGGATGCCGTGGAAACGACGCGCATTCTCGCCAATGATCGAAATATCGTTGCAGAGGGGGCGAGATCGATCGCCGATGCGACCGATCTTCGGCCAAATGCGGGTGCAAGCCTGACCACGCTCGCTTCCACGGCGGATGGCGATACGACGTCCACAATCCTCGCTGCAACAGTCGACGCCGCGGACCCATATGCACGGCTGCGTGATATGCTGGCGGCAAAATCCACAGCCGCACCGTCGGATGGACAGACAGGAAGCAACAAGGCTGCCGGTTCTCCATCGGAGCAATTGCTCGCCAACCTGAAAACGCTGAACGAGCAATTGGCACGCTCCTCCACCACTTCGGACGAGGTGGCTAAGGTGTTCGATGTCGACAGCCAATTGACGAAAGCCAATCAGGATCTGCTTCAGCAGGCAAGGCAGCTTCCGGCACCGCTGGATGTCTGGATTGCTGGCGTTTCCGCAGATGTCGGTTCGCTGGCGGTAAAATCCGCGCGCAGCCGCATTGCCGATCTTTGGGCGGCAGACTCCGCGTCTCTCTGCTCATCCATCGTCAGTGGAAGATATCCGTTCGATCGCGCATCGCCACGCGATGTGGCAATGGCGGATTTCACCCGCCTGTTCGGACCAACCGGTGTGTTCCAGAGCTTCTTCAAGCAACGCATGGAACCCTTCGTGGACAAGACGACGGCGCCGTGGAGTTGGAAGGGCACCTTCGGATCCGCAGGCATTCCAAGCGATGCAATTGCGCAGTTCGAAAATGCCGACAAGATTTTCCGGGCGTTTTTCCCCAATGGCAGCGAGGTTCCTGCGGTCTCGATCAACGTCAAACCCGTTTCGCTCACCAATGAATCGAGCGCGGTCATGCTGGAGATCGAGGGCGAGCGTGTGGTCTATTATCACGGGCCGATCCAGGCGAAGTCCATCAATTGGCCGTCGCAGGAAAACTCAGCCAATCTTTCCCGCATCGCTTTCCAGCCCGGTGGCTGGCAGCAGGCGAAAACCGAAAATGGTGACTGGTCGCCGTTCCGGTTGTTCGACGATGCTAAAATTGAGGGGCAGACCGGAGATATTCTGCGGGCCCGCTTTGAAAATGGCGGACAGGTGGCGGAGTTCGACATTCAGTTCGGCTCTGTCCTCAATCCATTCCGGCTGGATGCGCTATCGCGCTTTTCCTGCCCGGCACAATTTTAAAGACATGGAGAACTGCATTTCCACGGAGGGGGAATTTATGACGATGACGACATCTACCCAACAAACGGCCATGCCTGGCTGATGGCTAAACAGGTCCAAAAGCTGGTCGATCCGGTTGCGGAAAGCGACCGTATCGGCTTTTTCGGCAAAATTCCAAGCCACGGAGATTTCATTTCCGAGGGGCTGGACCGTGAATTGGTGGGAACGCTGGACGAATGGCTGCGCGCGGGCCTACACGCCTGCGCCGACCAGTTCGCGGGGCGCTGGTCATCAGTGTTTTCCTCTTCCCCTCCCCGGCGCTTCATCATCGAACGCGGCGTCTGGGGCAACGCCGCCTATACGGGCGTTTTATTGCCGAGCAAGGATCGCGTGGGGCGGAAATATCCGCTGGTTGTTCTGGCTCAGCTCAACAGCTTCAGGCAGCACCCAAAAATGCTCTATCTGGATGAAACCTGGTTCATGGCCGCCGAGGCCTTGGCTGAAACATCCATGGCGGGCGATTTCGAAATGAGCCGTTTCACCTCCGCGATCAAACGGCTGCGATTGCCCAAGCCGAAAGAGGAGGAAGATAGTTACCCTCCCGAGCCTCGAATGGGTAAGCCCACCAGTCTTTGGTGGCATATCGATGCTGAAACGCGCCGTCCGAAAGGGTTCAAGTTCGAAGGCAAGCCCAACACGGGCGACTTCGTCAAACTGTTTCAAGAAGCGCAGCCGACACCGGAGCCTGCTCCGACCCAGCAGGCCGAGCAACCGCCAAGAACCAATCACGCTCCAGCCGCTGCGCCAGTAAAGCAGGCAGCTACCTCATCTGCACCACGGCAAATCCAGCAGACATCTGTCGTTTACAGCTATGCCACCCATGCCGGAACGAAACTTGCGAGCAACGCGGATTCTTTGTTCGTCTCCAAAAATCCGGCCATTTTCGCGATTGCGGACGGAATAGGAGATGGTCAGGCGGCAGTGGAGGCCGCAAGGCTGACCACGAATATGCTCGCAGATATTGCTGCGGTTGGAGAAGACGAAATCGACCCGCAGACGATCCGGGCAAAGCTTGGAACCGTCAATAGTCTTCTTCTCTCACGCCAAAGCGGAGAAGGCATTTTGCGCCATGCAGCAAGCGTAATCAGTGCCTCGATTTCCAGTCAAGCCTTGACCATTCTCTGGTCAGGTGACGCGCGAGCCTATCTTTTGAAGGACGGCACGATGCACCCGCTGACCCGGGATCACGTCATTGTCGGCATGAAAAGGCAGCTCTCCCAATGCGTCGGCCACTCGCAGCAGTTTCGGCCTGATGTCATTCGCGATGAGTGGGGCCCATCGGATCGGCTGCTTTTGTGCAGCTTTCCGCTCGTCCACCAGCTGAAAGAGCGTGTCGTTGCGGAAATCCTGTCAGAAAGTCCGGTGAGAGATTGCGCCAACGCGCTTATTCAGGAAGCTCTTATTGAAGATGTGAGGGAAAATATCAGCGCTATCGTGATCGGGAACGAGATTGTTTCAAGGTAGCGATAAGGAGCAGGTGTCTGTTGCCCAGCGTTATGCCGAGCTTTGGCACGCTATCCAGAATGACGGCGCCTTGAAGCGAAGCTTTTTTGAGCAGAAGGATTTCATCGATCAGATCCGCAATTCGCTTGATCGCAAGGCATCCGGCTTGCTGCCTGAACAGCCGGAATGGATTGCAAATAGTTTCAGCGTTGAGGGCGTGGCCTTCCAGAGCGGTGCGACGGAAATTCTCAAGCTGCGACACCGGGACCTTGCCTCGCTGCACGCATTGAAAACCATCCCCTCCGCTCAAAGAGATGATGTCGTTTTAAGCCAATCTCTGCGAAGAGAGGCAGAGATTGGCCTCCGGCTCCGCCACCCTAACCTGCTGGAAACATCATTGCTGCTGCGCCTCAATCACGGAAGGCCGGGGATTTTGATGCCCTGGCATCCGGTATCTCTCGCTTCCCTACCGGCGGAAACACGTTTCAGTCGCGACGACGCAGTCAGTCTTTTACGCTGTGTTCTCTATGCGCTTCTTGAAATGCACCAGCAAGGACTGGTGCATTGCGACGTGACGCCCGCGAATGTTTTTCTTGCTGGCGAACCGCTCAGAAAAGCCAAGCTCGGTGATTTCGGCATCACGATCCCGATTGGAGCAAGACATTGCGATTTCGGAATTCAACGTGCGGGTTCACCGGAATTCGCGGCGCCTGAACAATTGAACGGCGAGAAGGCTCATCCCGCCCAAGACATCTACGCTTTTGGCAAACTGGCCCGGAAAATCATTAGCAAGATGGATATTACTGAGGGCGCTTTGAGCGAACTGGCAGAACAATGCAGCGATGAACGCATCGAAAAACGACCTCAGGATGTTCAGGATATTCTAAAGTCGCTTGAGACTTGACAAGAGACAGAACCGAAAAGCGTTGCAGGACATTCATCGTGCAACGCTTGTTGTTTTATCAGCTACCATTTTCGAACTCGGCCACGTCCGTAAAGGGCCCTTGTGCCAGCAACGCAGCGTTAAAAATCTTCACCGCTCAGGGCCAGCCAGCTTAGTTCGAGCTACCCGGCTGCGGCGCAGCAGCCGTCGGCACGCTCTTCTGGAAGACTGTCAGCAGCTTGGCAGAATCCACCAGAGGCGCATTGCTTGCATAGAGTACATCACCCTTCTGCATCTGGAACATCTGCATCAGCGCAATGCTGGAGGCGTCACGCATATTGACGTGATAAATCACAGGGCGTGTTCTGGTGATGACTTCAGCCCGCTCTTTCGATGCGACCGGACCAACCGGTGGAACGATCACAGTTTCGGTCCGGAATACATAGACGTTGCGTGAATCCGCACGGTCATCGAGAAGACCGCCTGCGCGGCCAACGGCCTGAGCGAGCGTCAGCTTGCCGGTTTCGAACTGGAATTCGCCAGCGCTTTTGAACGCGCCGAGCGCGGTAAAGCTGGATGCGTCGCCGTCGATCATGATCTGGTCGTCAGGCGACAGGCGGACATTCTGCCGATCTTCACGCATGACGCGGTCGAGCGTAGCGCTTGCACGCTGCTGACCACGGACGATGGTTACGGTCGCAGCGCCGGGCGCAACCGTTGGGCCGCCGGCCTGATTGATCGCATCAAGAACGCGCTCCTGACGCGCGGTCAGCGGCATCTTGCCCGGCGTCTTGATCGCACCGCTGAGCATCACAACGCTCGTTGGCTTGTCGACGACTGTCACAACCGCCTGCGGGTTGACCGCAGAGCCCTTCAAGCCCGACACGACCTGATTTTGCAGTCCCTCAGGTGTGGAATCCGTAACGCGCTTCTTGCCGATAAAGGGCAGGTTCACGCTTCCATTCTGATCGACAGTGAAGCGGCCAAGATTGAGCGTCTTGCTCTGCGTGGACGAAAACAGGCCGTCTTCGCCAGTGTCGAGAACCGTGATGTCGATAACGTCCCCACGGCGCAGGCGCTGCGAATTATAGCCGGTGTTGCGCAGGGCCGTGAGGCCGGGACCGGTGGATGAGGAAAGGAAGCTCGCGGCTGAAGTCGAAGCAGGCGCGTTGGCAAGTTCGATAACCGGAATTTTCTCGTTGGTCTGAGGAAGGGTTGCCGAACGAATATTACCAGAGGTTGGACCATCGGAAGGCCGGGCACACGCGCTCAGCAATGCCAACAGGAGCACCGAAACAACCTTCTTCATCCCAAATCCCCAAGACAGAATCACCTACACGCAGGAATAGCATCAACAAATGAAGCTGCAATAACTTTGAAGCTGAAAATTGAAAAAGAAACACGCTTCTTTCCGGTTTCTGTGACCGAGACGCAACCAATGACGTTACGGAAGGTGCAGGAGACGAGTTGGCGGATGGAAAGACGACAGGACGGCGAGTTTCAGGCGATGCCTCGAGGCGTCAATATCAAGGGCGAAACGGAAACCTTCAGCGCTACCCAAAAACCATATTGCCGCGCTTCTTGGCCTTTTTCGGCAGGCTGCTGGGCTTGCCGAACAGATACCCCTGCGCCTGCGTGCAGCCCTCATCGACAACCATACGGTACTGGCTGTCCGTCTCTATACCCTCGGCAGTGACGGGCAGATCGAGGCTGCGCCCGAGGCCGATGATGGCGCGGACGATGGAGCGGGCGTTATCGTCCTGCTTCATGGCGGCGATGAAGCTACGGTCGATCTTGATCTTGTCGAAGGGGAAGCTACGCAGATTGCTGAGCGAAGAGTAACCGGTTCCGAAATCATCCATCACGATGGTAATGCCGAGCGACTTCAGCTGCCGCATGACGGCGAGCGTTGCCATCCGGTCTTTCAGAAGTGCGGATTCCGTGACTTCCAGTTCGAGCCTTGCCGGTGCGAGGCCGGTTCTCTCCAGCGTGGAGCAAATCGTATAGACGAGGTTGGAGACGGAAAACTGTACCGGGGATATGTTCACGGCAATTTTCAGATGTGGATCCCAGGTGACAGCGGCACTGCAGGCTTCGTTCAGCACCCACTCGCCCAACGATATGATGACGCCGGTCTCTTCGGCAATGGGAATGAAGACATCCGGCGGCACCGCCCCGCGCGTGGGGTGCTGCCAGCGCACCAGCGCTTCGTAGCCCGCAAGTTCTCCGGTTTCGACGGAATGAACAGGCTGATACAGCAGTTCCAGTTCGTTGCGGCTGATCGCCTGGCGAAGATCGGATTCCAGCCTGCGCCGTTCGCGTGTTTCCTGATCCATCGTCGGATCGTAGAAGGCCGCGACACCACGCCCGTTGATCTTGGCTCTGTAAAGCGCGAGATCGGCTGCGTGCATGAGCGTCTCGTTATCATCGCCATCGCGCGGGAACATGGCGATGCCGATAGTCACGCCAACGGCGGTTGGATCGCTGACAGAATCCATCTCGCGTCTGAAGGCGGACAGAATGCCTTCCGCCAGTTCGCGAACGTCAGCCTCAGTGGTGTTGTAGCTGGTCATGATCGCGAATTCATCGCCGCCCAGACGTGCCACGAGATCGCCCGGACGGACACTGTTTTGCAGAATTCTCGCGACGTCCTTCAGAACGCGGTCTCCCTCGGCGTGGCCAAAGAGGTCGTTGACCGCTTTGAACCTGTCGAGGTCGAGGGCCAAAAGAGAGAATGGCTCGCCTTCCGCAGCCTTGCCGATTTGTGTTGCGAGGCGCTCGTTGAACAGCGAGCGATTGGAAAGGCCGGTGAGAATATCATGCCGTGCGAGATATTCGATCTGACGCTGCGCGCGCCGCTTGTCCGTGAGATCGCGCACCGTGAGAACCTCGCAAGGGCGGCCGCGGTATTCAATGGTTCGCACGGCGAGTTCGAAATGCCGGGTCTTGTCGCCAAGTTTCGGCATGGCCTCGATGCCTGCCACTCTCGGCGCATCTGCGGGCAAACCATCTTCAGGCAGCAAAAGAGCATCGGGGCTGCGACCCAGCAGCGCAAGCTCCTTCTCGCAGAACAGTTCCGCAAAGCGCGTATTCACTTCCATGATCCGGCCATCCCGCACGACTGCGATGCCATCCAGCGTGGCGTTGACGAGGCCTTTCAGGTCGACAAGATGACGGTCGATCAGGGCGGCAACGGCGGTAACGGTGAGGATAAGGAAGGTGACGCCGGTAATCGCCGCGATAAGAATGAGGCGGTCCATGCCGTCCATATCCGGGCCGGGCAAACTCGGGTCGGGCGAAAGAATGGTGGAAGAGACGGCTGTGAAGTGAAGCGTCAACACACCGAGAATTGAGAGCAGCGCACCCACCGGTACGCGGACCCACGACCTGATTTTTCTGAACAGGAAGAATGAAAGCGAGAACTGGACGACGGAAACGATGGTGCCCACCACAATGGGCATGAGTTGATATTGAACCGTGGCGGCAGCCTGTAATCCCGCCATGCCCATGAAGTGCATGCAGGCAACGGTGACTGTTACCGTCAAGCCCGCCGCGATGGACGATCCGTTTTTGCGCCAGAAGAACTGAAGGCAAACCCAGAACCCGAGTACGGCGAGAATGGCCGAAATCGAGGTGTAGAACAGGTCGAAGCCAATGGGGATACTGCCCTGATAAGCCAGCATGGCGATGAAGTGCGTTGCCCAAACACTCGAGCCCGAAGCAAAGGCTGCAACAACAATCCAGTAAGGCCTGCGCTTAATGGGGCTTTCTTCCGCGCGGAGCAAAAGATGGAAGAAAGAGACCATACCCACAAGCGCGATGATTGCTGCCAGAACCACAACGCGGCGATCATGCTGTACTGCGACACACTCCAGGACGGCAAACACTGCTATGCACTCCCGACAACCATCACCTTTATTATTCTTCATTAGTACAGTTAAATTTAGAAATTACTAATTCAACTTATTGTCCGTGATTTCTTTCCCGCAACGTTTCAGAGGAACAGGGTGGGTAGGAGTTGCGTTGGCGAAAAATGGTCAGCCGGGAATGGCGCGAGAATAAGCGGCCAGAATAAAGCGTTCGGCACGATGCAGATAATCCTCAAGCGTGCGGGAAGCCTGTGCGGTATCGCCGCTTTCCAGATGCGCCAATATGGTGGCGTTCTGCTCTATGAAAGGCCCATGAAGATATTCCGGATCACGAAGAAGGCCGAAAACGAGGCGAAGCTCGATTGAAATCTGGCTGTAAAATGCCGAAAGCCGCGGACTGTCGGAAAGTTCGACGATTGCGGAGTGAAAGGCGATATCCGCACTACCGACCTTCAACCACTCCCCCTGCGCCCGGTAGGAATTGGCAGCCTGCACAGCTTCCCGCATTTTCGCGACGCTCGGATGTTTTATATGCGCATTGGCAATAGCGGGGCATTCAATCAGGCGCCGCACACGGTAGATATCGATAATCGTGCCGATGCCGGGCGTGGTGACGAAGACGCCCCGGTTTGCCTCATGGCGCAACACGCCTTCCTTGGTGAGAAGGCGGAAAACCTCCCTCAAAGTGTTCCGGGAAATCTGCAGTTCTTCGCAGAGGGCTACTTCAGAAAGATGGCTGCCGGGTGGAAGAACGCCGGAGATGACGCGTTCGCGAATGCGGCCAGCCGTAATCTCGGCAAGCGTAAGTGTGGCTTCCTGTGTGCCGACCGATGTCGCCTCTGCATTTGCCACACCACTATGCCGCATCATCCATCCCCGTTGCGGCTCATGAGAAAGCCTGTGATTCCTTCGTCGGTGACAATGCCTCGCGAGCTTTAGCTCAGGCAAGCCGCCTTCGACGTTACGGCGACTTCACGGCCACTGCTTCCATCGATCATACACATGTGAAAACTTTTTTGTAGGACGGAACAAAAATATTGCTCAACAATGTGGACGGGATTGTCATTTATTGTTAGAACGTGATCATAAAAATAATAAGGGGCACATAAAGTAACGTCCGACCGATGATCCTTATCGGTCTGATTTACCGCGCCTTCCTTATTGAGCATGGAAGGAGCAGCACATTGTCTTCTATCGACCTCAACAGCGATTTGGGCGAAAGCTTTGGTGCCTGGAAGATCGGTGATGATAAGGCAATGCTCGATATCGTCAGCAGCGCGAATGTCGCATGTGGCTTCCATGCGGGTGATCCGGCGGGCATTCTCAAAACGCTGTTTGCTGCGAAAGAGCGCAATGTCGCGGTCGGCGCTCATGTCGGATATCGCGATCTTGCTGGCTTCGGTCGTCGCAATATGGACCCATCCAGCGAAGAACTCGTCGGTGACGTCATTTACCAGATCGGCGCGCTGCAAGGTCTGGCGAAAGCCGCCGGCACCACCGTTACCTATGTTAAGCCGCACGGTGCGCTTTACAACACGATTGCCTTCGACACGCGTCAGGCAGCGGATGTCATCAGTGCAATCAGGCAGATCAATCCAGACCTCATCCTCGTGGCGCTCGCCGGTTCGCCATTGATTGCTCAGGCGCGCGCCGAAGGTCTTACCGTCGTCTCCGAAGCCTTTGCGGATCGCGCCTACACTTCGAAGGGTGAGTTGGTTTCCCGACGTGAAAAGGGCTCCGTCCTTCACGATCCTGAACAGGTGGCAGAGCGTATGCTGCAACTGGTGCGCACCGGCTCCATCACCTCCATCGATGGCGTGGGGACAAAGGTGGACGCGCAGTCCATCTGCGTGCATGGCGACAGCCCGGATGCGGTAGCGATTGCCAAGGCCGTGCGCCAGAAGCTTGAACATGCGGGACTGGCAATCCGTGCTTTCAGCGGGCGCCAGTAATGACCGCTGCCGAAACATCGATGGAGAAGAGCAGGATTGCCTTGCGCGTGCTTCCCATGCGCGACGGGCATTTGTTGTTCGAGCTTGAGAGCCTTGAGAAAACGCTGGCTCTGCATGCCGCACTGGAGGCATCGCCTATCGAGGGTGTGCGGGAAATCATTCCGGCTGCACGGACGTTGATGATCGCGTTCGATCACCTCGTCCTGCCTTCGGCAAGCTTGATCGAGCAGGTGCAGAACCGTCTCTCCAGCGAGGCTTCGTCGCAGCCCGGCCCGATTGTCGATATCCCCGTTCTTTATGATGGCGAAGACCTTAAGGACGTGGCTGCGCTTCTAAATCTGTCGGTTGATGAGATCATCGCTTGCCATACCGGTTCGGATTTGAAGGTGGCCTTCACCGGCTTTGCTCCGGGATTTGCTTATCTTTCCGGCGGCGATGAAACGCTCTCCGTTCCGCGCCGCACGTCACCGCGAACTCATGTTCCGGCAGGCTCCGTCGCAATCGCCGGTGAATTCAGCGGCGTTTACCCGAAAGCGAGCCCCGGCGGCTGGCAGCTGATTGGGCGCACGCCCATCCCGATGTTCGATCTGGCACGCGAGCCAGCCTCACTTCTTCAGCCGGGATACCGGGTCAAGTTCTGGCAGATTTCGCTTGAGGAATTTGAAGAGTTCCAGACGGCCCATAAGCCATCGCCCTCCCCGGTCTCGCTGGAAACATCCGGCCCATGCCTTGAGGTACTTACCGCACCCCTCCCGGTGCTGCTTCAGGATTTGGGCCGCAAAGGCAAAGCCAGCCTCGGCGTCAGCGTTTCCGGCGCAGCAGACCGCGCCGCGTTCAGGCAGGCAAATAGAACAGTCGGCAACCCGATCAATCTGCCTGCGCTGGAAATCTCTCCCGCAGGCGCGGTCTTTAAAGCTGTCGGTGAGAGCGTGATCGCGATTACCGGCGCACCGGTCATGGCCCGCATAGAGGCGACGAATGGCGACATGATCGAGGTCGAACTCGCAAAAGCGACGGCACTCAATGACGAAGACCGGCTGACGATAGCGCCGCCTGCGCAGGGCATGCGCAGCTATCTGGCCATTCGCGGTGGCTTTGCCGCCTCCAGCATCATCGACAGCGCCGCGCGCGACACCTTAGCCGAAATCGGCCCTGCACCTTTGAAGGCGGGCGACCGGATCAGCATCGCACCTGCCGATAATGCCTTTATCGTGCCAGCGCCAACGAAGACCGAGGATGCGCACCCCAAGGCGGGCGAGACGGTAGAACTCGACGTCGTAATGGGTCCGCGAACCGACTGGTTTACCAGCGAGGCGATCCAGTCCTTCCTGTCGCAGGACTGGTTGGTAACGCCGCAGGCGAGCCGCGTCGGCATTCGTCTCGAAGGCACGCCACTTACCCGCTCGATCACCGCAGAATTACCCAGTGAGGCAACATTGCATGGTGCCATTCAGGTCCCTGCGAGTGGCCAACCGGTTCTGTTTCTGGTCGATCACCCTCTGACAGGTGGTTATCCGGTGATCGGAAATGTTGCCGAGTACCACCTCGATCTTGCGGCACGCGTTCCGCCGGGTGCCCGCATTCGCTTCCGTGCAATAGAAGCATTTCATGAACTGCCATTGCCAAACAAACATATTGCAGAGCATCAACAATGAAAAAAGTTCTCATAGCAAATCGTGGTGAGATCGCCGTTCGCATCATCCGGGCATGCAGGGATTACGGCCTTCAATCGGTTGCCGTCTATGCCGATGCAGATGCAGACGCCCTCTTCGTATCGCTGGCCGACGAGGCCTATGCGCTGAATGGCGCAAGCCCGAAAGACAGCTATCTCGATATCGAAAAGCTCGTCGCGCTTGCAAAGCGCAGCGGCGCAGATGCCGTCCACCCCGGCTATGGCTTTCTTTCCGAGCGCGCGGAGTTCGCCGCAGCCGTTATCGCTGCCGAGCTGATCTGGATCGGTCCGGACCCGGACGTCATCGAGGCGCTTGGCGATAAGCTGCAGGCACGCCGCATCGCGCAAAGCGTCGGCGCGCCTCTGGTGGCTGGCAGCGAGGGCGCGATTGCAACATCGCGTGAGGCGCTGGTCTTTGCCCAGCAATTCGGCCTTCCGATTGCCATCAAGGCCGCCCATGGCGGCGGCGGGCGGGGTCTGAAGATCGCGCGTCAACTGGATGAGGTGGAAGAGCTGTTCGAATCCGCCACGCGTGAAGCGCTTGCGGCCTTCGGGCGTGGTGAGTGCTATGTCGAACAGTTTCTCGACCGCCCGCGCCATATCGAGGCGCAAATTCTTGCAGATAGGCATGGCAATGTCGTGGTTGTCGGAACGCGCGACTGCTCTCTCCAGCGCAGAAACCAGAAGCTGATCGAAGAGGCACCGGCACCATTTCTGGACGATGCACAACGCGAAACGATCCATCAGGCTGCGAAGAACATCTGCGCCAAGGCCGGATATGTCGGCGCGGGCACAGTTGAATTTCTTCTCAGTAACAATGGGATAATCTCTTTCCTTGAAGTGAATACGCGGCTTCAGGTGGAGCATCCGGTGACAGAGGAGACAACCGGCATCGACCTCGTTATCGAGCAGTTCCGCATCGCCGAAGGGCACGCGATTTCATTGACGGAAACGCCGGAGCCGCGCGGCCACGCGTTGGAATTTCGTATCAATATCGAAGACGCCGGACGCGGCTTCCTGCCATCCTCCGGCAAAATCGAAGCGTTTCATGCACCGTCTGGCCCCGGTGTTCGGCTCGATACGGGTGTAGAGGCCGGGTCGACGATCCCGCCCATGTTCGATTCCCTTGCCGCCAAGCTTATTGTCTGGGGCGCAACCCGTGAGCAGGCAATTGCCCGCGCACGCCGAGCGCTGTCGGAGTTCACAATCGAAGGCGTGCCTTCGGTTCTACCATTCCATAAGGCGGCGATAGCGCATCCCGATTTTGCCAGCCCCAATTTCCGCGTTCACACGCGCTGGATCGAGACAGACTTCGCACATGTGCTGGAAGCGGAAGCACGCCCCAAAGCCCTGCAAGACGCAAACATGGTGCGCGCAAAGCTGGAGATCGATGGAAAGCTGGTCGAAGTCGGTATCCCCGCGCAGTTCCTTTCGATGTTCGGAACGCCAGCGCCCGCACCGACAGCACAAGGCTCCAGCTCGTCGGCTGACCGGAACATCGTTTCGGCACCGCTCAGTGGCACGCTCGTACAGTGGAAGGTTGCCGATGGCGCGACAGTTGCAGAGAGTGAAGTTCTTGGCACCATGGAGGCCATGAAGATGGAAACGCAGATCAGCGCTCCCCTCTCCGGCCGGATTTCGTTGCTTGTGGAGGCTGGCTCCATGCAAACCGCAGGCGCGGAACTGGCAAGAATCGAGCCATCCGCTTCTCAGAACAAAGATCTTTCCAAAGCAGAGATACAGCCATGACCAACGCAACGGACATCTCTAGCCCGCTTCTTTCCGTCTCAGACCTCACGGTCGCATTCGGCGAGAACCGCGTTGTCGAGAACCTCTCCTTCAGCGTAGCACCCGGCAGAACGGTTGCTGTCGTCGGTGAATCCGGTTCGGGTAAATCGGTCACATCGCTGTCCGTCATGCGTCTGGCAGACATGATGGGCGCGAAATTCGAGACCGGCAGCGTTCTGTTCAACGGAAAAGATTTGCTGAAGGTGCCGCAGAAGGATATGCGCGCTATTCGCGGCAAGGAGATCGCCATGATCTTCCAGGAGCCGATGACCTCGCTCAACCCTGTCTTCACCATTGGTGACCAGATTTGCGAAGTGCTGCTCCTGCACGAAAAGCTGACCAAGGCTGCGGCAATGACCGAGGCCCGGCGGCTTCTGGAAATGGTACGCCTGCCGGATGCCGAAGCGCTGCTGAAGCGTTATCCGCACCAGCTTTCCGGCGGTATGCGCCAGCGCGTGATGATTGCCATGGCACTCGCCTGCCGCCCGAAGCTGCTGATCGCGGACGAGCCGACGACCGCTCTCGACGTGACCATTCAGGCGCAAATCCTCAACATCATGCGCGATCTGCAAAAGGACCTCGGCATGGGCATGGTCTTCATTACCCATGACATGGGTGTCGTTGCCGAGATGGCCGACGATGTCGTGGTGATGTGGAAAGGCAAGAAGGTCGAGGAAGGCCCGGTTCGCGAGATTTTCGCTAATCCGAAACAGCCCTATACCCGCGCGCTTCTCTCCGCCGTTCCGAAACTCGGCAGTCTTCAGGGAGAAGATTTCCCCAAGCGCATGCCGCTGACCGTTCTGCAAGACGGTGAGCCCAAGACGGTTGGCGAAGAGCGCATCCAGCAGACGGCGCGCTACGATGTACCACCGCTGCTTTCGGTACGCGATCTCTTCGTGCGCTTCGATATTCGCAAGAACCTGTTCGGCAAAGCAACACACCGTTGTAGCGCTGTGCAGAATGTCAGCTTCGATATTCATCCGGGCGAAACGCTTGCGCTGGTTGGCGAATCCGGTTCCGGCAAATCCACGATTGGCCGCACTATCCAGCAGTTGCAGAACTCGCTTTCCGGTGAGATTTCCTTCAACGGCAAGACCTATTCCAGCATGTCGGCGGCAGAGCGGTTTCGCATGCGTCAGGAAGTGCAATATATCTTCCAGGACCCGTTCGCCTCGCTCGATCCGCGAAAGACGGTCGGTTTCTCCATCGCCGAGCCGATCAACACGCACGGCCTCATCCTCGGCTCCAAAGACGTTCGCCGCCGGGTGGATGAATTGCTGGAGCGCGTCGGCCTTTCATCGGAACATGCAGATCGCTATCCGCACGAATTTTCCGGCGGTCAGCGCCAGCGTGTCTGCATTGCCCGTGCGCTGGCCTCCGATCCGAAGCTCATCATTGCGGATGAAGCGCTTTCAGCGCTCGATGTCTCCATTCAGGCGCAGATCATCAATCTGTTCATGGATTTGCAGGCCGAACGCGGTCTCGCCTATCTCTTCATCAGCCATGACATGGCCGTGGTGGAAAAGATGAGCCACCGCGTGGCTGTGCTTTATCTCGGCCAGATCATGGAGATGGGCAGCCGCCGTCAGGTGTTCGAGACGCCGATGCACGACTATACGCGCCGCCTGCTTTCCGCAGTGCCGGTCGCCGACCCGACGGTTGAGCGCAAAAGCACGCTGATCGAAGGCGAGATTCCGAACCCGGTTCGAATGGTCGGCGATGAGCCGCCGATTCTTCGCCGCGAGGAAATCAATCCGGGCCACTTCATCGCCAGAAGTGCCTGAACGAACCACCTTTCACACCATCTGAAGAGGAAACAGAAGATGAGAAAAATCAAAAGGGGAATGAGCGCCGCTCTCACCGCGCTGGCACTGTCCGGCGTTGCATTTGCAGCTTCGCCAGCACTTGCCGCTGGCAAGATGACGATTTCCAGCCCGCAGGATCCCGGCAGCTGGGATCCAATCGATACGTTTCTGGTGCAATGGGCCGCCGTCTCCACCAATATTTTCGACGGCCTGACCTATCGCGGACCGGACCTTAAGCTGGTTCCGGGTCTTGCCGAAAGCTGGGAAGAGCTGGATGAAGGCAAGCGCATTCGCTTCAAGCTTCGCCAGAACGTGAAGTTCCACAATGGCGAGCCCTTCAACGCCGAAGCCGTAAAATTCACCTTCGACCGCCTGCTGGGTGACGAAGGCGCAAAAGGTCCGCAGCGATCCAACTACACGGCCATTGCCAGCGTCGATATCGTGGACGAAAACACTGTAGACATGAAGCTGAAGTCTCCCGATCCGGTTCTTCTGACGAAGCTTGCCGGTTACGGCGCAATGATCGTTCCGCCGAAATACATCAAGGAAAAAGGCGAAGACAACTTCAACCTCAACCCTGTCGGCACTGGCGCGTTCAAGTTCGTGTCCTATGCGCCGAAGGTCAACATCAAGCTGGAAGCCAACCCGGATTACTGGGGCGGTGCGCCGAAGCTTTCCGAACTCGAATACCGCTTCATCGCGGAGCCGGCGACAGCCGTTGCCGAACTTCAGGCAGGCCGCGTCGATCTCGTCATTCCGCCGACCATTCCAATCGGCATGATCCCGGTCGTGCAGGGCGATTCCAACCTCGAAATCGTCAGCGTTCCCGGCCCGACCGTCGATGCGCTGCGCTTCAACACGCGCGATGGCATCACCAAGGATCCGAAGGTTCGCCAGGCCATCATCATGGCCGTGGATCGCGGCACCATCGTCAAGTCGATCCTGGCCGGTCAGGGGTCTGAAATCGCAAGCTTCCAGAGTGCCCTGTCCTTCGGCTACGATCCTGACCTGAAGCCCGTTGCTTATGATCCGGAAGGTGCAAAGAAGCTTCTGGCGGAAGCTGGCGTGAAGCCGGGTGCTACGCTTCAGATCGACATTCGCGGCAATGACGCGACGATGAACGAGGTGGCGCAGGTCGTTGCCAGCTACCTCCAGATGGTCGGCATCACCGCCACCATCAAGCCTTACGAAACCAACGTTCTGCTGAACGACATCATCCCGCAGGGCAAGACCGGCGCGATGTTCCAGCAGAAGTGGGGCGGCTGGACATTCGATTACGATAATACTGCCTATTCCATGTACCACTCCGGCGAGAAGTGGAACCCTTATGAAAAAGACGAGACGCTGGACAAGCTGCTGGAATCCCAGCGCCCGCTGACGGACCGTGCCGAGCGTGAAAAGATCCTCAAAGAAATCGGCAAGTACACAGCCGAGAAGGCGCTCGAGCTTCCGCTTTACAACACCAACGCGATCTACGGCATCAGCAAAAAGGTCAAGGGCTTCGTGCCTGCGCCAGACAACCGCCTGAAGCTGACAGACGTCACCGTCGAATAATCGCCAATGCTGACGCCGCGGCAATCCGCTGCGGCGTCACACCACTAGAGCGGTTCCGCATTTCTTCGAAAAGCAAACCTCTCTAGCTCTTTGTTTTTATGCAATCCCGCACGCAAAACCGCGTTACACTTTTGCTGGAATTGCTTTCGTACCAAGGACAGATACGTGGCCGGTTTCCTTATCAAGAGATTGTTGCAGGCGATTTTCGTCGTTATCGCCATCACACTTCTCGTTTCATTCGCCATCCGCCTGACGGGTGACCCCGCAGTCACCATGTTTCAGGGCGGCGGCAGCATGACGGAAGAGGATCTGGCGCGCATTCGCACGGCGCTTGGCACCGACCAGCCGTTCTTCGTCCAGTATCTCAACTTCCTTAAAGGTCTGGTGACACTGGACTTCGGCCGCAGCTTCACGGGCAGCACACCGGTATCGCGCCTGATCGCAGATGCCCTGCCCGCCACGCTGCTGCTCGCCTTCATCTCCATGGTCGTATCCATTGCGCTGTCTATCCCGCTCGGCATCAAGGCGGCGACATCGCGTGGAAAGACAGCCGACCAGATCATCCGCGTCCTCTCGTTGCTCGGACTTTCATTCCCGAATTTCTGGCTCGCCATCATGCTGGTGCTGCTGTTCTCGATCACGCTCGGCTGGTTGCCGCCAAGCGGCATGGTCGGTTACGCGAGCTATATCATGCCAGCGGTAACGATGGGCGTGATCCTGACGGCCACGAATGTCCGCCTCGTGCGCACCGCCATGCTCGATACGCTGCGGTCGCAATATATCATGGTCGCGCGCGCCAAGGGCCTGAGCGAGAACAAGGTTCTCTACAAGCATGCGCTGCGCAACTGCGCCATTCCGCTCATCACCTATTTCGGCATCCAGTTCGGCGGCCTTCTCGGCGGTATCGTCGTCATCGAGCGCGTGTTCAACTGGCCGGGCCTCGGCACCTTGGCCTTCGATGCGGTCGGCGCGCGTGACTATCCGGTCCTTCAAGGCGTCATCACCGTTCTCTCGCTGATGATCGTCGGCATCAATCTTCTGATCGACATAGCCTATGGCCTGATCGATCCCCGCATTCGCACGGAGTAATCGCCATGGCTGCCCGCACAACACGCCTTTCGCGTTTTTCCAGCTTCGAATTCATCGTCGGCGCGTCGCTGACGACGATCATCTGCCTTGCCGTGCTGTTTTCGGATATCCTCTTCCCGGGCGGTGCCGAAAAAATCGATCTGATGGCCCGGTTGGCGAAGCCCTTCACCAATACCGCCCACCCTTTCGGCACCGATCCGCTGGGCCGTGACGTGCTGGCGCGCGTCGTTGCAGGCGGCAAGATTTCACTTCTCGTCGGCTTCACATCCGTTATCGGCGGTGTCGTCTTCGGTGTGGTCGTCGGTTTGGTCGCGGGCTATTACCGCGGCTTCTGGGATATGCTGGTGATGCGCTTTGCCGATATCCAGCTTGCCATGCCGTTCATTCTGCTCGCCATCACCTTCATCGCTATTGTCGGCGGCAGCCTGACGAACACGATCATTCTGCTGATCGTTTCGCAGTGGGTGCAATATGCGCGCCTCGTGCGCGGGTCGGTCCTCAGTCTGCGAGAACGCGAATTCATCCTCTCCGCCCGCGCCATAGGCGTGAAGGATTGGCGCATCATCTTCCAGCATCTGCTGCCGAACCTTGTCGGCCCGGTCATCGTGCTGATGACGCTGAACGTCGCCAACAACATTCTTCTGGAAAGCAGCCTGACCTTCCTCGGCATGGGCGTTGACCCCACGATCCCCAGCTGGGGCGGAATGCTGGCGGATGGCCGCACCTATCTTCAAACCGCATGGTGGGTCAGCGTTTTCCCCGGCCTTGCCATTCTCCTGACCGTGCTTGGCCTCAACCTCCTCGGGGACTGGCTGCGCGACAGCCTCGACCCCACCGGAAGAACATCGAGATAAGCAAATGACCGTCATTTTCGAAAAGCGTTTCGAACGCACGCTGGACAAGCTCGTTGCCGAGGCAAAACAAGGCGAGAGCCTTCAGGCCTGGACTTTCGACGACCGCGAAAGCCGTCTGGACACCGAAAGGCAACTGGCTGAAAAAGGTGTTCAAGCCCGCATCTTCAGCGCCTACAAACCGCTTGTCCATGCCTTTATCGAGGACATTGATCTTTCGGATATCGTTGCCATCGAAATCCACTACCCGGTGCATCCAAACGCCCCGGAGAACCGTTTTCGCCTGGAAGCCTATCCGCTAGCGGCGATGGTCGGCGAGCGCAAGATCAGCTTCCTCGGGCGACGGGACGACGCGTTTCAATACGACGTTCTTTTGAAAACGCGCGCTGGCGAAGAAAACAAGATCGTCGTGCCCGTACCCAACCGTGTCCATACGGATTTTGCCGGTGAAACGAGCGTTTCCCCAACTGGATGGCTAACGCGCGGCACCGAGAGCGGCAGGATCGGGACGGATTACGAAGCACTGTTTACCGAAACGATGGATGCCATCACCACCTACCGGTGGGGTGAAACGGAGCCTTATTTCGAAGAGCTGAACATCCGCGTTACCTATCCCGCAGCCGATGAAATGCTGCATGTGGGCGATGAGCGTACCAGCCTGCGCGAAGCCCTGCACGAAGACTTCTATTTCTCGCTTCTAGAGTTCTTCCAGAAAAAGTCCGGTCGGCCACTTGGCGATCGAGGCCTGAAGCCCGGCCAGATCGTGCCTGAAATCATCCAGTCGGTTGGCGAGATTTCGGTTCGCGTGGAGCTGCGCTCGCTGTCTGCCGGGTTTACCGATGGACCGGAGCAGAGCACGGTTAGCGCCAGCCAGCCGCTGTCTCACGCTCAAATCCAGAACGAGCTCGCAAGCATCGGGGGCGAAAGCTTTCACGCGAAGACGCGTTCGGGCCGCACGGTGAACGGACGCTATCGCAGCGGTTCCGACAGCGCCGTGATGATCAGCGGCGGCCAGCACGCCAATGAGACGACCGGCGTCGCCGGTGCGTTGCGCGCAGCAAAGCTTCTTTCAGCGAGAGACGGCGCGCATTTCACCATCTCGCCACTGGAAAATCCTGACGGTTATGCGCTGCATCAGCGCCTGTGCAAGGATAATCCGCGACATATGCATCACGCCGCGCGCTATACCGCGCTGGGCGATGATCTGGAATATCGCACAGAAAAGACCGCAGGCGGCTTCATCAACGAGAAGGAAATCCGCTTTCAGGCACAGAGCCTGAGCGGTGCGCTTTTGCATGTGAACCTGCACGGTTATCCGTCTCATGAATGGACGCGCCCGCTATCGGGTTACGTGCCACGGAATTTTGCCATGTGGACGGTGCCGAAAGGGTTTTTCCTCATTGCGCGATATCACAGCAACTGGGAAAACCAAGCTGAAACGTTGCTCGACCGCGTCACGAAGCATCTCGGCGCCATTCCGGGTCTCCTGGAATATAATAACCGCCAGATCGCGCTTTATGAAATCCACGCCGGCGAAACCGGCTTTCGCATCATCAACGGATTTCCTTGCCTCGCTTCTGTGGATGATCGCCACGATGTGCCGATGACACTGATCACGGAATATCCCGATGAAACCATTTACGGCCCGGACTTTATCGCGGGACATACGGCGCAGATGGAAACGGTTCTGTCAGCCTATGATGCCTGGCAAGACATCATGAAAACCTCCTGAAAACGCAAAAAGGCCCGCCAAAGACGGGCCTTTTACTTAATTGTCTTAAACTCAGATTTCCGGGCAGCCACGCTCGTTGGCGAAGGTGATCGTATCGGAGCCACGGCGTGTGTAGCCCTGCACGACGACGCGACGTGGGGTCACGCGAACGACTTCGGGATCACGCAGGCCGGAATCGCGGGCGGCAGCACGCGCTTCGCGTTCACTGCAACCTCGCATGCGAGGCGGACCACGGCGGTCGGAGTCGCGGTCACGGATAACCGGGCGAACACCATCCGGTCCAAGCCGCAGTTCTACGTCCTGTGCCTGGGCAAAGCCCGACATGGCTACACTTGAAACCGCCATAGTAACGGCAAGTCCCGCAACTTGAATTACCTTCAGCATGATGCCTCCTGGTGCCTTCTATTGTGGCACACGTAATTGTTTCACGCCGCTATAACGCGAAGGAACGGCACCGGTTCCTTTTGATTGTGCATACTGAGCCAAGAAAATCCCCAAGCCATGGCACACATTAGACCACACTGACCAACGACTATTCTTCACGAAACGCTCTGGTAATTTGATCGGTCAGCGGCTTGAGAATATAGGAAAGCGCGGTTCTTTCGCTGGTTCGAATAAAGGCTTCGGCAGGCATGCCGGGAAGCAGGGCGAGACCACCAAGCTTTGCCCGTTCTCCTTCATTGACCACAAGGCGGACGAGATAATAGGACTGGCCGGTGCGCTGATCCACTGTCAGATCCGGCGCAATTCGCACGATATGCCCGTTGACTTCCGGCGTGACACGCTGATTGAAGGACGACATGCGCAGCAACGCTTCCTGCCCAAGCTGAAGCTGATCGATATCCTTCGGCGCGATCTGCACCTCCAGCGCAAGATCATCCCCTTCCGGCACGATCATCATGATGGGATCGGCAGGCGTCACGACGCCGCCCACCGTATGCACGGCCATCTGATGCACAACACCCGCCTGTGGAGCGACGATATCGACACGCTTCAGCTGATCCTGTGCGGCCACCTTGCGCTCCGCAAACTCCCCCATCTGGCCTTCGATTTCCCTGAGTTCCCGGCCAACTTCCGTCTTCAGTTCCTGATCGATCTGGATTATTTGCAGGCGTGTTTCGGAAATACGGCCAGCAACCTGAGCCTGATAGGCGATCTTTTCACCTCGCTCGCCACCGAATGTCGCTGCCTGCGTCTCAAGACTGTTCAACCGCTGTACGGAAACAACGCCCTGATCGCGCAACCCTTTCTGCGACCCGATTTCGGCCTGAAGCACAGAAAGCCCTTGGTCATAAGCAACCTCCTGCGCTTTCAGGCCTTCAATCTCGTGCCTGAACTGCGCAATACGCTCATTCAGCTGGGCCTTTTGTCCTTCGCGGAAGGTCTTGCGGGATTGAAACAGCCTCGTTTCACTCTGCATAGCCGCAGCAACATCAAGGTCGCCCTGCCGATCAAGAAGGCTTTGCGGAAAAGTGAGAGTCTGCTGATCGTCACGCTCTGCTTCCAGCCGCGCCCGCCGGGCAGATAACTCATCCAGCCGCCGGGAAACGATGGCGAGGTTCGCGCGGGTCTGGGTGGCATCCAGCCGCATGACAACCTGACCCGTAGCGACATGGTCCCCTTCATTCACCAGAATTTCACCGACGACGCCGCCTGTCGGGTGTTGAACCTTCTTCACATAACTATCCACCACCAGATGCCCGGAGGCGACCACGGCGCCGGAAAGTTTCGCGGTTGCGGCCCAGACACCGACGCCTCCAACAAGGAAGAAACTCACGGCAAGCGCTGCGATCAAGTGTGTTCGGATAGAGCTGGACGCCAAGAAATCAGGATCAGAATTTCGCATCCGCATCCTCCTTCACTGCTTCCATACCGCCAGAGCGCTGGCCGATATCGGCAACGACGCGCAAGGGAGCTAGCGTTTGGGCGGAAATATTGTAGGAACCAGCCTTGGCGGCGGGCGCAGCGGGTTTCAAAACCTTTGAAAGAACATCATCCCGCGGGCCAAAGGCACGCATCCTGCCCTCTTCCATCATCAGCACATAATCGGTCGCAGCAATGGCGCTTGGCCGGTGTGCAACGACGATGGCGATACCTTTTCGCTCCCGAATGGATGCAATCGCCCTGATCACGGCAGCTTCGCCATCCGCATCGAGATTGGCGTTGGGCTCATCCAGAACCACGAGAAACGGTTCTCCATAAAGCGCTCGCGCAAGCCCTATGCGCTGGCGTTGCCCGGCAGAAAGCGCCGACCCCGCCTCACCAATATCGGTCTCATATCCCTTTTCGAAACGCAGAATAAGCTCGTGCGCGCCTGCCACTTTCGCCGCAGAAATCACTGCTTCCGCATTGGCCTCATCGGAAAAACGGGAGATATTCTGCGCAATCGTCCCCTCGAAAAGTTCGACGCCTTGCGGCAGATATCCGATATGCTGGCCCAGCGCTTCGCGATCCCATTGATCGAAAGTCGCACCGTCAAGACGCACCTGCCCCGCAATCGGCAACCATGCCCCGGTCAGAATGCGTGAAAGCGTGGATTTGCCCGAACCGGATGGCCCGATGACGCCAAGCGCGGAGCCCGCTGCCAGCTGAAAATTGATGCCAGTGACGGTCGGCTTCCTTTCTCCGGGTGGAGCGACGACGACATGTTCAACCCGCAACTCCCGCTCAGGCGCGGGCAAAGGCAGTGTCTCCGGTAACGCGGGCACCTGCCCAAGCAGGGTCTTCAACCGCCCCCAGCTCTGCCGGGCGGCGATGAAAGACCTCCAGTTGGCAATAGCCAGATCCACGGGCGCAAGCGCTCGCCCCATCATGATCGAACTCGCAATCATGATGCCGCCCGTTGCCTTCTGCTCGATCACAAGCAGTGCACCAACGGCGAGAATTGCGGACTGGAGGACGATGCGGAACGTCCGTGAAACGGTGCCAAGCCCGCCCGCAACATCGCCGGCTTTTCGGTTGGCGAGAAGATACGCCTGATTGGCGCCCTGCCAACGCGACCCAAGGCGCCCGCCCATGCCCATGGCTTGAATGACCTCCGCATTGCGGCGGGAAGCTTCCAGCAGCCTGTTGCGCACCATGTTCTCAGCTGTCGCTTCACGCACCGGCTTTTGCGTGAAGATATTGGTGAAAAGTGTCAGTGACACCAACAGGATGGCACCTGCAAGAGCGGTAACGCCAATCCAGAAGTGGAAAAGGAAACAAATGCCAAGATAGAACGGCATCCATGGCAGATCGAAAAATGCGGTTGGGCCAGAGCCAGATACGAAACCACGAACATTATCGAGATCCCGCAATGGCTGAAGACCATCACCAGAAACGCGCGAGATGAGCGGTAGCCGCGTAACGGCATCGTGGACACGTTTGGAAAAGCGTAGATCGAAACGCTCTCCAATACGCATCAGGACGCGGGCGCGGATGATGTCGAGCATGCATTGAAACGCGAAGAGGCCTAGCGCCAGGACAGCAAGGCCAATCAGCGTCGGCACACTGCCGCTTGCCAGCACGCGGTCGTAAACCTGAAGCATGAACAGGGGCGACGTCAGAGCCAGCACATTCACCACCCCACTGACGAGGGCGAGGCCTAAAAACGTTGTTTTCAACGGCGAAACGACCGCCGCAGTCAGCGATTGCGTCGTCGGTCGCTCGTCTTTCCACGATGCCAAATTATCATCCTCATGCCCAAGAGGTCGTGCGCTTGAGACAGCACGTAAGCAATAATGGCGAAAGGAAATATATATGAATAGAAGCAGATTTGACCCACAGAGACTGATAGGGAATGAAGAAAATTCGAAATTAGCATTTTATATATTAAAAAAGAAAACGCCCTGCGATCCAGGGCGTTTTCAAAATTTCCAATGAACTCAATGCGCTATCAGGCAGCCACATCTGCCGTGAAAGCAGATTTTATCAGCGTCTTGGTATAGTCAGCAGCGGGATTGTTGAAGATCGCATCGGTTTCGCCTTCTTCCACGATCTTTCCATCCTTCATCACGATAACGTAATCGGAAATCGCCTTAATAACCGAAAGGTCGTGGCTGATGAAAATGTAGGAAAGGCCGTGCGCCTTCTGCAATTCACGCAAGAGATCGATCACCTGGCCCTGCACCGAACGGTCCAAGGCAGATGTCGGCTCATCCAGAATGACGACATCCGGCTTGAGGATGATGGCGCGTGCAATTGCGATACGCTGCCGCTGACCGCCCGAAAATTCGTGCGGATAGCGGTTTCGCGCAGCCGGATCGAGGCCCACTTCCTTCAGCGCTTCAATGGCGCGCTTGTCACGCTCCGCACGGCTGAGCTGTGGCTCGTGGACGAACAGACCTTCGGTGATGATCTCGCCGACCGTCTGACGCGGCGAAAGAGAGCCGTAAGGGTCCTGAAACACCAATTGCAACTGTCGCCGCAACGGGCGCATCGCCTTTCGGTCGAGCCCGGTAATTTCCTTTTTCCCGAAGAGAATACGGCCTTTGGCGGGCGTCAGACGCAGCAGCGCGCGACCGAGCGTGGATTTCCCCGAGCCGGATTCACCGACGATGCCGATGGTCTGGCCTTGGCGCAGGTTGACGCTGACGCCATCCACCGCGCGAAACTCACTGGACTTCGACAGAAAGCCGCCCGGAATTTCATAATCGACCGTCACGCTCTGGCCAGACAGCACGACAGGCGCCTCACCGCCGACCGGCGGCTTGTGACCGCTGGGTTCGGCATCCAGAAGCATCTTCGTGTAGTCGGCCTGCGGGCGCTCGAAAATGTCTTCTGTCGTTCCTGATTCTACGATCTCACCACGACGCATAACGGCAACGCGGTCTGCAAAATGACGAACCACACCAAGATCGTGCGTGATTAGAACCACAGCCATGCCGAAGCGCTGCTGCAACGACTTCAGAAGATCGAGAATCTGCGCCTGGATCGTGACATCGAGCGCCGTGGTCGGCTCATCTGCGATCAGGATATCCGGCTCGTTCGCCAGTGCCATGGCAATCATGACACGCTGGCGCTGGCCGCCGGAAAGCTCGTGCGGATAGCTGTCGATGCGACGCTCCGGGTCAGGAATACCAACAAGCTTCAGAAGTTCCAGAACACGCGCGCGCGCTTCTTTTTTGCTACCGCCGCGATGGTGGATGATCGGCTCGGCAATCTGCGCGCCGATCCTGTAGAGCGGATCGAGCGAAGTCATCGGCTCCTGAAAAATCATGGTGATTTTCGCGCCGCGAATATTGTTCAGCTCATTGACCGGCAGCCCGATCAACTCGCGTCCACGATACTTCGCCGAGCCCTGGATCACGCCGTTGGACGCAAGCAGACCCATGATGCCCATCATGGTCTGGCTTTTGCCCGAGCCGGATTCGCCCACAACGGCCAGCGTTTCACCCTGTTTGACGTCCAGATCGATACCCTTGACGGCACTGACCGTGCCGTCTGGCGTCGTGAAGTCCACCTTGAGATTGCGGACAGTGAGAATGGTTTCAGATGTCGTATTCATGTCAACGATCCTTTGGATCGAGTGCATCACGCAACCCGTCGCCCACGAAGTTCAGCGAAAACAGCGTCAGCACGAAGAAGATTGCCGGGAATATCAGCAACCATGGGGCAGACTGAATATTGTTGGCGCCTTCGGAAATCAGCGCGCCCCAGCTGGTAAGCGGCGCCTGAACACCGAGACCGAGAAAGGAAAGGAAGCTTTCCAGAAGAATGACCTTCGGCACAACAACCGTCACGAACACCACGACAGGGCCAATCGTATTGGGAATGATATGGCGGCGGATGATCTGCCAGTCACTCAAACCCAATGCCTGTGCGGCCCCCACGAATTCCCGCCGTTTCAGGGCAAGCGTCTGGCCACGCACGATGCGCGCCATATCCAGCCACTCCACTGCCCCGATAACGAGGAAGATGAGGATGAAGCTGCGACCAAAGAAGACCACGAGCACCACGACCAGAAAGACGAATGGCAGGGAGTAGAGGATTTCAACGAAGCGCATCATCACATTGTCGACGCGCCCGCCGATATAACCCGCCGTCGCGCCGTAAAGAACGCCGATGCCGAGCGAAACAAGGCTGGCTAGAACGCCGACCGCAATCGAGATTTGCCCGCCCAGCATAACGCGGGCCAGCATATCACGGCCGTTGGAATCCGTACCGAAGAAGAAGTATTCGCGATTGACATCGCCTTCCAGCTTCAGCGTGCGTCCATCATCTTCCGTTGCGACGACCTTGGTGTTTTCGAACTCGTTGGCGCGGTCGAAGTAACGGGTCGTGCGTGGATCGATCTGGCTGCTGGAAGTTACGGTTGCTGTAAAGGTCTGACCTTCGACGGCAAACTCCTTCAGCTCCACACGGGCACGGCCAGCAACGCCTTCCATGACGCCTTGCAGATTGTTCACATCCGGGCGCGGCTCGAGGCTTGGCGCCACGGATACATAGGACGAGAACACCTGATCATAGGTATGCGTGAGAAAATGCGGCCCGATGAACGAGAAAAGCGTGATCAGCACCAGCATGATGGAGCCAGCCATGGCCGCCTTGTTTCTTCTGAAACGCAAGGCGGCAAGCTGGAAAAGGCTTCGGCTTTTCACCGATTGTTGGGGGGCAATATTGCCGGAAATATCAGTCATGTCTGACCCTCGGATCGAGCAGGCCGTAGAGAATATCGACCACGAGATTGAAGACGATAACGAAGATGGCGATGAGAACGACGGTCCCCATGACTAGCGTATAGTCACGATTGATGGCGCCCAGAACGAAGTAGCGGCCCACGCCCGGAATCGTGAAGATCGTCTCGATAACCGCCGAACCCGTAAGCAGCGCTGCCGCGCAAGGCGCTAGATAGGACACGACCGGCAGCATGGCTGCACGCATGGCATGGAACACGACGACACTGCGGGCTGGAAGACCATAGGCCTTGGCCGTGCGAATGTGGTCCATGCGCAGCGCTTCGATCATAGCACCGCGCGTCAAACGCGCGATGACTGCAAGCTGCGGCAAAGCAAGGGCAATCATCGGAAGAATGAGATATCGCAGCGAGCCATCGCCCCAGCTACCGGCAGGCAGAAGGCCGAGAAGTACGGCGAAGATCAGCGTCAGAACCGGAGCAACGACGAAGTTCGGCACGGTAACGCCAACCGTCGAGATGGACATGATGGAGAAATCGAAAGCGCTGTTCTGGCGAAGCGCGGCAAAAGTTCCAGCAAGAATGCCGCCAACCAGCGCCAGAAGAAGAGCGTAGCAGCCCAGTTCCAGCGAGTAAGGCAGGCCCTTGCCGATCAACTGCGCGACGGTATTGTCTTTATAGATGTAGCTCGGGCCGAAATCGCCGGTAACGGCGTTGCCGAGATAGATGAGATACTGGCGCCAAAGAGGCTCATCCAGATGATAGGTTCTCATCAGATTTTCCATGGTCTGCGGCGGCAGGGGGCGTTCAAGGTTGAACGGACCGCCCGGCGCAAAACGCATCAGGAAAAACGAAATCGTGACGACGATAAACAACGTCGGCACGGCGCTCGCCAAACGGCGCAGAATAAATGAGATCATAGTTTTTCAGGCTCCGGCGTGGCACGGTGGTTTTGGCCACCGTGCCAGCACTGCTTATTCGGAAACGCTCAGGAAGCGGCTGAGGTGTTCGTTAGCAGCGTTGTCTTGCCAACCCTTCACGCGGTTGGAAACCAGCCAAAGGTCCGCCTGTGTCAGCAGCGGCGCAACGGGCTGCTCTTTCATGAGAATGGTTTCAGCCTCATGCAGCAGCTTGGAACGGGCTGCAGGATCTTTCTCATCGTAGGACTTCTGCATCAGCCCATCAAACTCCGCGTTGTTGAACTTGGAATAGTTGAAGGTCTTGTTGGAAGAGACCGAGAGCGCGAGGAAGTTTTCCGCATCCGCGTAGTCGGCAACCCAGCCGGCACGCGCGACATTGTATTTGCCGCCTTCTTGCAGGTAACCATAGTGCGAAGCAACGTCGAGGTTTACCAGCGAAACGTTAGCACCGAAGGTGTTCTTCCACATATCCGCGACAGCCGTTGCCACACGCTCATGGTTCGGGTTGGTGTTGTAGCGGATTTCGATGGAGAGCGGCTTGGCGCCTTCGCCATAGCCTGCTTCCTTCATCAGCTTGACGGCTTCGTCTTCACGGTCAAGCTGGGAGAGACCCGCAAAATCTGCCTTTGCAGGCTCACCGTAAGACGCCATGCCCGGAGGAACCATGGAATAAGCCGGAACCTGCGAACCGCTATAGATTTCCTTGGCAAGGAAGTCACGGTCGACAGCCATGGAAAGGGCGCGGCGAACGCGAACGTCGTTGTAAGGCGCTTCGCGGGTATCGAAGGTGTAATAATAGGTCGCAAGCGTCGGCGAAACGTGAACCTGTTCGCCATAGGACTTCTTCAGACGCTCGATCTGGTCTGCGGAGAAGTTGAAGGCGAGATCCATTTCCTTCGCTTCGAAGCGACGAACGGACGCGGCCTGATCGTCGATCGGGTAGAAGATGACCTTGTCGATCTTGGTGTTGGCTGCATCCCAGAAATTGGTGTTCTTGACCACGGTCAGGCTGTCATTGGGAACGTGAGCTTCAAGCTTGTAAGCGCCGTTCGAAACCATGACGCCCGGCTTGACGAAATCGGTACCATTCTTTTCGTAGCTGGCCTTGGAAATCGGCAGAGCCGTCTGGTGCGCAAGAAGTTCGAGGAAGAACGGAGTCGAACGCTCAAGCGTGATTTCCAGCGTCTTGTCATCCACCGCCTTCACGCCAAGCTGGTCAACGGGCACTTCACCCTTGTTGATCTTCTCGGCATTCTTGATCGGATAGAGAATGTTGGCGTATTTCGCCGCCGTCTTGGGGTCTTCAACGCGCTGATAGGAGAACACGAAGTCTCCAGCCGTTACCGGCGTACCATCAGACCACTTCGCGTCTGCGCGCAGCTTGAATGTGTAGACGGTACCGTCATCGGAAAGCGTCCAGCTTTCTGCCGTGCCAGGGATGATCTTGCCAGCTGCATCGTAAATCGTCAGACCTTCGAACAGGTCTTTCAGAATGAATGCTTCGATGTTGATCGAGGTCTGCGCCTGGTCGAGCGTTTGCGGCTCACCCGCGTTACCACGATGCAGAACGGTTTCAGCCAGTGCAGAGCTTGCGCCAATCAGAAGCGAGCCTAGCAGGAGAGCAGCGCGCGTTGTTGTTTTTATAGACATCATTTTTGTTTCCCCAAGATAGTTTGGAGACTGCAAACAAGGACAAAATCGGGAAACGCGCAACCCCAATATTTTCCAACCGGTTAAATTGTAACCTTTCCATCAGGCCTGTTGAAACCCGCAGAGCGCGCTTGATGCGCAAAAATATACGATAAAACAACCACTCTCACCCAGTCGCCGATCCGTCTGGCTGACTGACAAGTTGCCTACAATTCTCTACGGATGGCTGTGGAAAAGTATGATGATTGAGTTGTCAATGGATCGGAGCTATTAGGATACATGGCCCATAAACAGCCCTTGAGCAATTTTCGCTTTCCGCTAAAGTGAAAGAAAACGAAAATATATACTCTAGGGGCGAGACATGTTTTTCAGCGCAAGGCAGATGGAAATCATCGAACTGGCGAAGACTGAGGGACGGGTGCTGGTGGAAGAGCTGGCGTCGCGTTTCTCCGTTACGCCGCAGACCATTCGCAAGGATTTGAACGAGCTTTGCGAGAGCCGCGCCCTCAACCGCATCCATGGCGGCGCCATTTTTCCCAGCGGCACGGAAAACGTTCGCTACGAGGCCAGACGGTCGATAGCTGCGCCGGAGAAGCAGGCAATCGGCAAGGCCGCGGCGGCGCTTATCCCCAATAAGTCTTCGCTCTTCATCAACATCGGCACGACGACGGAGGCTGTTGGCGAGGCGTTGCTTGACCATAACGAGCTGATGGTCATCACGAACAATATTAATGTTGCCAACAGGTTACGAATATTTCCTTCCATCGAAGTGGTGATAGCGGGCGGCGTGGTTCGTGGCACGGATGGCGGCATCGTCGGTGAAGCGGCGGTTGATTTCATTCGGCAGTTCAAGGTCGATTACGCGGTAATCGGCGTGTCTGCCATTGATAATGACGGCGCGTTGCTGGATTACGACTTTCGTGAAGTGAAGGTCGCGCAGGCCATCATCGCGAACGCACGCCATGTCATTCTTGTTACCGACTCAAGCAAATTCGACCGCACAGCGCCGGTGCGCATCGGCCATCTTTCGCAGGTTCACACCTTCATTACCGATCATTGTCCCATCCCCGCCATCAAGGCCATTTGCCGGGAAAACGAGGTCAATCTGATTGAAACTGGGCCATAATAGGTTTTCGTGAAAATGCATTAAGCATTCGTTTGACATTCGATTTGTTTTCGCTTTAACTGCATTCAACTTTCGAATTGAACAATAAAAAAGCCGCTCAAGCAAGCTGGCATCAGGGAGTGAAAACGTGTCGGGGCAGGAAGTTCGCGATATTTTCGTGATCGGTGGTGGAATCAACGGCTGCGGCATTGCGCGCGATGCGGCGGGCCGTGGATATTCCGTGACACTGGCCGAAATGAACGATTTCGCCTCCGGCACATCTTCCGGCGCAACCAAGCTCATCCATGGTGGCCTTCGTTATCTCGAGCATTATGAATTCCGCCTTGTGCGCGAAGCGTTGATGGAACGCGAGGTCCTTTGGGCCATGGCGCCGCACATCATCTGGCCAATGCGCTTCGTCCTGCCGTTCCACAAGGGAGGCATTCGTCCAGCCTGGCTCATTCGTCTTGGCCTTTTCCTCTATGATCACCTCGGCGGTCGCAAGCTTTTGCCAGCAACGAAGTCGCTCGACATGCGTCGCGATCCCGCGGGCAAGCCGCTGAAACCGCTTTTCACTAAAGCCTTCGAATATTCCGACGGCTGGGTGGATGATGCGCGCATGGTGGTGCTCAACGCCCGAGATGCCGCAGATCGTGGCGCAGACATTATGAGCCGCGCCAAGGTAACGTCCGTTCGTCGTGAAAATGGCCTCTGGAACGTCGAAGTGAAGGATATGGCGAGTGGCGCGGTGAAAAGCGTTCAAGCCCGTATGCTGGTCAACGCTTCAGGTCCATGGGTCGATAATGTTCTTTCGAATGCCGCCGGGCGCAATCAGGTGCACAATGTGCGTCTGGTTCAGGGCAGCCACATCATCGTCAAAAAGAAGTTCAGCGATCCGCGCGCCTATTTCTTCCAGAACCCCGACAATCGCATCATCTTCGCAATTCCTTACGAGACCGATTTTACGCTGATCGGCACCACGGACCGCGATTACGAAGGCGATCCGTCACAGGTGAAGATCAGCAACGAAGAGACGGATTATCTCTGCAAGGCGGCCAGCGAATATTTCGCCGAACCGGTGACGAAGGACGATATCGTCTGGACATATTCTGCCGTTCGCCCGCTTTACGACGACGGCGCTTCGAAAGCGCAGGAAGCCACGCGCGATTACGTGCTGAAGTTGGAAAACGCTTCGGGCGAAGCGCCGCTTCTGAATGTTTTCGGCGGCAAGCTGACGACCTATCGTCGCCTCTCCGAGCATGCGCTCGAGAAGGTCGGTGAGGCCATTGGTGAAAAGGGCTCGCCCTGGACGGCCAAGAGTTCGCTTCCGGGCGGCGATTTTGCACCAACGGGATATGACGCTGAAGTCAGCAAATTGAAGGCCCGTTATGGCTTTCTTTCAGACCGACAGGCGCGCCGTTTCATACGGCTCTATGGCACCAAAGCCGCTGTGTTTTTAGGCGATGCGAAGAGCGTGGAGGCACTTGGTCTTCACTTCGGCGGTGATCTTTATGAACGCGAAGTGGAATGGCTGATCCAGCAGGAATGGGCCAGAACCAGCGACGATATTTTATGGCGAAGAACGAAGCAGGGTCTGCATTTTTCCAAGCAGGAAGCTGCCGCACTTGAAAACTACCTGGCGGCAAAAGCTGCCTGATAATAGAGCATTTCCAGCAAAAGTGCGTAGCGGTTTTGCGTCCGGAAAATGCGTTAAAACAAAGATTTAGAGCATTGAAGCGTTTCGGAGAAATGCGGAAATGCTCTAGCGCCGTTACAGGCGTCGCATACTAAAATTAATGCAGAAATCTTGCTGGTTGGAGGAGGCCGCGGGACATAATGCTTGAATTGCGCAACATCGCGAAGATGGTGGGTGGCGAATATCATATTCACCCCACCAGTCTCTTACTCAAGCGGGGCACGCTCAACGTCCTGCTTGGCCCGACATTGTCCGGCAAAACCTCTTTGATGCGGCTGATGGCTGGCTTGGACAAGCCAACCGAAGGTTCGCTCCATTTCGACGGAGCCGATGTCACGGGTAAACGCGTGCAGGACCGCAGCGTTGCGATGGTGTACCAGCAGTTCATCAACTATCCTGCACTCAGCGTTTATGAAAACATCGCCTCCCCCATGCGGATTGCGAAGAAGGATCGTGCGACAATCGACCGCGAGGTCCGCAAAGCTGCCGATCTTCTAAAGCTGACGCCTTATCTGGAGCGCACGCCGCTCAATCTATCCGGTGGTCAGCAACAGCGTACCGCGCTGGCGCGCGCCATCGTCAAGAATGCAAGCCTCGTTCTCCTGGACGAGCCGCTCGCCAACCTCGACTACAAGCTGCGTGAGGAACTGCGCGAAGAACTGCCGAAGATATTCGCTTCTTCCGGCGCGATTTTCGTTTACGCCACGACTGAGCCTTCCGAAGCGCTTCTTCTCGGCGGCAATACCGCGACCATGCATCATGGTCGCATCACGCAATATGGCCCGACCATCGATATGTACCGAAACCCGGTCGATCTCGTTTCCGCCAGAACATTTGCCGACCCGCCGCTGAATATCGTGGAATTGACGAAGAATGGCGGTTCTTTCCTGCATAATGGCGCGCAAGTTTTTGCGGTACCGCCGCATCTCGCAAGCATTGCGGACGGTCCAGTCACAGTGGCGTTTCATCCTCACCATCTCTATCCAACGCCGACCCACGGCGCTGCGGTGAAGCTCGAAGCGAAGACGCTGGTCTCGGAAATCGCAGGTTCGGAAAGCTTCATCCATCTGGATTTCGCAGGCCATCGCTGGGTCATGCTGACGCGTGGCATTCTCGATATCGAGCCGGACCGGCAGATCGATATCTATCTCGACACCCGTCACCTGATGGCCTTCGATGTGAATGGCCGTTCCCTTGCCACCCCGCAACAAGCTGCCGCGTGAGGAGACAGAGACATGGCACGTATCAGTCTCGACCACATCCGCCACGCCTATAATGCCAAAGCGAAAGCGGCCAATGATTACGCCCTGAAGGAAGTGAACCACGAGTGGAGCGATGGCGGTGCCTATGCCCTGCTCGGCCCTTCCGGCTGCGGCAAGACGACTCTGCTGAACATCATTTCCGGGCTCATAAACCCATCCGATGGACGCATTCTGTTCGATGGCAAAGACGTGACGAACCTGCCGACGGAGCAGCGCAACATTGCGCAGGTCTTCCAGTTCCCTGTAATCTACGACACGATGACGGTCTATGACAATCTGGCCTTTCCCCTGCGCAATCGCGGTGTGGCGGAAACGGAAGTCGACCGTCGCGTCAACGAAATTCTGGAGATGATCGATCTCGGATCGATGGCGAAGCGCCGGGCGCGCCGACTGACCGCCGATCAGAAGCAGAAGATTTCACTCGGTCGCGGACTGGTTCGCAACGACGTCAACGCCATCCTCTTCGATGAACCGCTGACCGTCATCGATCCGCATATGAAGTGGGTGCTGCGCTCGCAGTTGAAGCGCCTGCACCGCCAGTTCGGCTTCACCATGGTCTATGTCACGCATGACCAGACGGAAGCGCTGACTTTCGCCGACAAGGTTGTCGTCATGTATGACGGCCAGATCGTACAAATCGGCACGCCTGCGGAGCTGTTCGAACGCCCCAGCCACACCTTCGTCGGTTACTTCATCGGCTCACCGGGCATGAATGTGCTTCCGGTTTCGCTCGATGGCGCACAGGCGAAGATTGGCGATCAGAATATCGCGCTTACCTCGGCACCGGCCTTCGAATCCGGCGCGAAGACGGAACTCGGTATCAGACCCGAATTCATCTCGCTTGGGCGCGAAGGCATGCCGGTGTCCATCAACAAGGTTGAGGATATCGGGCGTCAGAAGGTCGTGCGCTCCAGCTTCGCTGGCCACCCGCTGACCATCGTTGTCCCTGAAGACGGTGAAATTCCAGCCGAGCCGCGCGTCACCTTCGATCCAAAGGCCATCGGGATTTATGCCGATAGCTGGCGCGTCGGCACAGGAGCCTGAACCATGGAAAAGACAGTCAACAACAAAGCCTGGTTCCTCGTCATTCCGGTTCTGGTGCTCGTCGCTTTTTCGGCGGTCATCCCGCTCATGACGGTCGTCAATTATTCGGTTCAGGATACGTTCGGCAATAACGAGTTTTTCTGGGCAGGCACGGACTGGTTCGTGCAGATGCTGCACTCCCCTCGCTTCTGGGATGCGCTGATGCGCAACCTGATCTTCTCGCTCGTGATCCTCGCCATCGAAATTCCGCTCGGCATTCTGATTGCGTTGAACATGCCGAAGACGGGCCTGGGTGTGCCGGTCTGCCTCGTGCTGATGGCGCTGCCGCTTCTCATTCCATGGAACGTGGTTGGCACCATCTGGCAGGTTTTCGGACGTGTCGATATCGGCTTCCTCGGCCATTACCTCTCGATGCTCGGCATAGACTACAACTACACACAGGATCCGGTGGATGCATGGGCGACCGTCATCATCATGGATGTCTGGCACTGGACAAGCCTTGTCGTGCTGCTGTGCTATGCCGGTCTGGTCTCGATCCCTGATGCCTATTATCAGGCAGCCCGTATCGATGGCGCCTCGCGCTGGTCGGTGTTCCGCTTCATCCAGTTGCCGAAGATGAAACGCGTGCTTTTGATCGCCGTGCTGCTGCGCTTCATGGACAGCTTCATGATCTATACCGAACCCTTCGTCGTCACCGGCGGCGGGCCCGGCAACTCCACGACATTCCTGTCCATCGATCTCGTGAAAATGGCAGTCGGTCAGTTCGACCTGGGACCAGCTGCGGCAATGTCGATCATCTACTTCCTGATCATCCTTGCCCTGTCGTGGATATTCTACACCGTCATGACCAACAGCGACGCAGACGCGTAAGAAAGGAGAACGTTATGAACAATTCCACCATGTCCCGCTTCTCCTTTCTGATCCCGACGATCTACATTCTCTTCCTGTTGCTGCCGATCTACTGGCTCGTGAATATGAGCTTCAAGGAGAATGCTGAAATTCTGGGTGCCTTTTCGCTGTGGCCACAGAACCCGACGCTTCGCAATTACACGATCATCTTTACCGATCCATCGTGGTATAACGGCTATATCAATTCCATCATCTATGTGGTGCTGAACACGATCATCTCGGTGGCAGCAGCGCTTCCGGCGGCCTATGCTTTCTCTCGCTATCGCTTCCTTGGCGACAAACACCTGTTCTTCTGGCTGCTGACGAACCGCATGGCCCCGCCTGCCGTCTTCGCCCTGCCCTTTTTCCAGCTCTACTCGGCATTCGGCCTGATCGACACGCATATCGCAGTCGCCATCGCCCACTGCCTGTTCAACGTGCCGCTGGCGGTATGGATTTTGGAGGGCTTCATGTCTGGCGTTCCGAAGGAAATCGATGAAACCGCCTATATCGACGGCTACTCCTTCCCGCGCTTCTTCGTGAAAATCTTCATGCCCTTGATCGCAAGCGGCATCGGTGTCGCTGCCTTCTTCTGCTTCATGTTCTCGTGGGTCGAACTGCTGCTGGCCAGAACGCTGACGACGACTGCGGCAAAGCCGATTGCGGCGACCATGACGAGAACGGTTTCCGCCTCCGGCATGGACTGGGGCGTGCTGGCGGCAGCCGGTGTGCTGACCATCATTCCCGGTGCGCTGGTCATCTATTTCGTCCGAAACTACATCGCCAAGGGCTTTGCCCTGGGCCGCGTCTAGCAAAAGGAGCAGACAATGCATTTTTCCTGGATGGCATGGACGCTGCCAACGGCGCTGTTTTTCCTGACGATCCTTGCCCTGCTGATTGGAATGGCGGTTTGGGAATATTTCTCGCCCGGCGGCAATCCGCGCATCGGCATTCTTCGGTTCGAAACGACGAGGGGAGACAGGCTCTTCGTTTCGCTGCTCGGCTCAGCCTTCATCAATCTGGCCTGGCTCGGCTTTGTCGGCCCCGGCCTATGGTGGGCGCTCGCTCTTTCGGTGGTCTATGCGATTGGGGTTTTCCGCTTCGTATAGCCGCCGACGACATACCGGGACGGAGGACGGCCCGGCTTTAAGTACCTGAAGCAATCGCAAAACCCTGGGAGGACTAAAATGCGAATGCATCTTCTGACAACGACGGCAGCGGCGCTGCTGGCAATTACCGGCGTGGCTCACGCTGGCATGAACGAGGCGAAATCCTTCCTCGACAAGGAAGTCGGCGACCTCTCTTCCCTTTCCCGTGCGGACCAGGAAAAGGAAATGCAGTGGTTCATCGATGCGGCGAAGCCTTTCGCTGGCATGGATATCAAGGTCGTTTCGGAAACGCTGACCACGCATGAATATGAATCCAAGGTGCTGGCCAAGGCATTCTCGGAAATCACCGGCATCAAGATTACTCACGACCTGATCGGCGAAGGTGACGTCGTTGAAAAGCTGCAGACGCAGATGCAGTCCGGCGAAAACATCTACGATGCCTTCGTCAACGATAGTGACTTGATCGGCACCCATTGGCGCTACCAGCAGGTGCGCAACCTCACCGACTGGATGGCGGGCGAAGGCAAGGACGTGACCAACCCCGGTCTCGACCTGAAGGACTTCATCGGCACCAAGTTCACGACAGCACCGGATGGCAAGCTTTACCAGCTTCCCGACCAGCAGTTCGCAAACCTTTACTGGTTCCGCTATGACTGGTTCAACGATGCCAAGAACAAGGCCGACTTCAAGGCCAAGTATGGCTACGACCTCGGCGTTCCGGTCAACTGGTCTGCATATGAAGACATTGCCGAATTCTTTACCGGCCGTGAAATCAACGGCAAGAAAGTCTACGGCCATATGGACTATGGCAAGAAGGACCCATCTCTCGGCTGGCGCTTCACCGATGCATGGCTTTCCATGGCCGGTAACGGCGACAAGGGCCTGCCGAACGGCTTGCCGGTCGATGAATGGGGTATCAAGGTCAACGAAAAGTCCCAGCCGGTCGGCTCCTGCGTTGCACGCGGTGGTGACACCAACGGCCCTGCTTCCGTCTACGCTATCCAGAAATATCTCGACTGGTTGAAGGCTTACGCGCCTCCAGCAGCGCAGGGCATGAACTTCTCTGAATCCGGCCCGGTTCCGGCGCAGGGTGAAGTCGCGCAGCAGATTTTCTGGTACACCGCCTTTACCGCAGATGCAGTCAAGAAGGGTCTGCCCGTCGTCAACGAGGATGGCACGCCGAAGTGGCGCATGGCTCCCTCCCCGCACGGCGTCTATTGGAAGGATGGCATGAAGCTCGGCTATCAGGACGTTGGTTCCTGGACGCTGATGAAATCCACCCCGACAGACCGCGCCAAGGCTGCATGGCTCTACGCGCAGTTCGTCACCTCCAAGACGGTGGACGTGAAGAAGGCTCATGTCGGCCTGACGCTCATTCGTGAATCGACCATCAACCACGAGAGCTTCACCAAGCGCGCCAAGGATCTCGGCGGCCTGATCGAATTCTACCGTTCGCCAGCCCGCGTTCAGTGGTCCCCGACCGGCACCAACGTTCCTGACTATCCGAAGCTCGCGCAGCTGTGGTGGCAGGCCGTCGGTGATGCATCTTCGGGTGCGAAGACCGCACAGGAAGCAATGGACTCGCTTTGCGCTGAACAGGAAAAGGTCATGCAGCGCCTGGAACGCGCAGGCGTTCAGGGCGACAAGGGCCCGAAACTGGCCGAAGAACACGATCTGGAATACTGGAACAAGGATGCCGTATCCAAGGGCCACCTTGCACCTCAGCTGAAGATCGCGGACGAGAAGGAAAAGCCGGTCACCGTCAACTACGACGAACTGGTGAAGAGCTGGCAGAAGTAATTCTGCACTTAATATCAAAAAGAGCCGGGGCGAACTTCGCCCCGGCTTTTCACGTTGTTAACGCCAGCCGAGTTCCGGCGCGACATATTTCAGGATCGCATCCAGCGCATGGACATTATACTCCACGCCAAGCTGGTTTGGGATCGTCAAGAGAAGCGTATCGGCTTCCGCAACAGCCTCATCCTTCGCCAGTTCCTTGACCAGTTCGTCCGGTTCTGCCGCATAGGAGCGCCCGAAAATCGCACGCGTATTGGCATCGATATAACCGATGCTGTCGCTTTCCTTACCGCCACGACCAAAATAGGCACGGTCCCGGTCATCGACCAGCGCGAAGATGCTGCGGCTGACGGAAACCCGTGGTTCACGCGTATGGCCCGCTTCTTTCCACGCTTCACGATAGGCTCTGATCTGCGCTGCCTGCTGGACATGGAACGGCTCGCCCGTCTCATCATCCTTCAAGGTAGAGCTTTGCAGGTTCATGCCCTGCTTTGCGGCCCAAACCGCGGTAGCGTTGGAACCTGCGCCCCACCAGATGCGATCACGAAGCCCTTCCGAATGCGGCTCCAGCCGTAGCAAACCCGGAGGATTCGGGAACATCGGCTGCGGATTGGGTTCGGCAAAGCCCTGCCCCTTCAGAACCTCGAGGAATATCTCCGCACTGCGTCTTCCCATGTCGGCATCGGATGCACCTTCGCCCGGATTGTAGCCAAAGTAGCGCCAGCCATCGATAACCTGCTCCGGCGAGCCACGGCTCAAGCCAAGCTGCAAACGTCCGTCCGAAATCAGGTCGGCAGAGCCCGCATCTTCCGCCATGTAGAGCGGATTTTCGTAACGCATATCGATGACTGCCGTACCGATCTCGATCTTGCTCGTCCGTGCACCAACGGCTGCCAGCAGCGGAAACGGCGAAGCCAGCTGACGGGCGAAATGATGGACACGGAAATAGGCGCCATCGACGCCGATTTCTTCCGCGGCGACAGACAGTTCAATCGACTGCTGCAATACGTCCTTGGCGGAGCGAGCCTGCGAATGCGGGCCGGGACTCCAGTGCCCGAAGGACAAAAAACCAATCTTCTTCATGATGTACCACCTGCTTGCGCATATGTTTCGTTGGTTCACATATAGTGCGCCATCGGCAAGATGTACGGAGAAGATTAGTGAACAGTCCGTTCAGGCCTGCGCACGCGAATTTAGCCCTTGTTGCACAATAGCTGGCTCCACTTCGCTCCCGGCATTCACCATCGCGCCTGCAAGCTGACGGAAGGTGACGACGCCAGATGGCTGTCCAGAGCCATCGATCACCACGGCCAGATCACGCCCATCGCCCGCCAGAAGCCGCATCGCATCCTCAACGCTTGTGCCTGCTGCGATGGGCTTGCCGTCCGGAACGGCCACGCCGCGGAGCGAGCTCATCACGGCGTCGACATTGATGACCCTGCCCCGGTTCACTTCCTTGACGAAGCTTTCGATGTAATCATCTGCGGGTCTGAGCACGATATCCTGGCTCGTTCCCTGCTGGATCACTTCGCCATCGCGCAGAATTGCGATCTGGTCTCCCAGCCGAAGTGCCTCATCGAGATCATGCGTGATGAAGACGATTGTCTTTTTGATCTCGCTTTGAATATCCAGAAGCACCGTCTGCATGTCCGTGCGGATCAATGGATCAAGCGCGGAATAGGCTTCATCCATGAGCAGCACCGGCGCATCGTTGGAAAGCGCCCGCGCGAGGCCGACGCGCTGCTGCATACCGCCGGACAGCTGGTTCGGATATCGCTGCTCGAAGCCTTTCAGCCCCACGCGCTCCAGCCAGCGTATGGCGATATCGACGCTCTTGGCGCGCGGCACGCCCTGCACCTCAAGCCCGTAAATCGTGTTATCGAGAACATTCCGGTGAGGCAGAAGCGCGAATTTCTGGAACACCATCGCCGTCTGGTGCCTGCGGAATTCGCGCAACTCCTTCGGCGCCATCTTCACCACATCCACCCCATCCACCAGCACCTCGCCAGCGGTTGGATCGATGAGCCGGTTGATGTGACGGATAAGAGTCGACTTGCCGGAACCAGACAAACCCATGATGACCTGAATGCAACCGGATGGAATATCGATATTGATATCCCGAAGACCCAGCACATGCCCGTGCCGCGCGTTCAATTCGCTCTTCGTCAGGCCGTTGCGCACGGCCTCGACATGCTTCTCGGGATTGGCGCCGAATATCTTGTAAAGATTGCGGATTTCGATACCGCCGAAACCGTCAGCCATGGGCGATCTCCTGATGTTTCTGGAGCCGCTTGCCATAGGCCTGGCTGATCCGGTCGAAAATGATGGCGATGCCGACGATGGCAAGGCCGTTGAAGATGCCGAGGGTGAAATACTGGTTGGCGATGGCCTTGAGCACCGGCTGGCCCAGCCCCTGCACGCCGATCATCGATGCGACCACCACCATTGCCAGCGCCATCATGATCGTCTGGTTGATACCGGCCATGATCGTCGGCAGCGCCAGTGGCAACTGCACCTTGAAAAGCTTCTGCCAGCCGGACGAGCCGAAGGCATCCGCCGCTTCCAGCACATCTTTGTCCACCAGACGGATACCGAGATCGGTCAGACGGATCATCGGCGGAATGGCGTAGATGACGACGGCGATCAGCCCCGGAACCTTGCCGATGCCAAGCAGCATCACCACGGGAATGAGATAGACGAAGCTCGGCATTGTCTGCATCACATCCAGCACAGGATTGACGAAACGCTGAAACCGGTTGGACCGCGACATGGCAATGCCGATGGGCAGACCGATGCAGATGGAAAGCACCGTGCAGACGAAGATCATCGAGATCGTTCGCATCGTATCCGTCCACATATCGAAATAGCCGATGGCCAGAAGTGTGAAGAGACAGCCCAGCACGATCTTGATGCTGCGGCTTGCGAACCACGCGATGGCCAGAATAATCAGAATGATGACCGGCCACGGCGTCTGCGTCATGAAGCGCTCCGCCGAAATCAGAAACTGCTGCAACGGAGAAAAGAAGTTTTCGATGCTGCCGCCCCATGCGCGGGTAAATTCGCGGAAGCCGTCGTCGATCATCTTCTTGAGGTTCCGAAGAGCCTCGTCATCCATATGCGGAAACGAATAAAACCAGTCCATATCATCCCCTTCACAGTGACGTCCGTCACCCATGGCGTGACATGCGGCAGGTAGATGCCGCATGTCGTTTCGCTTTGCCGACCGGCTTTCAGGCGGTCGGCGGGGAATTCATCAGAGCGACGCCTTTACCTTTTCGGCAACTTCGGGCGATACCCATTTCGTCCAGACGTCCGGGTTCTCCTTCAGGAAGTGCTTGGCGCCATCTTCGCCGGTCGCCTGATTATCGGTCATCCAGGCCATCAGCTTGTTCACCGTGGCGTTGCTCCAGGAACGCTTGTCGAGATAGTCCATGACCTCTGGACCGGCCTTTTCGGAGAAAGGCTTTGCCACCAGCGTCACGACCTTGTCCACCGGCCAGTCATTCGGCTTCGGGTCGGGGCAATCGGCCACCGTGTTGCAACGTTTCCATTCGGCAGCATCCGCCGGAACACCATGCGCCAGCTTCACCATTTCGTATTTCCCGAGAAGCGCGGTCGGAGACCAGTAATATCCGACCCACGGCTGCTTGCGCTCGTAAGCCTTGGCAATGGAGCCGTCCAGACCGGCGGAGGAGCCGCTGTCGATGAGGTTGAAGCCAGCCTTTTCCGCGCCATAAGCCTTGTAAAGCTGCGCGGTGACGACCGTGCCGCCCCAGCCCTGCGGGCCATTCACGATGGCGCCCTTGCTGGGGTCTTCAGGATCGGGAAAGAGCTTCGGGTTCTTCAGCATGTCGCCGATTGTCTTGATGTCCGGGTGCTCATCGGCGAAGTATTTGGGTATCCACCAGCCCTGAATACCGCCATCCGGCAGGGCTGTCGCGGCAACCACCAGCTTGCCCTCGTCCACACCACGCTTGACGATATCCGGCAGCGTATCCACCCAGGCTTCCGGCGCGATATCCGGCTGTCCCTTTTCAACCATCGAAGTGATGGTCGGCACCGTATCGCCAACGGTGATGTCCGCGCTGCAGCCATAGCCTGCGTTCAATATGATCTTGTCGATGTTGGAAAGCACTTCCGCGCTTTGCCAGTTCATGCTGGCGATGGTCGGGCTACCGCACTCGGCAGCGCTGGCGGCGGAGACGCCGCCCAAGAGCCCGAATAGCAGACAGGTCGATGCAAGCAGTCTATTCATATCTGTTCCCTTTATTGGCGGCAATTATGCGAAGGCCGGGAACGCCGCTTGAACCCGACCCAATTCTTGTCTTTTGCAAGTTTGGTCAGGATGATGGCTTGAAGACCGCCGACAGCCTGCGCAGAAAGCGACGGCTTTTCGCTTAACTACGACAGCTTCTAATGTTTGAATGTCTGAATAAAAGGCTGAGTCGGGCACAACAGAGCCCTCGAACACCCCCTCAAACCACGGTTTTTCGGGTGCCACACAAAAAAGATTCGATCCAAATCGTTTGAAAAATCTTTCGCGTCAAAAAACGCTTGGAGAGTTATCCCCTTCAAGACAATAGTGTTTCCCGTGATGAGAAATCGATCACCTACTCGGTTCATAGGTCATCGACAATGACGGAAAACAACTAACTAGGGAGAAATAGCTTGGCACGAATTACGCTCCGCCAATTGCTCGATCATGCTGCGGAATACGAATACGGCGTACCTGCTTTCAACATCAATAATATGGAACAGGCCCTGGCCATCATGGATGCTGCCAGCGAGACCAATTCTCCTGTCATCATGCAGGCATCGCGCGGTGCGCGTGCATATGCACACGACATCATGCTGAAGCACATGATGGATGCAGTGGTTGAAATCTACCCTGATATCCCAGTCTGCGTTCACCTCGACCACGGCAATGAGCCGGCAAACTGCATGACGGCAATTCAGGCTGGCTTCACATCGGTCATGATGGATGGCTCGCTGAAGGCCGATGGCAAGACGCCGGGCGATTGGGAATACAATGTCGGCGTGACACGTCAGGTCACCGACATGGCGCATTACGGCGGCATTTCCGTCGAAGGTGAACTCGGCGTGCTCGGCTCGCTGGAAACCGGCATGGGTGAAGCGGAAGACGGCCACGGTGCAGAAGGCGTGCTCTCGCACGACCAGCTTCTGACCGACCCGGACGAAGCCGTGAAGTTCGTCAAGGAAACGAAGGTCGATGCTCTGGCCGTTGCCATGGGTACCAGCCACGGCGCCTACAAGTTCACGCGTCGCCCGGATGGCAGCGTTCTTGCCATGAACGTCATCGAGGAAATTCACCGCAAGCTGCCGAACACGCACCTTGTGATGCATGGTTCTTCTACCGTTCCGCAGGATCTTCAGGATATCATCAACGCTTACGGCGGCGCGATGAAGCCGACGTTTGGCGTTCCGATCGAGGAAATCCAGCGCGGCATCAAGAATGGCGTTCGCAAGATCAACATCGATACCGACTGCCGCATGGCCATTACCGGCCAGATCCGCCGCGTTCTTGCAGAAGAGCCCGCGGAATTCGATCTGCGTAAGTATCTGAAGCCTGCACGCGAAGCGATGACGAAGCTCTGCAAGGAGCGCTTCGAACTGTTCGGCACCGCAGGTCAGGCCAACAAGATTAACCCGATCCCGCTGCGTGACATGGCAAAGCGCTATGCTTCGGGCTCGCTGGATCCGGTTATTTCGTAAGGCTATCAAGTTCGGTCTGCCGGAAGAAATTCCGGCAGACCTTTCTATCTGAACGAATATTGCTGTGTTCCGCAAAATTCAGAAGCATTTTTCTCCGCAGCCTCCGCGCGAGCATAAATGTTCGGCGACAAACGATAGGCTTCGCGCCACAATTACCACAGAATTTACGGGAGCACATAATGACACTGCGCATCAACCAGACCGCGCCGGATTTCACGGCGGATACCACCCAGGGCCAGATCAGTTTTCACGACTGGATCGGCGATAGCTGGGCGGTCCTTTTCTCGCATCCAAAGAACTTCACGCCGGTCTGCACCACGGAGCTTGGCGCGATGGCTGGTCTGGATGCAGAGTTCAAGAAGCGCAATGTGAAGGTCATCGGCATTTCCGTCGATCCCGTGGAAAGCCACGCACAGTGGAAGCAGGACATCAAGACCGCGACCGGTTTCGAGGTTGCCTACCCGCTGATCGGCGACAAGGAACTCAAAGTCGCAAAGCTTTACGACATGCTGCCGGACGATGCTGGTAACAGCTCCGAGGGCCGCACGCCTGCCGATAACGCGACGGTTCGCTCCGTTTACGTGATTGGCCCGGACAAGAAGATCAAGCTGATCCTCACCTATCCGATGACGACCGGCCGCAACTTCGATGAAATCCTCAGAACCATCGACTCCATTCAGCTGACGGCAAAACATCAGGTCGCCACGCCTGCGAACTGGAAACAGGGTGACGACGTGATCATCACCGCTGCCGTTTCCAACGAAGATGCGATCAAGCGCTTCGGTTCGTTCGACACTGTTCTGCCTTATCTGCGCAAGACCAAGCAGCCGCAGGCCTGACATCGCCTCCCAAGCGAGTACGAGAAGAGCGACCGTAACAGGTCGCTTTTTTCGTTTCAGATGGATGGCGATTTCCTGTTGCGCGCATTCAGCGGATGACACTGGCGCCGGGGCATGGCATAGGGGCGCAAAAGTTTTGACAGTTTGGTCCCGCTCCCCATGATCCGCATCGAAAATATCAGCAAATCCGCCAGCCACCGCATTCTCTACATCGAGGCGTCCGCTGCGCTGAACCGTGGCGAGAAGGTCGGGCTTGTGGGGCCGAATGGCGCGGGCAAGACCACGCTCTTTCGCATGATCACGGGCGAGGAGCAGCCTGACGAAGGTCAGGTCGCGGCGGAAAAGAACGTCACCATCGGCTACTTCAATCAGGATGTGGGCGAAATGGCAGGCCGCAGTGCCGTGGCGGAAGCCATGGAAGGCGCTGGTCCCGTCAGCGTCGTTGCGGCCGAGTTGCGCGAGCTTGAGGCCCGCATGGTGGATCCCGATCAACTCGACCAGATGGACGAGATCATCGAACGCTACGGCGAAGTGCAGGCACGTTACGAAGAGCTGGATGGCTATTCGCTGGAAGGCCGCGCGCGCGAAGTGCTGGCGGGCCTCAGCTTTAGCCAGGAGATGATGGACGGCGATGTCGGCAAGCTTTCCGGCGGCTGGAAGATGCGCGTGGCACTTGCCCGCATTCTTCTCATGCGCCCGGACGTTATGCTCCTCGACGAACCGAGCAACCATCTGGATATCGAAAGCCTGATCTGGCTGGAAAACTTCTTGAAGACCTATGACGGTGCGCTGCTGATGACGTCCCACGACCGGGAATTCATGAACCGCATCGTCAACAAGATCATCGAGATCGATGGCGGATCGCTGACCACCTATTCCGGCGATTATGGTTTCTACGAACAGCAACGTGCGCTGAACGAAAAGCACCAGCTGGCCCAGTTCGAGCGCCAGCAGGCGATGCTTGCCAAGGAGCTGAAGTTCATCGAGCGTTTCAAGGCCCGCGCCTCCCATGCAGCGCAGGTGCAAAGCCGCGTGAAGAAACTGGACAAGATCGAGCGCGTAGAGCCCCCGCGCCGCAGGCAGACGGTTGCCTTCGAATTTTTGCCAGCTCCTCGTTCAGGCGAAGACGTTGTCTCGCTGAAAAAGGTCAAAAAGGCTTATGGCAGCCGCACCATCTATGACGGGCTGGATTTCATGATCCGCCGCAAGGAGCGCTGGTGCCTTATGGGCGTGAACGGTGCTGGCAAATCCACCCTGTTGAAACTGGTGACCGGCACTGCGGAACCGGATGATGGCATCGTGACGATTGGCGCCAGCGTCAAGCTGGGTTACTTCGCCCAGCATTCGATGGATCTGCTGGATGGGGACGCCACCATTCTGCAATGGCTGGAACAGCACTTCCCGAAGGCAGGGCAAGCACCGCTTCGCGCGCTTTCCGGCTGCTTCGGCTTTACCGGCGACGACGTGGAAAAGAAGTGCCGCGTGCTTTCCGGTGGTGAAAAAGCGCGTCTCGTCATGGCCGCCATGCTGTTCGATCCGCCGAATTTCCTCGTCCTCGATGAGCCGACCAACCACCTCGATCTCGACACGAAGGAAATGCTGATCAAGGCGCTTTCAGAATATGAAGGCACGATGCTCTTCGTTTCGCACGACCGCCATTTCCTTGGCGCGCTGTCCAACCGCGTTCTGGAACTGACGCCGGATGGCATCCATCAATATGATGGCGGTTACACAGAATATGTGGAGCGCACCGGCTCGGAAGCTCCCGGCCTCGTAGCATAAAACGTCAAACGCGTTCCTTGACCAGCGATGAGGAGCGGACGGTTCTGTTGCGTCCGCGCTCCTTGGCAATCAGCAAAGCCGCATCTGCGCGGGTGACCAGCGTGTTGACCGTGCCTTGTTCCGGCGCGGATGCCACGCCAATCGAAATGGTAACCACGCCGAGAAAACGTCCCCTGTCGGAAAGCGGCGCCTTGGCCACTTTCTCCCGCAGGCTTTCTGCGAATGCCGTGGCCTCGTCTTCGCTCAGCCCGTCGAGAAGCACGGTGAACTCCTCGCCGCCGAAGCGATAAACCTTGCTCTGCTCGACACCCGCGCTGACGAGAATGCTTGCGACATGCTTGATAACGGCATCGCCCGCATCGTGGCCGAATTCGTCGTTGAAGCGCTTGAAGTGGTCGATATCCAGCATCAGGCAGCTTTGGTTACCCTGCGGCTCTCTTTTCCCAAGCCGGTTTATTGCCTCATCCAGGGACCGGCGGTTGAGCAGACCCGTTAGGGCGTCGCGCGTCGCAAGCCCTGTCAACCGGTCACGCAGTTGCAGATTAGCGATGGCAAGACCCAGATTTTCCGCAATCAGCTCAAGATAGACCCGGGCATTGATAACGAGATCGCAATCCTCTGCTTCCAGCGACAGCAGCCCGACAATATCGCCAAGAGCGGTGAGCGGAACGCAGAGATTGCAAAGGTCGGATGCCGAAAGATGCGGGCAGATGACATCATTATCCGCTGGATCACCCAAATGAGGACGTCCGCGCCTCAAGCCCCAGCAGTCGCTCGGCTGCAAAGAGACTTTGGCGTATTTCGGCTCCCGCCAGGTGCCGCGCACCAGAAGATTGCTGTGGGTCTCGTCTTGAATGAACAGCGCTCCCGCCATATCCGGGAAAATTTGCGGCATATAAAGCGAAACGATGCCTGCGATCTCATGTTCTGCCTGACAGGCCTGTAGCCGATGCATCATTTGCAAAATGAGGTCTTTGATCCGCTGGTCCTTGCGAAGCTCCGCATCCAGCCGCTCACGCTCAAGGCCATTGGCCCGGAACACCTCGATTGCGGCATTCATCTCACCGATTTCATCGCGCCGGTCGAGATGCGGAACCTCGACGTCGAATTCCTGTCTGGCCAGTCGGTTGATGACACCCGTCATCGTTACGATGGGATTGGCAATGCGCTTCTTGACGACGAAATAGAGAACGCTGAGAAACACGATGGCTGTCAGCGTCAGCATTACGCGTGCGAGCAGCCCGAAAATGTCGCTCTTTTCCTTGGCATCTTCCAGCACGGCGCCGGTGCGTGCCGTCAACATCTGGCTGAGCTTTTCCACATCCGCCAGCAAAGCGGTTTGCAGACGGTTATGTTCGTCACCGAAAACGATCTGCTGCGCAGCAGTCCGCTGGCCCTGCCGCATTTCGGCGATGGCGCGTTCTTCGATTTCATCCAGCGCCTCTGCCTGTCGCGCGATATCCGTCAACAGCACCTGCTCCTGCTCGGTCGCCCCGTTGGTACGTGCCTTCTCAGCAAGTGCCTCGAAGCCGCGCTCGGCATTCTCGTCGACATAAAAAGCGGCAAGCTCCGCCTCATCTCCGCGCATCACATAAAGCCGAATATCATCGCTGCGCTTTTCCGCTGCAATGTCCAATTCGTCGGCAATCTCCTGAACCGTGAGATGCTGCTCGACAGCGCGCCGTTCCAGATCGGCAAAACTAGAGGAAAGGATGAAAGAACCACCGGCAAGAAGCGTCAGCGCGACGGTTATAATATAGGCCCAGTTGGTTATCGCGCTTATTCGCATGGAAGTCTCTCTTCAGTTATCGCCAGATAACTACATCAAAGAAAATACTTCGTTACGGTTGTAGCACATAGGGCAATTTATGGGTCATTGTTTTAAGGGGTACCAGATTCCCCAAATACAAAATGCGGCTCGCTGGCCGCATTTTGTCATCTATGACTGAACTCGACTTAGTTCAGCGTTTCCCAGCCCTGGCGCACATCGGATGCGGACTTGCTGAGATGGACATGAGAATCGACGTGATCCACCCAATCCAGCGGGATGAGATGATGCTTGCCGTCATCTGCATCGTTCTTGGTGAGCTTAATGCGGCTTTCGCCTTCCAGACGATCGACCGTGCCGATATGGCTGCCATCGGCAGCTTTAACTTCCATATGCTCGCGGATACTTGTCGCAGACACCATGAGTATTTCCTCCTGTGTTGTAATTGACATGAAGGAAATGAACGGGTGCAGCTTTCGTTCCTGTATTTTTGAATGTCAGGCAGGAAGAGCGACGGGCAAGCCGGAGCCTGGATGGGTCACGATATTCATCCTCAGCCCATAAATCCGCTCAAGCGCAGCCTCCGTCATGATTTCGTCCGGCGTGCCTCTTTCGATGATGCGCCCGGTGTGCAGCGCAACGATCTCATCGCAGAAACGCGTCGCCATGTTCACATCATGCAGCACAACGATGACGCCAACGCCCTTTCGATGCGAAAGAGCACGCACCAGCGAAAGCACCTCGAGCTGGTGCGCCATATCCAGCGCGGAAATAGGCTCATCCAGCAGCAGGCATTCCGTATCCTGCGCCACCAGCATCGCCAGCCATACCCTCTGCCGCTCACCGCCGGAAAGCGTGTCGACAAGGCGCTCCGCAAGGCCGCCAATATGCGTCAGTTCAATCGCCTCCTCCACCTTTGCGTGGTCCTCTGCGCTGAACTGACCGAGCGCGCCGTGCCATGGGTATCGTCCCAGTGCCACCAGTTCCTTCACGGTCATGCCTGAGGCGGAGGGGGTATATTGCGGCAGGTAGCCAAGCCGTCTGGCAAACTCTCTCCCACCCCAACTTTTCAAGTCCTTTCCCTCGAAGGAGACGCTACCGGAACTCGGCTCCTGAAGCCGTGCCAGCACTTTGAGAAGTGTGGATTTTCCCGAGCCGTTATGGCCGATAAGGCCGATGATCTTTCCGGCTTCGAAGGAGGCAGTCAGCGGCTGCAACAACGTCTTGCCCGGCACGGAAACGGAGACATCCTGCAGGGAGAACAGAAGGTTGCTCGCCAGTTTTGTCTGTTGCAACAGCGTCATAGGCAGCCACCTTTGAAGAATACGAGAATTAAGCGCAGGCTCATGTGCGGCGTCCAATCAGCCAGACGAGATAAGGTGCACCGGCCAACGCCGCAAAAAGCCCCAGCGGCAATTCATAGGGAAATGTGACGGTTCTGGCTCCCAGATCGGAAAGCACCATGAGGAGCGCCCCGAAGAGGAATGAGGCGATGAGATGATGTCGCGCTGTGGTGAAGCCAGCACGATGCGCGATATGCGGTGCCATCAGCCCGACGAAACTCAAGGGCCCGACAAGAAGAGAAGCCGCACCAGTGGCAACACCGGCAACGACGACCATCGTGACCCGCGACACCCTAAGCGGCAGGCCGAGCGATTGGGAAACAGGCAGACCCAGCGGCAGGATCGTCAGCCACCGGGTGAAGGTGATGCCGACAAGCAGCAGAAGAATGGATAGGAGCGCAAGCAGAATTGCCGACAATGGCGTAGCGGTTGAACCGGAGCCGCTGAGCCAGGCAAGGATCTGCCATGCCCGCTGATCGCCAACCGAAAGAAGAGCAGAAAGCACCGCCGCGCCAAGTGAACTGATGGCGATGCCCGCCAGCAGCACTTTCTCGGGGCTCAGGCCACGCCGACTGGAAAAGATCAGAACAAGCGCGATAACGATCAACGAGCCGATGCCAGCGCCACCGAACAGTTCGAGATTTCCCGCCAGCGGGTAAACGGTAAGCGCCGCCGCAAAACCAAGACCCGCGCCACCGCTGATCCCCAACACCTCCGGGCTTGCCATCGGATTGCCCGTCAATCGTTGCAGGATAGCACCCGAAAGCGCAAGCAGGCCACCGGCGGCAGAAGCCGCCAGAAGGCGCGGCCAGCGGAAGGGCAGGATTTCAGACAGCTGCGATGTGCTGAGGAAACCCCAACCTTCCGGCGACCGTCCTAAAAACAGCGCAACAAAAGCGATGACCATCAGTGCAATTGTGATCACGCCGATAGCGGAATATCCGCGTCGTCGTGCAAAGCCTCGCTCGTCTGAGCCGGATATCTCCGTGGACTTGACCTTTGGCAGAAGCCACAGAAGCAGCGGTCCGCCGATCAGCGCTGTAACGGCACCGGTCGGAAATGTCTCGCTCATGCTGCTGGCAAGCAGTTGCACGGCGCCATCGCAAAACCAGAGGAGCAAGGCACCGATCAGCGGCGCGGCGAAAATGACGGAAGCGGGCCGCCGGACACCGAGGCCACGCGCCAAGGCAGGTGCTGCCAGACCGACAAAGCTGACAAGGCCGACGGCGGCGGCAACGAAGGCAGCCAGACCGACCGCAAGGGCAGCGACAGCGAGCCTCGTTGCAAAGAGTGAGGCGCCAAGGGATTTCGCGCCAGTATCGCCCAATCCGAGCACGATCAAAGGCCGGATCAACAGCGCGGTCGCGGCCAGCCCCGCCACCAGTTGCCAGCCGAGCGACCGGGCCGCCGACCAATCCTGCTGGCTGAGCGACCCGCCGTTCCATGTCACCAGCGACATCAGGTATTCGCCCTGCGATAGCGTCAGTGCGGCGGAGAGGGACGCGGCGGTAATGCCGATCAACAGGCCGGAGACGATCATCGTGACCGGCTCGAAAGAGCGCCGCCAGCCGAGCATGAACACCAATACTGCCGCAACGGCTGCCCCGCCCAGCGCGACCATCCCGCGATATCCATCCAATAGTGACGGCCAGAACAATGTTGCGGAAACGATGGCAAGCTGCGCGCCCGCCGAGATGCCAAGTGTCGACGGATCGGCAACCGGGTTTCTCAGAAGCTGCTGCAACAACGCCCCCGAAAGCCCGAGCATTGCTCCGGCCAGCAGAGCAACACACGCACGGGGAAATATGCCATAGGCAAGAATGATCTGATCCGTCGTCATCTGCGCCAGATCGAACGGGAAACCCGGCCAGACCGAAAAAGGCAGGCGGGCGGTGGCCGCATGCAGGAAAAGCGAAAATGCTGCGATGAGGGTCAGTACGGCAAAAAGCCAGAGGTTTCTTGCCGTCATAGTGCGCTTGCCTGTGCAAGAAGCGCTTGCGTCAACAGGCGGGCAAAACGCATGCCTGCGGTGATGCCACCATAGGGATTGACGTTACCGAGCATGACCACCCGCCCCTGCCGCACAGATTCAAGAGAACTCCATAGGGCACTGCCATAGAAAGAACTTCTGGCTTCTACGGGAACATCCGAAACGATGACGATGCGCGCTTCGGGCTCAGCCGCAAGGTTTTCCAACGGCACCGGCGCGGCGAAGGTGAAACGCGATACGTCCTTCCAGGCATTGGGCAGACCAAGCCGCCCGAGCACATCGCCGAACATGCTATCTGTCCCGAACGCACGGAAATGGCGGGCGTCGCCGATATTCACCACATATGTCGGGCGAGCGGCGAACGGCGCGAGCTTCTCTCGCATTTGGGCCAGATCGCTCCCCGCCTGATCGAGCACCGCAGTCGCCTCCTCGCTACGCCCCAGCTTCTCACCGAGCGCAGACACTGCAGCAAGAGCCTTTTCGAAGGGTGGCTGTCCAGGCACGTAAAACGGCAGGGAGATGAGCGGTGCGATGCCGCCCAACCGGCTTTCGTAGCGCGTATAGAATGGCGAGATCAGAATGAAATCCGGCTTGATGAGGCTCAGAAGCTCGAAATTCGGCGCACCGCGCAGCCCAAGATCAATCACCGTTTGCGGGATGCGTGGCTCTACGGCACCTTTGCGAAACTGGATAAGCTCGGTCGCGGCCACCGGCATGATACCGAGCGCGACACTTGTTTCCAGCATCGCCCAATCGATGGCCGCGAGGCGGGGAAGAGCCTGAGCCTGAAGAGGGCGAGCGAATGCGGAGGCCGCCAACAGCGCGAGCGCCTGCCGCCGTCTCAACATCACCTGCCACCCTCGTTCCATGCCTCGATCTGCCTTTTCACCCTCAAAGCGATGATGCGCTTTCGCCAACCGGGTAATAGCAGGCTAAAGTGGACTGGAAAGAAATATATTCTAAGAATCTCAAGTTTTTTTGCGAGACCGTAGCCCGGCGCTACTCTGGCTGGCCACTGAAAGCATCGATCAGAAGCTGGCGAAGTTCGTTCATCGGTCGTTCCCGCGTGGCGTTCGTCGGCGTCATGCCCGTTGTGAAACCATCTTGCTGGAAACGTTCGAGTAACTGCGCATCATCGGTGACGATATGTACGGGCACCGCTCTGGAGGCTCCCGACCCCGTTATGATGGAGGCGGGCTGGTGGTCGCCCAGAATGATATAGAACACGCCCGGCCCCTGCCGCGCCATGAACTCTCCCAGCGTTGCCAGAGTGTAATCGATGGTCTGTATGTACTGGCTGCGCACGCGGTCTGGATTGGCCCAAACGACGGACGGAGGATCGCCGCTTGTGGCCTGGTCGTTGAATGCGGAACCATCGCCGATATCGTTCCAGTCAATGAGCTTCGGCACCGGCGTCCACGGCGCGTGGCTGGAGATGAGCGCGATTTCCGCCATCACGTTCTGACCGCGCGCATGAGCTGGCTTGATCGCCAGCCTGTCGAACGCCGACAGCGTATATTGATCCGGCATGGTGACCCAATTGAATGGTTTGCCGCGATATCCCAGTCCGGATGCGGAAAGTATCTGATCGTAACCGAAATAATCGGACTCCGGCCACGCCATGGTAATGGCGGGCATGACGGCCACGCTTTGCCAGCCCGCCTGAGAAAACAGCCGGTTCAAGCTGGGCTGATGGCTGATCATCAGACGGTCATAACGTGCCTGACTATCAACCCACAGCCCGGACAGAAGCGTGCCATGCGCCAGCCAGCTTATGCCGCCGACAGTCGGAGACGTTACCCAACCGGTTGCCGCATGCAGCCCTGCCGCCTCGATCTGTCTTTGAACCGCCGAAAGGCGCGGCAGGGTGACATTGGAATAGCGGGGGTCCTCGACCGCAGATCGTCCGTAGGACTCGAAGAAGATGAGAACAATGTCCTTACCCTTTACCGCCCGGAAGAGACCCTTTCCATCCTGAGGACCGATACCGGTGCCTAGCGCCTTTTCGAAAACCTGCATATCCTCGACCGAACGGACGATGAGGCTGAGCCTCGCGGCAAGATAGGTCGGCGTTGCCAACTCCACGCGCGTTCTATCCAGCAGCAAAAGTCCTCCGGCAATAACGACGATGAAGGCAAAGACACCGATAAGCAGCCGCCGCAAATGTCCTCGCGCCTCGGCCATCCAGCGAAGAGATTTGAGGAAGATCAATGCGACAAGCAAGAGGATAAGGATGCCACATGTCAGCGCCACAAGGGCCGCGGGAGTACCGATGGTGCCGGAGATCAGGTTCCAGCCATCGGTCAGCATTTTCACATCGAGGTACGGATTGAACTGACGCTGGAATGCACTTTGCACGCCGATATCCGCGATCTTCAGGAAAAGCATCAGAAAGACCACGAAGCCGCTAAGGAAAATAACGAGGCGCCTCAGCCACCCGCGCGCCACCAGCACGAGGATTGCGATCAACGGCCACTCCAATGGAAGGCGCATAAATGCGTCCAACCCAATCGCGTCAGGATGGTCCGGCAGAGTGAAAGCAAGCAAGGCGGTGACGGAGAAAAGCACTGCACCGACCGCAGCTTTCAAGTTAATGTGTTTGGGACCTGTCCAGCTTTTTCCAATCAATCCAATCTGCTCCCATTCCCCGCACGTAAAGCGCTGTTGGAATAACAGGCAAAATACAGAGGCCGCCGCGCTTGAACAAACTGCGAATTTTCGGGTCCCTCATCGTTCTGGCGGCTCTTGGAATTATCATCCTCCTGCGGACAGACTTGAATGGGCTTCAGCAATCTTTGTCTCGCATCTCGTGGACCGCGATCATCGGTTGCCTTGCGCTGGTTCAGGTTCAGATCGTGCTGTCTGCGTTGCGGTGGCGATTTACCTCCCGGCGCCTCGACCAAGATATCGCGCCGCTCAAGGCCATCCGCGAATATTATGTCGCCAGCGTGCTGAACCAGACCCTGCCGGGCGGAATAGGTGGCGATGCGTTGAGAGCGTGGAGAATGCGCAGCGATGGCCCCGGAGGATGGAAACAACCCGCCAAGGCCGTGATTTTCGAAAGGCTCTCCGGCCAGATTGCCTTCTTTCTTCTGGCAATGATAGGCCTTTCGATCTGGCCCTTCGTTACGGACGCCAATCTCGGTCAGCATGCGAGGCATTATCTTGTGCTCGGTATCGCGCTGGTCGCAGCTCTTGCCGTGGTCCTCTTCTGGATCAGAAAATGGAAGGCCGCCGAGAGCGCACTGGGCGAAAGCCTGCTTAACGTTTTCGTCCGGCGGAAGGCATGGCTGTTTCATGCACTGACAAGTGCTGCCATCCTCTTCACCTATGTCGCGACGTTCTTCATTGCCGCGCAGGCAACCGGATCGAACCTTCCCTTCGTCGCGGGCATCACGATTATTCCGTTCTGTCTGGTTGCGATGTTGATACCCACCGGCTTTGGCGGCTGGGGCACGCGCGAGGCGGCGGCGATGGCGCTGTGGCCCATGCTCGGCGCATCCTCTGTGGAGGGACTTGCTGCAAGCATTACCTATGGCTGGCTCTCGTTGGCCGGTGCCGCACCCGGTCTTTTTCTCCTTGCGGCTACGGCCTTCAGGCAGCGTCCAAGCCGCGCATGAGACAGACATCAGGCAGGCTCTACACGCGCATAGACGTCTCCGGATGGGGCCTCCGCTGACATGCTCTGCAGCTCTGCCAGCATCTCGCTACCCGTTCTCCATTGATCGGAGGTGAAGCGGTGGGTCTCGCCTTCGACGCGGTTGAACCGGTAGTCCGCGAGCGACAGGAGCTTTTCCATCGCATCGGAAGCGACCGATGGCATTGCCGGGATGTATTCGAACGCGACGAGATTGATCGGCCTCGTCAAACCCGCTAGCACCTCCGCTTCCGCACCCTCCACATCGATCTTGCAGAAGACGGGCATGCCGTATTTCTGGATCAGATCATCCAGCGTGACCATAGGAACGCTGACCGTCCTGTCCCAATCCACGTGGGCAAAACCGGCATTCTGTTTCACCGCGTCCACGAAACTGGAAGAAACACTGGTAACGGTCGGATGGCGGCTGGAGATCAGGAGATCGACCGTTCCCTGAGAACGCCCGACAGCGACGCGCTCGAAGCCTTCGAGTTCAGCTCCCAGCCGCTTTTCTACGAAATCCGCAAAAATCGGCTGCGGTTCGATTGCCACGACCTTTGCACCGATATCCAGCAGCGTGCGGCTGCGGCTGCCCACATGCGCGCCGATATCGAAGGCAAGTTCGCCGGGCGAAATGAGGGAGCGATAAAAACGCTTCAGCGCATAACGCCGCCAGGGTTGACCATAATAGACGACCAGCGAGCGTGCGAGGCCAAGCGATGACGATAGATTATTGGCGACTGTCATCCCGCCACCCGCTTGCGCAGGAGGTAGGCAATATCGATGGCAAAAGATGTTGCCAGCAGCATCAGGGAGATCGCCGCGAGAGTGCTGGATAGCGGCACGCTCACCGCAGGAACGAGGATCAGGCAGAGGGTGGCAACCTGCACGACGCAAACGAATTTGCGCCTCAGCGACGATGGCAATTCCCCGTTAAGCACCGGAAGGAACCAGCCTGCTGCAACAAAGAGATATCGCATCAGGCCGATCAGAAGCACCCAAGCTCCTGCCTTGTCCAGCATGGCGGCTGCAACGGAAAGGATGAGAATGAGGAAGGCATCCACCTCCATATCGAAGCGGGCACCCAGTTCCGACTCCTGCCGATACCGGCGGGCGAGGTATCCGTCGATACCATCCAGCGCCAACGCAAAGAGGACGACGCCGACCAGTATCCAAAGAACCGTATCGGCATGTTGCAAACTTTCGAAACAGAGCACAGTCGCTCCGGTAAGGCTGACGAGCGAGGCCCGAAATGCCGTGACTATGTTGGCATAGCCGAAACATCGGTGGGGATAGCTCGGCAGAAGATAAACGACGAAGCCGAAAATGATGGAGAGGGAAAGCACGGCGGCAGCCACAAAATCCCATCCCATGGACATTTCCATCCGCACGACCAAGGCGACAACGATTGTGCCGATCATGAGGCAGGCAAGATGCGCCAGCGTGTTTTGGATGAGGGGCTTTCGGTCCCTCAGATTATGAGGCGCATCGCCATGTATAAGTGCCATTCAATCCTCCCTGCGGCCCAATATTACTCGGCAGCAACCAGCGCCTTCAAGTCCATCATGTGACCGGCGCGGAGGGTTTTCGTGCGAAGATAATTCTGGTTTTCAGCCGTTACCGTCCCTGTCACCGGCGCACGCGCATCTACCTCTATGCCCCCAGCCCTCAGTGCGCTGATCTTGGTCGGATTGTTGGTGTAGACGGCGACTTTCGAGATGTTCATGTGCCGCAACATCGAGACGGCGGATTCGTAGCGGCGGTGATCTTCGGCAAGCCCCAGCTCCGCATCGGCATCGATCGTATCGAGGCCGAGATGCTGATAGCCGTAAGCCCGCATCTTTGCGCCAATGCCGGTGCCACGACCCTCCTGATCGAGATAAAGCAGAACCCCGCCGCCTGCCTGTTTTAACAGAGCCAGACCGTTCCTCAACTGATCGCCGCAATCGCATTTCAGCGAACCGCAAAGATCGCCGGTGATGCAGGAGGAATGGATGCGGACCGGAACGGTGCGCGAGACATCCGGTTTGCCGACGACGATTGCCACCTGATCCTTCTGCGCAAGGCCACCCCGGAAAACGACGAATTCGGAGTCTCCCAGATCCTTCAGCGGAACGCGCGTGCGAACCACCTGTTCGAAACGCTGGCGGGCAACATCCGCCCCCTTCAGATTTTCAGCGGCCAGTTCGCAGCATCCGGCAAACCTTTCATTCGAAGCCGAGACATCCGCCATAACCATCGCCGGAAGCAGAAGCGCGATCCGCGCGAGTTCCGCAGTCTGAGATGAAAGATCATCGGCCTTCATCCAGCTGGATGGGCGCTCGGCACCCAAAACATAAGACAGGCGCGAGGCCTGCTCGAAGCTCACACCTGCGAGAGGCGTCAGTATATCACCGCTACCGACGATACCGAGCCGGGTTGCCCGAGGGGCCGTCAAAAGCAGCGAATGCTTGTTATCTACCGCCATTGCGAACTGATCGTAGATCGACGGTGCGACTGCATCGAGGGCGAGAACGGCCAACTTTCGTTCGTTGGAGGACAACAGGACGGGGCGACCAAAACGAAGCTCCGCGACGGCACGCTCTACTTCGATCGCCGGTGTGGTGAACTGGAAAGTTGGCTGGGTACCATGCGACATCTGACATACTCTCCCTGGACGTTTTTGTTTTTTACGAAGAAGATCGCGGGCGGATTTCCTTGCGGGCGTGAATTTATTTTGCTGACATCCACGGAACAAAACGCTTGGCTTGGCAATACGCTCCATTGAACACGCATTTATTGGGATCACCCTTTTGGCATCTGCTAACGGCACCGCAGCAATCTCATCACCAATGAAGTCTCAAGCACTCTGGATCGAGAGCAAAGGCCAATGCGGCATACGAGAAACGGTCCTGAAGACGATAGCTCCCAATGAAGTTCTGGTTCGCAGCCTCTACAGCGGCATCAGCCGAGGAACGGAGTCGCTGATCTTCAACGGAGCAGTGCCGCACAGCGAATTCGAGCGGATGCGGGGACCGCACATGGAAGGCGATTTTCCGTTTCCCGTAAAGTACGGCTATTCCTGCGTGGGCGTGATCGAGGCCGGTCCTGAGGAGCTTGTCGGTCAAACCGTCTTCTGCCTGCATCCCCATCAGGATTTTTTCATAACGACGGCGGATATGGTCTCACCCTTGCCGGAAGGCCTTCCGCCCGAGCGCGCCGTGCTTGCGGCCAATATGGAAACTGCCCTCAACATCGTTTGGGATGCTTTCATTCAGCCGGGTGACCGCGTTGCGGTATTCGGGGCCGGGGTCGTGGGTACGCTTATCGCCAACATTTCCACAAGGATCGCCGGAACGGAAACCATTCTAGTGGACGTGAACCCTGACCGCCGCCGCCACGCGGAGGCCATGGGCATTTCCTTCGTCCAGCCAGGCGATCTGGAAGGCGAGTTCGATGTGCTGATCAATGCATCCGCATCCGGGGCCGCCCTAGCCAACGCGGTCGAACATGCTGGGATGGAAGCGCGGATAGTGGAAGCAAGCTGGTATGGCGACAAGACCGTTACAATTCCGCTTGGCGGCGCGTTTCACTCCAAGCGGCTTTCTCTCATCAGTTCACAGGTCGGCTCTGTTCCCTCATCGCGCAAAGCCCGCTGGACGTTTTCGCGACGAATGGCAAAAGCGCTCGAGCTTTTGCGTGACGAAAGGCTGGATCATCTGATTTCCGGCGAGACGGCATTCGCTGATCTGGCCGCCGATTACCCACGTATCCTGTCATCGCAGGACACGCTCTGCCACCGCATTCAATACTAGACCTAACGCATTATCCGAACGCAAAACCGCTTCACACTTTTGCTGAAAATGCTCAAACGAAAGAGAAACCATGTTCGCAGTCGAAGTCAGAGACCACATCATGATCGCCCACAGCCTTCCGCGTCCGGTCTTCGGTCCGGCACAGGGCATGCACGGCGCAACCTTCGTTGTGGATGCAGCCTTTTTCACCAAGGATGTGGACGAGGATGGTCTGGCTGTCGATATCGGGGCTGCAACCACTGTTCTTTCGGAGGTGCTGAAGCCGTTGAACTACCAGAATCTGGATGAACTCGATGTCTTCAAAGGCAGGGTCAGCACCACGGAAGTCATCGCCAAGCATATTTTCGATGAGCTTGCAGCAGCGGTCGCGGCAAAACGCCTTGGTCCCGGCAGCCATCGCATATCCCGCCTGAAAGTCACCCTTCATGAATCTCACGCTGCTCGCGGCTGGTATGAGGCAGACCTTTGACATCACACCTCACCTTCGCCTACCCCGGCAATCTTGAACTGCGGACCGGGGGATATGGCTATGACCGGGAAATCATCAAAGGCCTGAAAGAGCTTGGCTGGAATGTCGAGCTTCTTGCCCTTGGAGACGGCTTTCCCTCTCCAAATCAGGAAGCATTGAAGGAAGCGGAGCGACGCCTTTCCGCATTGGAGGACGGCGCGCTGGTGGTAATCGACGGCCTTGCCTTCGGCATTATGGATGACTGGGCGGAGCGCGAGGCCGACCGGCTCAACATCGTCGCCCTTGTTCACCATCCGCTGGCACTCGAAACCGGGTTGAGCAAAGAGCAGCAGGCACCGCTTCGGCAGAGCGAAAGAGCCGCACTCGCCGCCACACGCCATGTGATCGTGACCTCACCCATGACGGCAGCGGAGCTTACGAAAAACTTCGCTGTACCAGCCGATAAAATTGCCGTAGCCGTTCCGGGAACGGCGAAGCCATCCTCCAAGCCCAAAGCGCAGAATGACGTACCCCAAATCCTGTCCGTCGGTTCGCTTACCCAGCGCAAAGGCTATGACGTACTGATCGCGGCACTGGCGAAGGTTGCCGATCTGGCGTGGCAAACAACGATCATAGGCAGTCCGCATCTGGACCCGACCGTGGCCGCCGCGCTTAAGGGGCAGATAGAGACGCTGGAGCTCTCGGATCGCATTATCCTCGCGGGCGAGTCCGACAATCTGGGGCCGGCCTACGCGAAAGCCGATATCTTCGCGCTCGCCAGCCGCTATGAAGGTTACGGCATGGTATTCGCTGAAGCCCTGTCTCACGGCTTGCCGATCATTGCCTGCAAGGCTGGCGCGGTGCCGGATGTCGTGCCCGCTGATGCTGGCTTTCTGCTTCCGGTGGACGACGTGAACGCAATCGCGGCGGCGCTGCGGACGTTGTTGAGCGATCCTCGGGAACGTGCGCGTCGAGCGGAGGCAGCATCACGCGCTGGCGCGCTTTTGCCCGGCTGGGCAGATACTTCGGAGATCATTTCGAAAAAACTGAAAGAATTGGCATGAGCGGTTTCGACAAGGACTGGCTTAAACTCCGCGAACCGGCAGACCGCGCAGCAAGAGCCCAGCCGATGCTCGAGCAGGTCCGTCGCTATCTCGACGCCCGCCCGCAGCCGCATGTCATCATGGATATCGGATGCGGTACAGGCTCGACCTACCGCACCCTCTCGCCGTTGCTACCCAACACAAAGTGGAGGCTTCTCGATTACGAGACAGCGCTTCTGGAGGAAGCAAAGCGTCAGATCGGCGACCACGACGATGTAGAATTTCACTGCGCCGACCTCAACAGGCTGGATGAAACGCTGTTGGAAGATGTTGACCTCGTCACCGCTTCCGCTCTGTTCGATCTCTGTTCGGCAGACTTCTGCGACAGGTTTGTCGAGCGGTTGGCGCATAAGAGCATCGGGCTTTATGCGGCTCTCAATTATGATGGTGTGATGGAGTGGACGGTGAAGCATCCGCTGGATGCTCAGGTCTCTCACGATTTCAACCGGCACCAGCGTTCAGATAAGGGTTTTGGACCAGCACTTGGCCCGGATGCGACGCAGCACCTTTCGTTACTTTGCAAAGGACTGGGATTTTCGGTGGAAACGGCAGATAGCCCCTGGCGTCTGGGTCCATCGCAGGCGCAGCTACAGAGAGAGTTCCTAACAGGGCTTCAACGACCAATTCAGGAGATCGGCAATATTGCTGCTGCCGATTTCAAGGACTGGCTCGACTTCCGTCACTCAAACACCGGCGTAGACGGCAGCGTCTGCATCGTCGGCCACACGGATTTTCTGGCGCTGCCCCTTCACTAAAGGCGCCTTCAGGCGGCAGTCGAAAAGCACATCGCTTCCCAGCCCGTAAACCTCTGCGGCGGGGCGATGCGCATTGCAAAGCTGCGCAATCGGCGGCAGGGATATGCCGCAAGGACCGGAGCCGATGATCAGGGGCGCGATGCAAACGTGGAGATGATCGACCAGACCGGCATCGATGAAGCGCGCGATGGTTTTCGCTCCACCTTCCACGAGGATCCGCTTCAATCCACGTTCGGCCAGACACTTCAAAATATCATCCGGATCGAGACCTGAAGGCCCACGTTTGAGCCTTACAACATCGGCGCGGTGGTTAGACATCGGAGCATCATGCCCCTGAATGACGATGACCGGCGCTCCGCCATCATGGAACAATCCCTCATCACCAGTCAGTTCGCCACGGCAGTCTATCACGACGCGGGTGGGGCTCGGGCCTTTCACCTCTCGAACGGAAAGACGCGGATTGTCGTTCTGCACCGTTCCGATACCTACGATCACCGCATCCACAAGAGCGCGGCAGCGATGCAAGTGCGCAAGGCCATCCGGCCCTGAAATATCGCGGGCATCGCCGCTCGGCGTGGCAACCCGCCCATCCAGAGACTGGCCCACCTGCGCAAGCACGAAACCGTCGCACGCCGAAGCAATCGGGCCATAAAGCGAAAAGGCCGGATCGGCCTCTTTTCTGCGAAGCGCGTCCTTCCCGTCGCGAATAGAGAGAAGCCGCGTCCAGAGCCTGTCAGTCATATGGAGATTGCGCATCGACGTCCCTGTTCAAAGAATACGGTAAAGCGTGGCGTCTCGGCGGATCAGGTGGTGAAAGATCACTGCCAGCATGTGTAACGCGAAAAGACCCAAAATGATCCAAGCGCTCCACCCGTGGATGGCCGATAGCGTCGGCGCGATCTCCGGCGATTTGCCAAGTGGGCTCCAGATCGGGACCAGCCCGAACCATTGCAGCGGAAACCCGTGAGCATTGGTGGCCAGAAAGCCGGAAACCGGCATGACGATCAAAAAGAGGTAGAGCAAGCCATGAACGGTGTGGGCTGCGATACGTTCTATCGCTGGTCCTTGGATGGGAGGAGCGGGTTGAAAAAGCCTCGCCCCCACCCTCAAAAGCATGACCCAGAGGACAAGAAAACCGAAGCTCTCGTGCACGAGATAGAAATCCAGTTTCACCTCGTCTTTGACGAAGCCGATCATCAGTCCGAGTGGCCATGTGATGAACACGAGAACCGAGACAATCCAGTGCAACACGCGGGCTGCGCGGCTATGTCTCGGCACGCTCTGCATCAGGTCGCGCGTCATCTTCTCCCTCCTCCACAATGTACGCCATTAGACACTGCCTATACGCATGGAACCAGCAGCTGGTTCAGATGCTTAACCACCCGGTACAGGGCGTTGGTAAGGTCGCATGAAAAACAGAGTTGGTATAATCGGTTCGGGGCCTACGGGGATCTACACCCTGAAAAATCTGGCGACATCCACCACACCGCTCGAAATTACGGTTTATGAAGCCGAGATGGAAGCGGGCAAAGGCACGCCTTATCTCCCCGGCATCAACGATCCCGTGATGCTCTCCAACATTCCCAGCATCGAAATACCTCTCATATCGCAGCCGCTTGTCGATTGGCTCAGAGATCGGCCAGACGATTATCTTGCACGCTTCGGCATTGTGCGAGCCGAAATCAACGAGCGGCAGTTTTATCCGCGCGTGGTGCTGGGTGATTATTTTCACCAGCAGTTCCAGTTCCTGCTTTCGCTTTCAGAGCGGAACGGGCACAAGGTCACGGTCAGGGCCGGGCATCGCGTGACGGATATCGCGATCCAACGAGGCGAAATACGCATCGTGGTCGAAGGCGCGGACCC